>NZ_JBHYZP010000013.1:0-188492 GCF_042752355.1 Streptomyces sp. NPDC059255
GGTCGCAGGTGCTGGGTGTCGGGCGGGTCGGGGTGCACGACAACTTCTTCTCCCTCGGCGGCGACTCCATCTCCAGCCTCCAAGTCGTCTCCCGGATCCGCGATGCGTGCGGTGCGGCCCTGTCGCCGCGGGCGCTGTTCGATCAGCCGACCGTGTCCGGACTTGCGTCCCTCGTGACGGGTGCGGCGAGCACCACCGTCGGCGCGGCGATCACTCCGGCGCCCAGAGATGGGGACCTGCCCCTCTCGTTCGCTCAGGAACGCCTCTGGTTCCTGGACGAGTTCGCGCACGGCAGCGTCGAGTACAACGTCGTGGAAGCGCTGAGGCTCACCGGGCCCCTGGATGTCCGCGCCCTGCGCTCCGCCGTCGCCTCGCTGGTCGGCCGGCACGAGGCGCTGCGCACCACGTTCGACTCCGTCGACGGACGGGCCGTCCAGGTCGTGCACGGTCCGGCGGACCTTCCGGTGTCCTTCCGCACCGTCGATCCGAGCGGCTGCCCCGGTGAGCTGGACGAGTTGGTGCGCCAGGAGGCCGCCACCCCGTTCGACCTGCGTACCGGCCCGCTGCTGCGGGTCCTGCTGATGCCGGTGGCCGAGGACGATCACGTTCTCGTCCTGTCGATGCACCACATCGTCACCGACGGCTGGTCGATGGGTGTGATCGCCCGCGAACTCGGCATCTTCTACGACGCCGCCGTACACGGTGAGCACGCAAGTCTGCCCGATCTGCCCTTGCAGTACCCCGACTTCGCACTCTGGCAGCGCGAGCGCCGGCCCGCGCCGGACGAACAACTCGACTTCTGGCAGCGGACGCTGGACGGTCTCGAACCGCTCGACCTGCCCACCGACCGGCCGCGCCCCGCCGTTCGTACCTCCGCCGGTTCGCTGTACGCGTTCGACGTGCCCGAGGCGCTGTCGCGCCGGCTGCGTGCCGTGGGCCAGGAGCAGGACGCGAGCCTGTTCATGACGCTGACGGCCGTCACCCAACTGCTCCTGTCCCGGTGGACGGGGCAGCGGGACATCGCCGTCGGCACCGCCGTCGCGGGACGTGAGCGCGCCGAGCTGGAGAACCTCGTCGGCTTCTTCGTCAACACCCTCGTGCTGCGCTCGCGGATCGACGAGTCGCGCTCCTTCGCCGAGCTGCTCGCCGACTCGCGCGCGACGGTGCTCGACGCCTTCGCCCACCAGGACATCCCGTTCAGTGTGCTCGTGGACGACCTCGCCCCCGGGCGGGACACCAGCCGCACCCCTCTCGTGCAGGCCATGGTGAGCCTCCAGAACACCCCGGACGAACAGCCGCTGACCCTGGCCGGCCTGGAGGTGTCACCGCTCGAAGTGGAGCGCGAGACCGCGCAGTTCGACATCACCTTCGGGTTCCGGGAGGACGCCGGCACCCTGCGGGCCGGGGTCGAGTACAACACCGACCTGTTCGACGCCGACACCGTCGAGAGGCTGGCCCGGCGCTGGCTGCATCTCGCAGGGGCGCTGCTTGCGTCTCCGGCCGCTCCGCTGTTCACCGCCGACGCGCTGCCCGCCGCCGAGCGGTCCGCCCTGACCGGTGCGAACGATCGTACGAGTGATGACGTGCCCGGACTGTCCGCCCCGGCCCTCTTCGGGAAATGGGTCCACACGACCCCCGATGCCCCGGCCGTACGGTGTGCGGAGGGCCCCGTGCTGACGTACAGCGAGCTGGACGACCGGGCCGGCCGGCTGGCCGGGCACCTTCTCCGTACGGGGATCGGGCCGGAGTCCCGCGTGGCCCTCCTCCTGCCGCGTTCCGTCGACCAAGTCGTCTCGGTGCTCGCGGTGTTGAAGGCGGGAGCGACATTCGTCCCCGTGGATCCCTCGTATCCCGCCGATCGGGTCGGCTACATCCTCACCGACTGCGACGCCGAGCTGCTGATCACACATGAGTCACACGCCGCCGCCCTGTGGGACACGCTGGCGGATCACTCGGGGGCCGGGCCGCTCCCTGTCCTCGCCCTCGATGCTCTCGACATACCCGCTATCCCGGATATTCCGGGCGAATCGGAGGTCAGAAAGGTCCCCCTTTCCGCCGGTGCCTACGTGATCTACACCTCCGGCTCGACCGGGCGACCCAAAGGCGTGACCGTCACCCACGCGGGGCTTGCGAGCCTGGCAGCGACCCAGGCGGAGCGGCTGGGGGTGGGGCCGGGATCGCGGGTTCTCCAGTTCGCCTCGCCCGGGTTCGACGCCTCCTGGTGGGAGCTGTCCATGGCGCTGCTGACCGGCGCCACCCTGATCGTGGACGGACCTGGCCCCGGCGCCGGGACGAACGGGCCCTCCACCGACTGGGGCACCACGCTCGGCCCCCTCGTCGCCGCCTGCGACGTCACCCATGCGACCCTGCCGCCCGCCCTCGTCGCGGCGCTGGACCCCGCCGACCTGCCGCCCACACTCGTGGTCGCCGGGGAGGCCTGCCCCGCCGAGACCGTCGACCGCTGCGCGCCGGGCCGGACCATGGTCAACGCGTACGGGCCGACCGAGACCACCGTGTGCGCCACCATGAGCGGCGCACTCGCACCGGGCGACGGTACGCCGCCCATCGGCACCCCGGTCGTCCGCACCAGGGCCTACGTCCTGGACGCCTGGCTGCGCCCGGTCCCCGTCGGCGTGCCGGGTGAGCTGTACGTGGCGGGGCACGGGCTCGCCCGCGGTTATCTCGGCCGGCCCGGGCTCACCGCGGGGAGCTTCGTCGCCGACCCGTTCGGCAGCGGTGAGCGGCTGTACCGCACCGGGGACGTGGTCAGCCGCCGTACGGACGGCGAACTGGAGTTTGTCGGGCGCGGCGACGACCAGGTCAAGGTGCGCGGCTTCCGGGTCGAACCGCGCGAGATCGAGGGCGTGCTGAGCCTGCACGCGTCGGTCGCCCAGGTGACCGTCGACGCCCCACCGGTGGTGCGGAGCGGGTCCGGAGGCGGTGGCCCGGCCGGGGTGGCGGCGCGGCTCGTCGCCTATGTGGTGCCCGTCGAACCGGGCGGAGTGGACGCGGCCGCGCTCCGCGAACACGCGGCGGCCGTGCTGCCCGACTACATGGTGCCCTCGGCCTTCGTCGCGCTGGACCGCATCCCCCTCAACGCCAACGGCAAGGTCGACCGGGCCGCCCTGCCGGCCCCCGGCCCCGCCGCCGGCGCGGAGGACGGCACGGGCGACGGCGGATACGTCGCGCCCCGGGCGGGTCTGGAGGAGGTGCTCGCCGGGATCTGGGCCGAGGTGCTGGGTGCCGAGCGGGTCGGCGCGCACGACAACTTCTTCGATCTCGGCGGCGACTCCATCCTGAGCATCCAACTCGTCGCGAAGGCACGCCGCGCGGGCATCGGGATATCGTCGCGGGACGTGTTCGCCCGCCAGACCGTGGCCGCGCTCGCCGCTTTCGCCGCACGCGCGTCCGCCACCGGGCCCGGACGCGTGGTAGGGACCGAAGTCCTCGCAGATCAGGGAAGGTTGAGCGGACCCGTCGGGACCACCCCGATCCGGGAGTGGTTCTTCGCCACCCATCCGCTGGACCCCGGGCACTTCGCCATGTCGATGGCCTTCGAGCTACGGGACGGGACCGACCCGGCCCTCCTCCGGGAGGCCGTGCACGCGGTGCTCACCCACCACGACGCGCTGCGGACGTCCTTCACCGGTGACTCCGACGGAGTCGCCACCGCCCGGATCCTGACCGAGGTCGACATCGACACGGTGTTCCAGGAGTACGACCTGTCGGGCGAGCCCGATCCGGACGCCGCCTGGGAGGAGATCGCCGCCGAGGCCCCGGCCCGCATCGGGCTCGGCGGGCCGCTGCTCCGTGTGGTCGTCGGCCTGATGGGCGGCGGGGGCGGAATCCGGGTCCAGTTCACGGCACACCACTTGGTGGTCGACGGGGTGTCGTGGCGCGTTCTGCTGGCGGACATCGAGGCGGCTTACGAGACGGCACAGACGGCTCACGAGACGGCACGGACCGCTCACGAGACAGCACAGACGGCTTACGAGACGCAGGCGTCGCCGTCCGGCCGTCGAGCCGGCCTGGGCCGTAAGACCACCTCCGTACAGCAGTGGGCCGACCGCCTCGTCGCACATGTCGCCTCGGGTGGCTTCGACGCGCAGGTCGGCTACTGGCGGTCGGCCCTCGAAGGCGCGACGACCGAACTGCCGGTGGACACACCGGGCGGTGCCGACACCGTGGCCGACGAGCGCACCGTCCTGTGTGCGCTGAGCGCGGCGCAGACCGACGACCTGCTGCACCGGGTGCCCGCCGTGTACCGGTCGCGTACGAACGAGGTCCTGCTCGCCGCCCTGGCACGCACCCTGCGCGCCTGGACCGGACGGGACCGTGTGGCGATCGATCTGGAGGGCCACGGACGCGAGGAGCTGTTCGAGGACATCGACCTCACCCGTACCGTCGGCTGGTTCACCTCGCTGTACCCGGTGGCACCCCAACTGCCGCCGGGGGAGTGCTGGAAGGACAGCGTCACCGCCGTCAAGGAGCAGCTCCGCGCGGTGCCGGACCGGGGCATCGGCTACGGAGCGCTGCGCCATCTCGCTGCGGCGGGCTCCCCGGGAGAGGCGCTGCGCGCCCTGCCGAGCCCCCGTATCTCCTTCAACTACCACGGTCAGTTCGATGCCGTACGGGAACGGGGTGACGGGGACGGCCAGGCCGACAACGAGGGGCTCTACCGCGCCGAACTCCCCGACGCGGGAGGGGATCGTGGCGGTCGGGAACGGCGCAGCCACCTCCTCGACGTCGTCGGCGGGATCGAGGAGGGCCGACTGACCTTCGCCTGGACCTACTCACCGGGGCTCCACCAGGAGGAGACCGTACGGATCCTCGCCGATCGGTTCGCGGCCGAGCTGGCGGACTTCGTCGCGCACTGCGCCGAGCCCGGGGCCGGTGGATGCAGCCCCGCCGACTTCCCCCTGGTCACCCTCACCCAGGACGAGACGGATCAACTCGCGGGCGACGGAAGGAACGTCGAGGACATCTACCCGTTGACGCCTCTCCAGGCGGGGATGCTGTTCCACACGCTGGCCGAACCGGACGCCTCCGCCTATCTGGAACAGTTCGCCTGTGTACTGGACGGGGTGACCGACCCGGGCGCCCTGGCCCGTGCCTGGCAGCGGGCGGTGAACGCATCGGACGCTCTGCGGATCTCCGTCGCCTGGGCGGAAGTCGACCACCCCGTGCAGATCGTCCACCGCCAGGTGCGACTGCCCGTCGACGTACGGGACTGGACCGGCTGCTCGGAGGCGGAGCGCGCCGGGCGACTGACCGCCGCGCTCGCGGAGGAACGGGAGCGCGGGGTGGATCTCGCCGAGCCCCCGTTGACCCGGGTGATGCTGGCCCGGCTCCCCGGCGGGCGCGTACAGCTCGTCTGGACCTTCCACCATCTGCTGCTGGACGGGTGGAGCAGCGCCGCGCTGCTCTCCGACGTCATCGCCGAGTACGCGGCACTCACCGGCGCCGCACCCGCACCCGCACCGGCACCCGCACCCGGACATGTGTCCGGTCCGGCGCCGCGCGGCCCGTTCCGGGACTATCTGAGCTGGCTGGCGGGGCGTGACCACGCCCAGGGGGCGGCGTACTGGCAGAACCGGCTGGCCGGCTTCACCGAGCCGGTGGCACTCCCGTACGACCGGCCCGCCGCCTGGCAGCACCGCGGCCGGTCCACCGCGCGCACCGAGGTCCCGCTGTCCCCCGAGACGGCCGTTCGGGCCACCCGGTTCGCGCGCCGCCACCGGATCACCGTCAACGCGGTGGTCCAGGGCGCGTGGGCGCTGCTTCTCGCCCACCACGGGGGAACGCAGGACGTGGTCTTCGGCGCGACGGTCTCCGGGCGTCCGGCCGAACTGCCCGGAGCCGGGGAGATCCTCGGGCTGTTCATCAACACCCTCCCGGTACGTGTCGACGTGGACCCGTACCGCGGCCGTTCCGCCTGGCTGGCCGGGATCCAGGAGCACGCGTCGGAGGCCGGGCAGCACGAGTATGTCGCCCTCCGCGACATCGCGACCGAACTGCCCTCGGGCACCGCGCCCTTCGACAGTCTGGTGGTCTTCGAGAACTACCCGGCCGACGCGGACGCCGCCACCCGCCACGGTGTGGCACTGCGCGATGTCGAGGCCATCGAGGCCACGAACTATCCGCTCACCCTGATCGCGGGCGCCGACGGACCGGGCCTGAGCCTCACCCTGGCCTACGACCCGAGCCTGTTCGACGCCGCCACGGCGGACCGCCTTGCCGCCCATCTCGTCCGTATGGTCGAGGAGTTGACGTCCGGTAGAGATCGGCCGCTGGGCGACATCCCGCCGGTCTCCCCGGAGGAGGCGCGCCGCGCGGCCGACCGGGGTACCGGCCCGGCCGCGGCGGCGCCCGTACCGCTGGGGGAATGGTTCGCCCGGCGCGCCGCGGCACACCCCGAGGCGCCGGCCCTGGCCTTCGGCGGCGACGAACTGTCCTACCACGAACTGGACGAACGGGTGAACCGCCTCGCGCACCTGCTGCGCGCACGAGGAGTACGGGTCGAGTCCCGGGTCGCGGTGCTGCTGCCGAAGTCGGTGGAGTGGGCCGTCGCCGTGCTCGCCGTGGTGTGCGCGGGCGGTGTTTACGTTCCGGTGGACCCCAAGTGGCCCACGGAAAGGCTGCGTTACGTCCTCGACGACTGCGGTGCCACGCTACTGCTGACGAACCGTCACCATCTTTCCGTCCAAGGCTCGGACGGGGCCCGGTCCGGGTCCGGGTCCGGGGCCGGCGGGACGGCGTGGCTGGCCGTGGACGATCCGGCGGTCGCCGGGGAACTCGCACACCTTCCGGCGGCGGCACCGGACGTCGCGGTGCCGGCCTCGGCGGCGGCGTACGTGATCTACACGTCGGGGTCGACCGGGCGGCCGAAGGGCGTGGTCGTACCGCACACCGGACTCACCTCGCTCGCCCGGTCGCTGGTCGGGCGCGACACGATGGCCGAGAACCGGGGAGTTCCGCGTGACGCGGACGGCGCGGACGGTACCGACGGTACGGACGGTTGTTCGATGGACGGTTGCTCGTCCGATGCGTCCGCCCGCGTCCTCCAACTCGCCTCGTCGGGCTTCGACGCGTCCGTACTGGAGCTGCTGCTCGCCTTCGGCGGCGGTGGAACGCTCGTACTGCCCACGCAGGAAGGGCCGTTGGCGGGGGAGGAGCTGGCGCGAGTGCTGGAGGAGGGCCGGGTCACCCACGCCCTGGTGCCGCCGACCGTGCTCGCCAGCATCCCACCGGGCCGGGCGTCCGGACTGCGTACGCTGCTGACGGGCGGCGAAGCGTGCGACGCCGGACTGGCCCGGCGCTGGGCCGGCGGACGGACCATGGTGAACGCCTACGGCCCCACGGAGACCACGGTCGTCGCGACGATGAGCGGGACCCTCCCCGGCGGCGAGGAGGGCGGTACGCCACCGATCGGCGCGCCGGTGTCCGGGGCCGCCGTGTCCGTACTCGACCGGCGGCTGCGCCCCGTCCCGGTGGGCGTCGCAGGTGAGTTGTACGTGGCGGGCGCCGTGCTGGCCCGCGGCTATCTCGGCCGCCCCGGACTGACGGCCTCCCGGTTCGTGGCGGCCCCGTCCGGCGGCGGACGGCTGTACCGGACCGGCGACCTCGTACGGTGGCGCGCGGACGGCCAGTTGGAGTACGTGGGCCGCGCGGACGACCAGGTGAAGATACGGGGCCTGCGGATCGAACTGGGCGAGATCGAGGCGGTGCTGGCCCGGCACACCGCGGTGGAGCGGGCGGCGGTGACGGTGCGCGAGGACCGGCCCGGCGTCAAGCGCATCGTCGCGTACGTCGTTCCCCGTACCGAGGACGAGCTGCCGGCGGGAGACGAACTGCGTGCGTTCGCGGGCACGTCGCTCCCCGAATACATGCTGCCTGCCGCCTTCGTCACGCTGCCGGAACTGCCGGTCAACGCCAGCGGAAAGACCGACCGCCGGGCACTGCCCGCCCCCGACGAGGACGCCGACCGCGCCGCCGCCGCGTACACCCCGCCCCGTACCGAGACCGAACGGACCCTGTGCGGGATCTGGGCGGAGGTCCTCGGCGTCGAGCGGGTGGGCGTCCACGACAGCTTCTTCGCGCTAGGCGGCGACTCGATCCTCAGCATCCAGGTCGTGTCACGGGCCCGCCGCGCCGGACTGGAGCTGTACTCCCGCGACGTCTTCGTCGGGCAGACCGTGGCGGGGCTCGCGGCGGAGGCGGACGCGACCCGCGACGCTGCCTCCCCGGCCCCCGCGGCGGAGGAGACCGAGGAGGGGCCGCTGCCGCCCACTCCGGTCGCCGAGTGGTTCTTCGCCACGCACACCAAGGACCCGGCCCATTTCGACATGACGATGTCCTTCGAACTCGCCCCCGACACTGATGAGTCGGCGCTGCGACAGGCGGTCGCGTCCCTGCTCCGACGGCATGGCATGCTGCGCGCGGTCTACCACGAGGGGAGTTCAGGACCGGCGACTACCGCAGCGACCGACCGGGCGGGCCGGTCCGGACGGATCCTTGAACACGTCGACCAGGACGCGGTGTTCACCGGCCACGACCTCGGCGCCGGCAACGCCCCGGCAGCACCGGCATCGGCTCCGGCGTCAGCAGCGGTGGCCGTGGCGGTAGCGGGTGTGCCGGAGGCGCGCTGGGATGCACTGGTCCGTGAGGTGCAGGCAGGATTCCGGCTGGAGTCGGGGCCGCTCTTCCGTGTCCTGTTCGGCACCAGGGGCCCGGGCCTGGCCCCCTGGCTCACCGTTGTCGCGCACCATCTCGTGGTCGACGGTGTGTCCTGGCGGATCCTGCTGGACGACCTGGAGGCGGCGTACGCCGAGACTCTGGCCGCCGCTTCCGCCGCTTCCGCCGCTTCCACCGGTGCCGCCGAGCGGGCCCGGGCGGTCGTACCCCGGCCGAGGACGTCCTCCGTGCGGCAGTGGGCCGAACACCTCGCCCGGCATGTCGCGAACGGCGGATTCGACGGTCAGCTCGACCACTGGCGGGCGGCCACCGATCCGGCGGCGGTCCCGCTCCCCGTGGACCGGCCGGGGGCGCCCAACACCGGTGCCGAACTGACCGCCGTCGCCGAGACCCTCGGTGCCGAGCGGACGCACGCGCTGCTCAACCTGGCCCCCGGCCGGTACCGCACCCAGATCAACGACGTCCTGCTCGCCGGGCTCGCCCGCACCCTCGCCACCTGGACCGGCCGGGCCCGTACCGTCGTCGACATGGAGAGCCACGGGCGGGAGGACCTGTTCGACGACATCGACCTCTCGGGCACCGTCGGCTGGTTCACCGCCATCCACCCGGTCGTGCTGGAGGCCTCCGCCGACACCGGCTGGGACGCGACGATCCGGGCGGTCAGACGACAGCTCCGGGCGGTCCCCGACCACGGAGTCGGGTACGGGGCGCTGCGCCGTCTCAGCCCCCCCGGCGCCCCGGGCGGCACGCTCGCGGACGCCCCCGAGCCGCAGATCAGCTTCAACTACCTGGGCCGCTTCGACCTGGCGGGCGGACGCGGCGGCGAAGGGCTGCTCTGCTCCGAACTGCCGTTCACAGGGCGGGACTTCAGTCTGTCGGAGGAGCGTCCGCATCTGATCGATGTGGCCGCGGTCGTCCAGGAGGGGCGGCTCACGGTCACCTGGTCCTACTCCTCGGCGATGTACGACCGGAAGACGATCGCCGAACTGGCGGCGGCGTACACCCGCGCCCTCGCGGAGATCGCCGACGGCTGCTCGGTGAGGTGAGGTCAGGTCAGGTCAGGTGAGTTGAGGTGAGGTGAGGTGAGGTGACCGGGCCCACCGGGCCCGCACACAGGAAGGCGGCCGGACCGTGGAAGGACGGTCCGGCCGCCACGGGCCCGGCGGGGTGAGTTACGTGCTCGGTGCTTTCGCCTTCTCCGTACCGGTGTCCGTATCCATGCCGGCTTCCGTACCGGCGCCTGAATCCGGGTCCGTATCCGTGGCGGCGCCCGTACCGGCCGGTCCCGCAGCCTCGGCCCGTTCCGCGCGGCGCAGCAGCAGCGCCGCCAGCAGCCCGCCCGCGAGCACCGCGACCGCGCCGAAGAGCTGGCTGGTCTCCAGGCCCGAGGCGAACCCGTCCGCGATACGCTGCCTGGCCGCCGCGCTGTCCGCCTCGGCCAGCACCGTGGGCAGTGACGCCGCCCCCACCGCGCCCGGGACAAGGGCCGCGAAGCGGGAGTTGAGCACCGCGCCGAGCGTGGCGACGCCGAGGCCGTTGCCGAACTCGCCGAGGGTGCCGTTCACCCCCGCGCCCACCCCGGCCTTCTCCGGCGGGATCGCGCTCATGATCGCGTTGGCCATGGCGGGCGTGGCCAGCGCGATGCCGGCGCCCATCACCACCAGGCCGAGCAGCATCCCCGTATACGCGTGGCCGCCCAGCACGGCGATCGCCGTCAGCCCCGCGGCGAGCATGGCCATCCCGATGGCGATGGTGAGCGGCGTGCCCAGCCGGGGCAGCAGCCGAGCCCCGACGCCGGTGAGATTGAGCGCGACGACGGTGAGCGCGAGGGGAGCGGTCCGCAGGCCGGCCTCCAGCGGGCCGTAACCCAGCACGAACTGGAGGTGCTGCGTGAGCAGGAAGAGCGAGCCGCCCATGCCGAAGGCGATCAGAACCGCGCCCGCCACCGCCCCGACGAACCGCCGGTCGCGGAAGAAACGCATGTCCAGCATCGGGTGCGGGATACGCAGCTCCCAGAGCACGAACGCGGTGAGTACGGTCATCCCGACCGTCCCGGAGACCAGGACCTGCCCCGACGCCCAGCCGTGCTCGGGGCCCGAGATGATCGCGTAGACCACCCCGGTCATGCCGATCGTGGAGAGCAGCGCGCCGAGCAGGTCGGGGCGGTCGCCCTCCTTGGTCTTCGACTCGGGTACGAGCGCGATCACCGCGGCCAGCCCCATGACGGCGACCGGGATGTTGATCAGGAAGATCGCGCCCCACCAGAAGTGGTCCAGCATCACCCCGCCGACCAGCGGTCCCACGGCGAAGCCGAGAGAGTTGACCGTGGCCCAGAGCGCGATGGCCCGCACCCGCTCCTGCTCGTCGAAGATCTGCACGACCACGGCGAGGGTGGTGGTGATCAGCAGCGCGCCGCCGACCCCCATGCCCGCCCGCGCCGCGATGAGCTGTGCGGAGGAGTCCGCGAGGCCGGCCACCAGCGATCCGATGCCGAACAGCGTGAGCCCCGCGACCAGCATCTTCTTCCGGCCGTACCGGTCGGCGGCGCTGCCCGCGGTGAGCAGCAGGCCCGACTGGACGAGGGAGTAGGCGTTGATCATCCACTGGATGTCGGCGGTGGACGCGTCCAGCTCCCGGGTGAGGGAGGGGATCGCGACGTTCAGCACCGTGTTGTCGAGCAGCACCGTGAGCTGGGCCAGGCAGATGACGCCGAGGATGAGCCAGCGTTGCGGATGGCCCGACGGGGCTCTGCCCGCGTCGGTGGTCGTGACCGTCATGCGGCCCTGCCCTTCTTGTCCTTCTCGATACGTGTGTACGGAACCGTTCCGGCGGGCACCGACGCGGGCACAGCCGCCCCGGTGGAGAGCCTCCGGCAGAGAGCCCCCGGCGGGGAGCCCCCGGCGGAAAGCCCCGCACCGGCCGTTGTCACCGAACCATCGAGGCGGCCACAGTCGTCGGACCCACGACATCCGTTCACACTCATGGCCCGGCAGTGGCCCGGACAAGGAGTTTCCGTACAGTCCGAAACGCGCTTCCCGGCTTCGGTCGGGGCGGCGATCACGCCCCGCATAGGGTGGGGGCATGCAGGAGCAGTACCGGACCGTCGCCCGCGCGGGCGTCCACGAGACCGAGGTCAACCGGTCGCGCTTCCTCTGTGCGCTGGGACCGGCGGCGACCGAGGAGGAGGCGCAGGAGTTCATCGCGCGCGTCCGCAAGGAGCACCCGACGGCCACGCACCACTGCTTCGCGTATGTGATCGGTGCCGACGCCTCCGTGCAGCGGGCGAGCGACGACGGTGAACCGGGCGGCACTGCGGGCGCACCGATGCTACAGATGCTGATGCGACGTGAGGTGCGCTACACGGTGGCCGTCGTCACCCGCTACTACGGCGGGGTCAAGCTCGGCGCCGGTGGCCTGATCAGGGCGTACGGGGGAGCGGTAGGCGAGGCGCTGGACGCCCTCGGGACCCGGATCAGGCGGCGCTTCCGGCGGGTCACCGTCACCGTCGACCACCAGCGCGCGGGCCGGCTGGAGAACGATCTGCGCGCCATGGGCCGCGCGGTGGGCGAGGTGCGCTACGCCGAGGCGGTGACGATCGAGCTGGGGCTGCCGGACGCGGAGGTCGACGCGTTCCGCGCCTGGCTCGCGGACACGACCGCGGGGACGGCCGTCCTGGAGCTGGGCGGGGAGGCGTACGGCGATGCCCCCGCGAAGTGACCGACTGAACCAACCGCCGGAGCAACCGAACCAACCGAACCAACGGGATCAACAGGACCAACGGGGCCAATCGAGCCAACCGGGCCAACTGCGCCAAGGGTGCGATCGGGAGGAATGTCTCTCTTGAGGTTTCTGCACACGTCGGACTGGCATCTCGGCCGGTCCTTCCACCGCGTGAACCTGCTCGACGCCCAGGCGGCCTTCCTCGACCACCTCGTGGCGGCGGTCCGCACCCACGACGTCGACGCGGTCCTCGTCGCCGGTGACGTCTACGACCGGGCCGTACCCCCGCTCGCCGCCGTCGAGTTGTTCGACCGCGCGCTGCACCGCCTCGCCGGTGCCGGGGTGCCCACCGTCATGATCTCCGGCAACCATGACTCGGCCCGCAGACTCGGCGTCGGAGCCGGGCTCATGGAGCGCGCGGGTATCCATCTGCGGACCGACCCGGCGGGCTGCGCCACCCCCGTCCTGCTGGCGGACGCCCACGGCGAGGTGGCCTTCTACGGGCTGCCCTATCTCGAACCGGCCCTGGTGCGGGCGGAGTTCGAGGCGTCGAAGGCCGGTCACGAGGCGGTGCTCGGGGCCGCGATGGAGCGCGTACGGGCCGACCTCGCCGCCCGCGCGCCCGGCACCCGCTCGGTCGTCCTCGCGCACGCCTTCGTCGTCGGCGGCGCGCCCAGCGACAGCGAGCGCGACATCACCGTCGGCGGAGTGGCAGCCGTGCCCGCCGGGGTCTTCGACGGTGTCGACTATGTCGCGCTCGGGCATCTGCACGGCTCCCAGACGCTCACCGAGCGCGTCCGCTACGCGGGCTCGCCCCTCGCCTACTCCTTCTCCGAGGCCGGCCACCGCAAGACGATGTGGCTGGTGGATCTCGGGCCCGCGGGGGAGATCGACGCCCGGCGGATCGACTGCCCGGTGCCGCGCTCCCTCGCCCGGATCCGTGGCCCGCTCGACGAGCTGCTCGGCGATCCCGCCCTCGCCCGCCACGAGGCGTCCTGGGTCGAGGCGACTCTCACCGACCCCGTGCGCCCGGCCGAACCCATGGCGCGGCTCGCCGCGCGCTTCCCGCACACGATCAGCCTCGTCTTCGATCCCGAGCGGCCGGAGGACGATCCGCTCGCCTCCTACGGCAGGCGCCTCGCGGGCCGTACCGACCAGCAGATCGCCGCGGACTTCGTGGCGCACGTACGGGGCGGGGCGGGGCCGGACGAGCGGGAACGCGTCGTGCTGGGCGCCGCGTTCGACGATGTACGGGTCGAGGCGACGGCGCGCGAGGTGGCCCCGTGAGACTGCACCGGCTGACCGTCACCGCCTTCGGCCCCTTCGCCACCACCCAGGAGGTCGACTTCGACGCGCTCTCCGGCGCCGGGCTCTTCCTGCTGCACGGCCCGACCGGCGCCGGAAAGACCTCCGTGCTGGACGCGGTCTGCTACGCGTTGTACGGGGCCGTACCGGGCGCCCGGCAGGGCCCAGGCACCACCCTGCGCAGCGACCACGCGCCCACCGGGGCCGTCACCGAGGTCGTCCTCGAACTGACCGTCGGCGGGCGGCGGCTGGAGATCACGCGGCGGCCCGCGCAGCTCCGTCCCAAGAAGCGCGTCAAGGGTTTCACCACCGAGAAGGCGCAGAGCCGGCTCCGGGAGTACGCCCCTGACGGCCATCCCGGCGGCGGAGAGTGGCGGGCCCTGAGCCGTTCCCACCAGGAGATCGGGGAGGAGATCAGCCAGCTCCTCGGCATGAGCCGCGAACAGTTCTGCCAGGTCGTGCTCCTGCCCCAGGGCGACTTCGCCCGCTTCCTGCGCGCGGACGCGGAGGCGCGCGGCAGACTCCTCGGCGCGCTCTTCGACACCCGCAGGTTCGCCGCGGTCGAGGAGCGCCTCGCCGAGCTGCGGCGCGCCGCCGAGCACCGGGTACGCGCCGGTGACGACCGGCTCCTCGGCATCGCGCAGCGCATCGCCCAGGCGGCGGAGGGGAGTTCGGCCACGGCGGGAGACGGGGAGGTGCCGCAGCCGCCCGAGGGGAAGCCCGGTGAGGCCGGGCTCGCGCCTGCCGTGCTCGCCTGGGCGGCGGCCGTACGCTGCGACGCCCACGAGCGGGCGGACATCGCGGCGTCGGGCCTCGCGCAGGCCGAGCACCGGCTGGCGGAGGCCCGGAGCATACGGGACGCCGAGGACGAACTCGGCGGCCTCCAGGAACGGTTCGCGGAGGCTCAACGGCGCTCCGCCGCCCTCGAAGCGCGCCGCCCCGAGTACGAGCGGAACCGTACGCTGCTGGAGCGCGACCGCAAGGCCGAACTCGTCGCCCCGGCGCTCGCCCTGCGCGACGAGGCGGAAGAGGACCACCGCGCCGCCTCCGCCGCGCACGGGCGGACCAGGGACCTGCTGCCTCCGGAGCTCGCCGACGCCGGGGCCGAGCAACTCGTCGCCCTGGAAGGGGCCGTACGGCAGGAGCTGGGCGCCCTCGACGCGGCGCGGCGTGTGGAGCGCCGCAGCGCGGAGATCACGGCCGAACGCGCCGAACTGGACCGGCAGGCGCGCGCCGACGACGACATCCTCCAGGAGGCGGCCGCCTGGCTGGCGGGCTGGGAGTCCGAACGGCGCGCCCTGCTCGACCGGGTGGAAGAGGCCCTGGAAGCGGCGACCCGCGCCGAACAACTGGCCGGACAGCTCGAACCGGCCGGGCGGCGACTCGCCGCGGCCCGGCGCCGCGACACCCTCGAAGGATCTGTACGGGAGGCGGAGCGGCGGCTGCTGACCGCGGGCACCCGCGTCAACACCGCCCACGAGCACTGGCTCGACCTGCGCGAGCGACGCCTGAAGGGCATCGCCGCCGAACTGGCCGCCCGGCTCGTCGAAGGCGCCCCCTGCGCGGTGTGCGGATCCGCCGACCATCCCGTCCCCGCGCGCCCCACGGACGACCAGGTCGATCCGGCGGCGGAGGACGCGGCCCTGGCGGAGTACCGGCGCTCCGGCGCGGCCCAGGAGGAGGCCGACCGCGCGCACGCGGCACTCCGGGAGCAGTACGCGACGGCCCGCACCCAGGCCGCCGACCCGTCCCGTGGCAGCGACCCGTCCCGTGGCAGCGACCCGTCCCGGGCCACCGACCCGTCCCGGGGCAGCGACGCCGCTTCCCACCCCCAGGACCCCACCGTCGTCGAACTCGCTGCCCTCACCGGGCGGTTGGACCGCGAACACACCGCGGCGCGCCAGGTCGCCGCCGGGGCGCACGCGGCGCGCGAGGCCCTGGCCGGGGCCGAGCGCGAGTACGAGGGCCGGGTCACCGCGCAGCGGGAGGCCGAACGCCGTGCCGCCGCCCGGACCTCGCGGCGCGAAGCGCTGGAGCGCGAACAGGGCTCGCTGCGAGCGGAGTTGAGCCGCGCCAGGGGAGAGGCCGCCACCGTCGCGGACCGGGTGGCCGAACTGGCGGGCCGGGCCCGGCTGCTCGCCGGGGCGGCGGAGACCGCACGCGCCGCCGACGCCACCGCGCTGCGCCTCAAGGAGGCCGACGGGCGTCTCGCCGGCGCCGCCTTCCGAGCCGGCTTCGACACCCCCGGCGCCGCCGCCGAGGCACTGCTCGGTGCCGCCGACCGGCGCGCGCTCCAGCACCGTATCGACGACTGGCAGGCCGAGTCCGCCGCGGTCGCCGACCGGCTCGCGGAACCCGCGCCCCGGGAGGCCGCCGCGCGACCGCCCGCCGACCCCGGCCCCGCGCGGGCCGCCCACGACGCCGCGGAACGCGCCCTGCGCGCCGCCTCGGCCCGGGGCGCCGCCGCGCGGGAGACCCGGGAGCAGCTCGCCGGGCTCTCCCGGCGGGCCGAGACCGAGGTGCGCGGGCTCGGCCCCGTACGCGAGGAGTACGACCGGGTGGCCCGCCTCGCCGGGCTCACCGCGGGCACCTCGGCCGACAACGAACGCCGGATGCGTCTGGAGTCGTACGTCCTGGCGGCCCGCCTCGAACAGGTCGCGGCGGCCGCCACCGTACGCCTCCAGCGCATGTCGTCCGGGCGGTACGCCCTGTCCCACACCGACGCCCGCGCGGGCGGACAGCGTCGCTCCGGGCTCGGGCTGCACGTCGTCGACGCATGGACCGGCAGCGCCCGCGACACCGCGACGCTCTCCGGCGGCGAGACGTTCTTCGCCTCCCTCGCGCTCGCGCTCGGCCTCGCGGACGTCGTCACCGACGAGGCCGGCGGCGTACGGCTGGACACACTCTTCATCGACGAGGGCTTCGGCAGCCTGGACGACCAGACCCTGGACGAGGTCCTGGACGTACTCGACTCGCTGCGGGAACGGGACCGCAGCGTCGGCATCGTCAGCCATGTCGCGGACCTGCGCCGCCGTATCCCGACCCAACTGGAGATCGTCAAGGAACGGCACGGGTCCGCGGTGCGCCAGCGCGTCGTCGGGGAGTGAACCGGCCCGCCCCTCCGGCGGTGCCACCGCGGCAGTGTCAGGGCGACGGTGTTTCCGTACGGGGTGCCCGCGCCGGCCGTGGTGCCCCACCGCCGGCCACCAACCCCTTCCGCAGACCGGGGGCCAGGGACAGTGTGACGGTGACGGAGAGCACCGCCATGACGGCCGGCGCCACCGGCACCGAGGTGAGCTGGGCGACGCCGCCCGCCAGCGCCGCGCCCACCCCCTGCATCGCGAGCATCCCCGAGGTGTGCAACCCGAGGGCGTGGCCGCTCAGTTCATCCGGAGTCAGGGACATCAGGCGTTCCTGGAGGACCAGGCTCGCGGCGAACCCCACCGAGGCCAGGGCCACGGCCGCCGCCACGAGCGGCAGCGCCGGACGCAGGGCGAGCAGCGGATACGGCAGGGCGAGCAACAGCAGCAGCGGTACGCCGAGCCGCCCCCGCCACCGGGGCGGCACGAACCGGCCCACCGCGACGTCACCGGCCAGCATGCCGCAGGCGCCGCAGGCGAAGAGGAGCCCCGCGTACCGGGGCGCGTAGGCGACGAAGAGCGATTCACAGCCGACGACCAGCCCGTTGGGCACCCACAGTGCGAGATAGACGGAGCGGCGGGGACGCGAGGACCACAGCAGCGCGTTGGTCCGCCAGGTCTCGGCGGGCGAGGGGCGCCCCGTCGCACGCGGCGGCCGACCGCTGAGACCGAGGTAGGCGACGACCGCGGTGGCAAGGTGGAGGACGGCGCCCGCGAGCAGGGTGCCGCGGGGCGACAGGGCGGTCACCAGCAGACCGCCGGCCGCGAAGCCGCCGATCTGCGCCGCGCCCGCGCACAGGTTGAGCACGGAGCGCCCGAGCAGATAGCCGTCCCGCTCAAGAATCTCGTTGAGCAGCCCGTACCGCACCCCGCCGACCGGCGAGGCGACCGTACCGAGAAGGAACAGCACACCGAACGAAGCCCCCACCGGCATCCCGGGGACGGCCAGGACAGCGGTGCCGAGGGCGAACAGCAGCGACGTCCCGGCCAGCGTGGCACGCGGCGGCAGCCGGTCGGCCGCTGAGAGGAGCGTGGCCGCGCCGATCACCTGGGCGAAGGAGGTCCCGAACATGGCGAGCGCGGAGAGCAGTGGTGAACCGGTCGCCGAGTAGATCAGGGTGCCGAGCGCGAGCCCGCCGACCGTCTGTGCGCCGACCTGTCCGGCGGACATGAGGAACAGCGGGGTGAACTCGGGCACACGGAAGAGTTCGCGGTAGGTACGCATGATCGGAGTGTCGAGCGGCCACGGCCGGGCCGTTACTCTTTCGCGGGGAGGCGAAACATGGGCTGGTGGCAGATCAGCACGGACACCCTCGCGAGCAGCCGCTTCGTCGTCTCCGCCCTGGCCGAGACGGTCGCGAGCCTCAAGACCCTGGAGCGGGGCACGGCCGCGCACCCGGGCGAGCGCGCCTGGCTCGGCCGCCACCTGCCCGCCTACCGCGAGCGCCAGGCGGACGACCCGGTCGGCGCGCTGCTCGTACGGGCGGCGCTGGGGCGGCACTGGAACGCGGACTATCTCACGCCCACCCCGACCGGCGACGGCGACCCGCCCTTCGAGGACGAGGTGAGGCGCGTACGCGAGACGCCCGCCGACGCCGCCCGCGCCGATCTGACCGTATCGTCGAACGGCCCGCTCCCCGCCCGGCTGCACCGCTCCGACTTGCCGGAACGCACCGCCGAGGTCCTGACGTGGGTGTGGACACGGACCGTGCTGCCCACCTGGCCGAGGCGCCGCCGCGTCATCGAGGCGGACGTCGTCGCGCGTACGGCCCGGCTCGGCCGGGCCGGCTGGGCCGCGACCCTGGACGGCATGCGCCCCGGGATGCGCTGGCTCGGCGGCAGCCGCCTCCAGATCAACACCAAGGACAACCCGCCGAGAGAACTGTCCGGGGCGCGCCTGATGTTCGTCCCCGTGACACCGGTCACCGGATGGGTCTCCTGGGACGCGCCGCACCGGTACGCCGTGGTCTACCCCTGCTCCGGCACTCTGGCCGAGGCGGACCGCACCCCCGTCCCCGAGAGCCTCGGCGCGCTGCTCGGGCCCGCGCGGGCGGGCGTCCTGGTCCTCCTCGACACCCCGAAGAGCACCACCCAACTGGTGGCGCTGACCGGCCAGGGCCTCGGCTCGGTGGGCCGCCACCTCAAGGTCCTCCTCGACGCCCGGCTGATACGCCGCCGCCGCGCCGGCCGGTCCGTGCTCTACTTCCGCACCGACGCCGGCGAGGCCCTGGTCAACGCCCAGCACGACGCCTGACCGGGCACGCGGGAACCGCCCCGCACCCCAGGGGAAAACCGCATGACAACCGCCCCCGCCCCGGCCATCATGGTCGCCCATGCCCGCACTTGAGCCGCCCGCCCGCCGTGCCGCCGGACGCCCTGCGGCACGGGAGGCCGTCCCTGGCAGGGGCGCGTCGGTCGCTGGCAGGGGTGCGTCGGTCCGTGGCAGGCGCGGGTCAGTCCGTCGCAGGCGCGGGTCAGTCCGTGGCGCCGGCCTCCGCGAGCGCGGTGAAGAGATCCGTCAGGTCCGCCCCGGCCGGCGCCCCGCTCACCTGTCCGTCGCCCACCTCCACCACCCGCCACACCCCGTCCTTCCGCAGCGCCAGATCCGTCGTCAGGAACCGGCAGCCGAGGGCCCGTACGGCACGGGCCACCGCCGCCGGCACCGGGGCCGCACCTCGCGCGGAGGCCAGGTCCGGCAGGTGGCCGGGGGTGTCCGGGTGGGGGGTGGTCAGGACCGGGGCGCCGTCCACCCACCACACACGGGCCTCACCGCCGGGCGTGAACGGCTCGTACGCGCGCAGCACCACCCCACCGGCCAACGAGTCCTCCTGAAGCGCGAAGAAGCGGTCCACCACCGCCATGAGGTGTTCGTGATCGGTGAGTTCGGGGACGAAGCAGGCCTCGTCCCACCGGTCCTTCCGGGACTTCACGTAGTCCTTGACGATCCCGGGACCCGGACCGAGGGGCGCCGCCAGCGCCGCCAGTTCCGCCCGCGCGGGGGGTGCGGCGGGTGGCCGCTCCTGCCAGACGCTCCGCGGCGTGAGGTCCGCGAACTCCTCGTACCAGCCCGGAAGTTCATGGGCGCGCCGGTACGAACCGGGGTCGGTCAGCAGCCGGCAGCCCCGTACCTCCATGCCGCGCGCCAGTTCCTCGTACGACGCGGGGGGCATCATCCACCCCCGGTACCAGTACGGCCCCGAACCGCGCCGCACCCCCGCCAGCGCGCCCGCCGTGTCGCCGGAGAGCAGCGCGTCATGGTCGAGCAGCGCGAACGCCGAGTCGGGCGAGCGCGCCAGGGCCGCCTCGGCGGCGAACACCGGATCGGTCCGGACAGTCCGCAGCGGATCGGCGCAGAACAGAAAACCGGCTTCCATCGCATCCCCCAGACATTTCACACGCTTGAGTCGCGCACCTTGTGACTGCCCTTTGACTGCCCTGTGATTGTCGCGCTTCCGGCGGACGAGAATCAGAGGAGAACCAGGAGAGAACGTGTCCACGACCCCCGCACTCGACATCCGTCCCGCCCTCTCGGACGACGAGCTGAACGAACTCTTCGCCGCCTCGTGGCCGGACCACACCACGACGGCGTTCGCGCCCCTCCTCGACCGCAGCCTGCTCTGGGTGGCCGCCCGGAGCGCCGGGCGGCTCGTCGGGTACGTCAACGTCGTCGGCGACGGTGGGCTGCACGCCTTCGTCCTCGACACCACCGTCCACCCCGACGAGCGACGCCGGGGCCTCGGCCGCCGGCTCGTGCGGACCGCGGCGGCCGAGGCGTGCGCGCGGGGCGCGCACTGGTTCCACGTCGACTACGAACCGGCGCTCGCGCCCTTCTACGCGAGCTGCGGTTTCCGGACCACCGAGGCCGGGCTCATGCCGCTCGTGCCACGCGGCTGAGCCCGGCCCGCGTCAGAGCTTCGACAGCTCGTCCACCAGATCGTCCAGGCCCAGCGAGCCCTGCGACAGTGCGGCCATGTGCCACGCCTTCGCGTCGAACGCGTCGCCGTGCGCCTTGCGCGCGTTCTCCCGGCCCAGCAGCCAGGCCCGTTCGCCCAGCTTGTAGCCGATGGCCTGGCCCGGCATCGACAGATAGCGGGTCAGCTCGCTGCTGACGAAGTCCGCGGGACGGCCGCTGTGGCTGCCGAAGAACTCCTCCGCCAGCGCGGGCGTCCAGCGCTCGCCCGGGTGGAACGGCGAGTCCGCCGGGATCTCCAGTTCCAGGTGCATCCCGATGTCCACGATCACCCGGCAGGCACGCATCATCTGCGCGTCCAGATAGCCGAGCCTGCGCTCCGCGTCCGGCAGGAAGCCCAGCTCGTCCATGAGACGTTCCGCGTAGAGCGCCCAGCCCTCGGCGTTGGCGCTGACCTGCCCCACCGACGCCTGATAGCGGGAGAGCTGGTCCGAGACATGCGTCCACTGCGCGATCTGGAGATGGTGGCCCGGGACGCCCTCGTGGTACCAGGTCGACACCAGGTCGTACACCGGGAAGCGGGTCTCGCCCATGGTCGGCAGCCAGGTGCGGCCGGGGCGTGAGAAGTCCTCGGAGGGCCCGGTGTAGTACGGGGCCGCCGCGCCGCCGGGCGGGGCGATGCGGGACTCCACGCGGCGTACCCGCTCGGCGAGTTCGAAGTGCGTGCCGTCCAGCGCGTCGATCGCCTCGTCCATCAGCTTCTGGAGCCAGATCCTGACCTCGTCGACGCCCTCGATGTGCGCGCCGTGCACATCGAGATGGGCCAGCGCCTCCCAGGGGCCCGCGCCCGGCAGAATCTTCCCCGCCTCGTCCTTCATCTCGGCGAGCAGCCGGTGGTACTCCGACCAGCCGTACGCGTACGCCTCGTCCAGATCCAGGTCCGTACCGTTGTAGTAGCGCGCCCAGCGGGCGTAGCGCTCCCGGCCCACGGTGTCGGGCGCGTCCTCGACGGCCGGGGCGTACACCTCACGCATCCAGTCGCGCAGTTCCGCCACGGCGGCGGTCGCCGCGTGGGCGGCACCGTCCAGTTCGGTACGGAGCGAGTCGGGGCCGGCCGCGGCGAACTCCTCGAACCAGCCCCGGTCCGTACCCGCCCACTCCGTGAGCTGTTCGACGAAGGTCGCCGTCGCGCGCGGCCCGGCCGGCAGCTTGCGCTCGATGCCCAGCGCCAGCGACGCGCGGTACCCCTCCAGCGCGGCGGGCACGGCACGCATCCGCTCGGCGAGCGCCGCCCAGTCCGACTCGGTCTCCGCGGGGGTCACGCTGAAGGCGTTGCGGATGAAGTGCGGGGCGGAGTGGAGGTTGCTGACCTCGCGCAGCCCTTCGTCCGTGTCGTGGACGGCGAGGAACGCGGTGAGCCGCTCACGCAGCAGCCGGCCGCAGCGCCGCTCGGCGTCGCTGTCGGCGCCCGGCAGGGCCTCGGCCTCGTCGAGCCGGGCGAGCGTGGCGCGGGCGAGATCGGCGCGGGCCTGCTGACCGGCAGGGGAGAAGTCGGGGAGGCGGCGGGAGGATTCCGCCACGCCGAGATAGGTCCCGGTGATCGGATCGAGTTCGATGAGCGCGTCGACGTAGGCGTCGGCGACCTGGCGGGGCAGCGCGCTGCCGGCTGTGTCTGACATGCCGCCATCCTCTCCGACCCGGACGGTCGCGTCACTTCACCTTCTCCGGTGCACGGTCGGAATGGCTGATCAGGTGAGCCGGCGGAGGCGGGCGGCCCGGCGCCGCCCACGTCGTACGGCTCGGGACGGCGCGGGCAGGCCACGACGGACACCGGAATCCGGCCTTCTCCGTGCGGCGAAACGGCCGGTCAATTCGGCCCGATACGGACCGACGCGGGCCCGGAACCGAGGGGGAGCGGTGCCCGCGGCCCCGGACCGACTTTGGCCGGATCCATACGCTCCCGCGCGCCGCCGGACGGCGGGGTGGGGGCGGCGGCACGACCGGGCGGTGGCACGACCGAGGCGGCGGCGCGATCGAGACGGCGCCGGGGCCGGGCGGCCGGCCACCGCCCGGCGGGCGTCACGGAGTGGTCCGGTCGAACAGTCCGGAGTCGTTGTACGACGGACGGGGCGACCCGCCCGGCGCGGCCTGCTCCAGCCGGGCCGTGATCACGAGCGTGCCCTCGTCGATCTGGTAGTCCAGCGGCAGCCCGAGGTCACGCATGGCCGCGACCATGCCCGTGTTGGACGCCTGGGTCACCGCGTACACGCTGCCCGAGCGGGCCTCGACGGCCAGCGCGATCAGCCTGCGCAGCAGTTCGGAGCCGATGCCGCGCCGCTGCCAGGTGTCCTCGACGATCAGCGCGACCTCCGTCTCGTCGCCGTCCCAGAGGAGATGGCCGAGCGCGACGAGTCGCCCCGAGGCGGTCCGGACGGCGAGCGTCCGTCCGAAGCGCGGGCTGAGCAGGTGCGTCAGATAGCGGTCGGCGTCGCCCACCGGGCCGTGGTAACGCAGGCCCAGGGTGCGCGGCGTGCAGCGGCCGTGCATGGCGAGCGCGGCGTCGAGGTCGGCGATGTCGGCCCGGCGGACGGTGATCTCCTCGCCCTCGGGGAGGGTGAGCACGTCCTGGCTGCGGGGGATGCGCGGACCGAGCCGGGTGTCCAGCTCCACCAGCGCGTGGGCGCGGGCGAACTCGGTGGGGGTGAAGGGGAGATACGGGCGCTCTATGGTGATGCTGCCGCCGTGCGGGTCCCGCAGCCGCATCTCCGTACCGTCCTGTCCGTCGATGCCCTCGCACTCACCCTCCGGGCCGCCCTCGTCGTCGGCCGCGCGTCCGCCGGTGGATCCGGCGGGCCGGGAGTGGATGGTGCACCGCCCCAGCAACTGACGTAGTGCGAGGGGGAGTTCGGCCCCGTCCAGCGCCGTGCGTGTGGCGAGGCCGAGCACCCGGGTGGGGGTGTCCACCAGGTCGTGCGCGTCGGCCCGCTCGATCCAGGTGGCAGTGCCGCCCGCGGCCGAGACCTCACGGACGAGGTCCTTCGCCTGGAGCGACGCCGGGGCGCGCAGCAGGAATTCGTCGACCGTGCCGTCGGCCAGCGGATGGGTCCCCAGGGTGAGGATGTCCACCCGGTGCGTGGCGAAGGTGACGCACAGCGCGGCCAGGCTGCCCGGTTCGTCCTTCACGGTCGTCCGCATCCGCCACAGGGCCGTCTCCTCCGGCTCCGCCCTCTCCGGGTCCGCACCCTCCCGTACGTCCGGTGCCGTGGCCGGGGCGGAGGCGGGCGGTCCGTCTCCTCCGGACACCGGTGGCGCGTGCCCGTGCCTCCGGGCCCACCAGGTGTGGAACGCGGCCGTGGCGATCAACGCCACGGCCGAGGCGACCAGCAGGAACCCGCCGTCGGGTCCGTGCGCGATCAGGTTCGCCAGCGCGTCGGCGACCGCCACCGCGGTGAACAGGGCGGCCAGCTCGACGAGATCCCGCCGCCAGTGGTGGGGGCGGCGGGCACTCCTCGCGGAAGTCACATTGGTCATGACCTCACTCTGACCGAACGGTGTTGCGTGATCACGAACGGTTTGTGACTGATGGGTTAAGGCTGGATCTGTTCCCTTTTGGTCCATCTTCAGCCATTTATGGCGCGGAGTGATCGTTTCCCTGGCGGATTGCGATCAGAAGCCGGGAGGCTTGTGTGATCACCTGTGAGGTGCCCCGGCGTCCGGCGAGCTCCGCCAGCCCCGGTATCTCCTCGGAGCCCCCGCCGCGCTCCACACAGTCTGCGGCCACGGACAGTATCTCCCCGAGCCCGGGGTGCGTGGCAGCGGAGCGTGAGCCGCCACCCGGCGCCGCCGGCTCCGGGGCGAGCAGGGCGGGCAGGGCCGGCAGCAGCACCGAGGCGACCGTTCCGTACGCACCGGTCGCGGCCGCCGTACGGGCCGCGTCGGCCAGCCGGTTGATCTTCGCATCCCCCGAGATCACCAGCGCGGCCAGCTCCTCGCCCAGCATCGGCCCGGACAGCTCGCCCCGGGCCGCGAGCACCAGCAGCGCGTCCACGGCCGGCAGCCGGTCCTGCGGATGCCGGGCGCCCAGCCCGTACGCCAGCCCCCGGTGCAGACACCGGCCCACCGGCCCCCCTCGCTCGGCGAGCAGGGGCAGCCACCAGGTCCCGCCCCGCACATCGTCGCGCGCGCTCGACGCGGACTCGGTGAGCAGCCGGGCGGCCAGCGCCTCCCGGTCCTGGGGCAGGACCGCCGTCCAGTGGCCGCCCCGCAGCCCGTCCCAGTGGTAGCAGGCCTGCACCGTCCGCGGCGCCGGGTGGCCGAGCCAGTGGAACGACTCGGGGAACTCCCGCCGCACGGCCGACTGCTCCTCCCGCTCGGTGTTTTCGGTCTTCTCGGGCTTCTTCCCCGCCCGGCTCGGCCACACGGGGACCTTGACATCCGCGGGCCGGGGAGGCTCCGCCATCGGCCGCAGCGCCGGTACGGGGGCGCCGTCCGCCGTGAGCCAGGCGACGAGCCGGTCCGCCTCCGGCGTGCCGAGCTTCCCCGCCGCGCGCACCGCCGCCGGATCCCCGCCCCGGTCCACCCGCAGCAGCGCCTGGGCGAAATCGGCCGGCCCCGGCGTCGCACCCAGCCGCCGGTACTCCCGCAGCCGCTCGACGAGAACCCCGGCATCGAGCGCGCCCGTCTCCCAGCCCGGGGTGGCGAGCAGGAAGGGCGGCGGCTTCGCGTGCACCAGATACGCCGCCTCCCGCAGCCGGGCGTCGATCACCCCGACGAGCGCGGAGTGCGCGCACGACCGGCCGGACTTCCCCCGGTTGGACGAGGCGTGCAGCGTCCGGGTGGACAGCCGGTCGAGCAGCGCGGCGGCCACCACCTCCAGGTCGCAGATGTTCCGCGTGAACCACTGGTCGCGGTCCCGGCGGTCCTCGTCCTCCAGCCACCAGCACCCCGCCAGCGCCGGGCGCAGCGCGGCCACCAGCGCCACCCGGTCCCGGTACGCGTGTCTGACCAGGCCGTCCAGCGCCCGCTCGAACGCCGGCATCTCACCCGGCGAGGCGATCAACGCCGCCACTTCCTCGACCAGTTCGGCCAGATCCGCCGGGGCGGGCGCCAGGGCCACCCGCTCCGGGACGGGCGGCAGGATCTCCACGTACGGCGCCGCGTCCGCCGACGGAACGTCACCGAAGATCTCGCCCGCCCGGGAGTGGTGGACCGGACTCAGCAGCTCCGCCGCCCCCGCCACCTCGACACGCCGGTCCGCGTCCAGGGCCGCGTGATGCCGGGCCACCAGCTTCAGCGCCCGCTCCTGGACATCGGTGTCCTCGTGCCCGAACGCCTCCGCGACCACCGGCAGCAGCTCGCCCGCCGCGCCGGCGTCGGCACGCAGCACCTTGCCCAGCAGCACCAACTGCGCCCGCACCAGCTTCTTCTCCGGCCGGAACAGCATCGAGGCCGACAGGTCCGCGAGGCTCCGTACGGGCAGCGCCCCGGAGAGCGCGAGCCGGCTCAGCACCTCCTGGGCGTGCCCCGCCACGGCCACCGGACCGTCCGCCGCCATGCCGATCCAGTCGGCGGTACGGTCCAGCTCCTCCTCCGCCGTCAGCGTCAGCCGGCGCAGCAGACGCAGGAAGAACGTCAGCGCGCCCGGCCGCCCGCCGCGCAGCAGCCGCGCCACCGTCGCGTCCACCAGCATCCGACGCTCCACCACATCCTCGTCCGCGAGGACGGCGAGCACCGAAGGCCAGTGATGCGCCTCGTCCGGATCGTTCTGCCAGGCGAGCGGCCCGGACAGCTCGGCCGTCTCGAACAGCCGCGGCACCATGATCCGTACGTCCGGGTCCGCGCGCAGCGCGGGGAGCAGCTCTCCGTGCGAGGGCAGCGCCGCCGCCCAGCCGTGCACATAGCCGTCCGTGGTCGGCACCTGACATCCCGCCAGGCGCACCAGCTCCGTGATCAGCCGGTAGTCCAGCGCGGCCGTCGACGGCCGGTCCGCGAGCCGGTGGGCGACATCGCCCAGCCACCCCGGGTCACGGTCGGCGAGGACATCGATCAGCAGCCGGTGCGGGAGCGGCGAGCTGACCCGCAGATCGCGGGCGCCGATCCAGGCCGCCGCGGCCGCCGCGCCCGTCAGGCATCCGGCGCCCGCCACCACCAGCGCGCACCCGACCTTCTCCCGCTCCTGCCACCGCCGGAACCCCCAGCCGCGCAGCTCCGCGCGGAGCGCCTTCAGCGCGGCCAGCTCCGCCCTCCGCTCCACGGCGGTGAGCGGCTTCACCAGTCCGGGAACGGCCGCGACACGCCCAGCCCCGACGGCGTCGAGCAGCGCGCTCATCGCGCACCGCCCGTGGCCGCCACGGCCGCGCGGCGCGCCATCCGGACGGCGAGCGCGTGCTTGCACGGCCCCCGGCGCCCCCGGTGGTCGGCCCACCACCGGCATGTACAGCTCGGCACACCGCCCGACTCGCGCACCTGGTACCGGCGTTCACCCGAGGCGACGGAGGAGACAGAAGAGACGGAGGAGACAGAGGAGACGGAGGCGTCGGAAGAGACAGAGGCGACCGTGGAGACGGACGCGTCCGACGCGGCCCGGGCCGGCCCGTCGTCCAGCGTCACCGCCCCCTCGGCGAACAGGGCGCGCGCCGAGACCAGCCGCGGGTTGTGCCGCTCCACGCGCCCCGCGTCGTACGGCAGCTCCCGGTGGAAGTACGCCGCGTCCGCGACGTCGTAGCCGACCCGGCCCGCCGTGCCCAGCCGGGTCAGCGCGGCCCGCACCCGCTCCACCGTGAGCCCCGACTCCGCCGCCAGCTCCGCCGGATCGATCCGCGGCTCCCACGCCAGCAGCACCGACACCAACTCGGCGTCCCCGGCCGCCTCCTCGGTGGCCAGCGCCTCCAGCACACCCCCCTCGCCGGAGAACCCGCGCGCCGCCTCCGGCGACAGCGTGAGCGTCAGCCGCATCCCCGGCAGCACCGCCTCCCAGGCGCTCGACACCGCCGCCCCGTCCGTCACCGGCGGTCCGTACACCCGCAGCGCCGTCGCGTCCCGCAGCACCCGCTGCAACGCCGCCAGCCGCTCAGGACCCGGCAGGCAGGCGCCGCCCGGCACCGGCCGGGTCGTCGGCCGCAGGGTCCGCCCCGCCGGCACCACCCACAGGGCCCCGCGCGAGGCACTGCCCCCGCCGCGGGGCAGCGAGCGCAGGAAACGCACCGCCTCGGCCCCGGTCAGCTCCGCCCGCAGATCGAATCCGGCGGTGGCCACCTGCGCCTCGGCGAACCCCCGCAGCCAGCGGTCCGGCAGCGGAACCTTCTTCTCCACCACCGCCCCGCCGACCGTCGTGACCGCCAGCTCGTCCGGCCCCACCCGCAGATGCAGCGGATCGTCGCCGGTCATCCGGGACAGCGCCTCGCGCAGCGGATTGTTCACGTCCACATTGGTCGTGCCATGGCCCGTCCCGGCCCCGCCGAGACCGTCCTCCAGCACATCCAGCCGTGCGTACACCCCGCAGCAGCCGGAGAACGACTCGAAGCGCAGCCGGTCGCCGTTCCCCGTCACCACCGGGTCCAGCGAGGCCCCCGGCACCCGCTGGTGGTACCGCGCCCCCGCCACGTCCGCGACGGCCAGCAGGCCGCGCGCCGCCGCCCGTGGCGCGGACAGGAACCCGGAGAAGAAGCGCGGATGCGCCTCGGCGCCGGCCGGAGTGAGCCCGCCCGACGTCTCCAGGCCGAGCAGCCGTCCGCCCCGGGTGTGGGCCAGGGCGGACGGACGGGAATAGGCCAGAGCCTGCGTGGATCGCGTCATGGGAAAACCGTAGACGCGACCACTGACAATCAGCCTGAGCTGGGAAAACCCCGCTCTCCGAACGGTTCTACTGGCCGACCTTGCCCGGCTGGAGCACCTTCGTGAACAGCACCGTGCCGCCCTGCTCCCGCAGCCGCACCGTCAACTCCCCACTGGCGCCGTCGATCTCCACCTCGCCGAAGAGCGGAGGCGTCTCCATCGGCGAGAGGTTCGAGCCCGTCGGCGCCTTGACGAAGACCCGGTCCGGGCCGAAGGTCCCGTCCAGCGCACTGGCCGGGAACTGACCTGCCGCGATGGGGCCCGTGACGAACTCCCAGAAGGGCTCGAAGTCCTTGAAGGCGGCCCGCTCCGGCAGGTAGTGCTGCGCCGAGGTGTGGTGCACGTCCGCCGTCAGCCACAGCGTGCCCGTGATCCGCCGGTGCTTGATGTACCGCAGCAGATCGGCGACCTGGAGCTCCCGGCCGAGCGGCGCGCCCGGGTCGCCCTGCGCGACCGCCTCGATGTTCGCCGTACCGTCCGGCACGACCAGACCGATCGGCATGTCGGCGGCGATGACCTTCCACACCGCGCGCGAGCGCGACAGCTCGCGCTTGAGCCACTGGAGCTGCTCCGCGCCGAGGATGCCGGTGGTGTCGTCGGACTGCCGACCGGGGGAGTTGGCGTTGCGGTACGTCCGCATGTCGAGGACGAAGACGTCCAGCAGCGGACCGTGGTTGATCACCCGGTGCACCCGCCGGTCCGCGCCGCGCGCGTGCAGCGTCGAGATGGGGAAGTACTCGCGGAACGCCTGGCTCGCGTAGCCGGCCAGCACGTCCACGTTCTTCTCGGTGTAGCGGGCGTCGTCCAGGATCTGGCCCGGGTACCAGTTGTTGCGCACCTCGTGGTCGTCCCACTGGGTGATGGAGGGCACCTCGGAGTTGAAACGCCGGACGTTGTGGTCCAGCAGGTTGTAGCGGAAGTTGCCCCGGTACCCGGCCAGGGTCTCGGCGACCTTCGCCTTCTCCTCGGTGGTGACGTTGCGCCAGACACGGCCGTCGGGCAGCGTCACGCTCGGCTCGATCACCCCGTCCGCGTAGATGTTGTCGCCGCTGGACAGGAAGAAGTCCGGGGCGAGCTTGCGCATCTCCTCGTACACGGTGAAGCCGCCGATGTCGGGGTTGATCCCCCAGCCCTGCCCCGCGATGTCGCCCGACCAGACGAAGCGCACGTCCTGACGGCGTTTCGCGGGCGCCGTACGGAACGTGCCGTACACCGGTTCGCCGGTACGGCGCGGGTCGTCGGGGTCCGCGAGCGTCACCCGGTAGTGGACCTGCTCGCCCGCCGGGAGCCCGCGCAGCGGGACCGTACCGGTGAAGTCGCTGCCGGCGCCCAGCAGCGGACCCCGTACGCGGTGCGCGCGGCGGAACGACTCGGTGGCCGAGGTCTCCACGATCATCCGGGCGGGCCGGTCCGACCGTACCCACACCAGCCCGGAGGAGGTCGTGATGTCGCCCGCCTGTACGCCCCAGCCCGCGCGCGGCCGGCCCGACAGGGCCTGCGCGGGCGCCGCGCCGCCCAGTACGGCCGCGCCGGGCAGCGCCAGCGCGGCGGAGGCGGCGAGCGAACCGCGCAGCACACCGCGCCGGCCGGGGTGGCGCGCGGCGCCGGAGGAGGAGGGGGAGGGGGAGGAGGCCGGGGAGGAAGGGGGAAGCTGGCTGTTCTGGGGGCCGTACGGCATCGATGCGTCTCCTGGGCGAGAGGTGACCCTGGTCGCGTGGTGACCGGAGTGTCCTGCCATGCCTAATGCCCGGCGACGGCCACCGCGCGAACCCCGGGTGAACAACCGCCCGCGCTCGTAAGGGAACCGGACCGTAGGATGGCGGGGTGGCAGCCGACACCGTGAGCACCGAGGCGTTCGAAGCACACCGGCCGGTGCTGACGGGGGTCGCGTACCGCATGCTCGGCCGGTACGCCGACGCCGAGGACGTCGTGCAGGAGGCGTGGCTGCGCTGGAGCGCCGCCGACCGCGCGGACATCCGCGAACCGCGCGCCTACCTCGTACGGATCACCACCCGCCTCGCCATCGACCGGCTGCGCCTGGCCCACACGCGGCGCGAGGCGTACGTGGGCCCCTGGCTGCCCGAACCCGTCGTCACCGATTTCGGCCCCACCGTGCCCGACACGGCGGACCGCGCCGTGCTCGCCGACTCCGTCTCCCTCGCGGTCCTGGTCGTCCTCGAATCGCTCTCGCCGCTGGAGCGCGCGGTGTTCGTCCTGCGGGAGGCGTTCGGCTTCCCGTTCGCGGAGATCGCCACCACGCTGGAGCGCAGCGAGGCCGCCGTACGGCAGCTCGCGGGCCGGGCCCGCCGCCACGTGGAGGAGCGCAGGCCCCGCTACGACGTCGACCCGGCCGAACGCCGCGACCTCACCGAGCGGTTCCTCGCGGCGGCCGGCGGCGGCGACCTGGAGAAGCTTCTCGCCCTGCTCGCCCCCGACGCCCGGCTGGTCGGCGACAGCGGGGGCAAGGCCCTGGCGCCCCCGCGCGTCCTGGAGGGCGCCGACAAGGTCGGCCGCTTCCTCTCCGCGATCTCGGCGGGCCTCGCGCTGTACGACTTCACCCTCACCGAGGTCAACGGCGCCGTCGCGGTCCTGGCCCTGGACGGCGGAAAGCCCGATTCCGTCCTCCAGTTGGAGATCAGGGACGGCCGGGTGCAGTGCGTGAACATCATCCGCAACCCCGACAAGCTCGGCGGCATCACCGCGGGCCGGCCCGCCGTGTAAGGCGGGCCTCCACACCGGGTAAAAGATCCGTTTCCTTCCGTGACCGGCGCGCCCATTGGTCTTGACCAAGGGGTGGGGCCGTCTTATGGTCGCTTTTTAGTGAGGAACCTTTAATAAACAAGGGCACGGAAACCCGCCGGGCGGCCGGCGATTGCGGAGGATCAGGGTGGGGACCACGCAGCTCGAAACGGTGCCGGAGCCCAAGTACTGGCATCTCAGGACCGTCCTCGCGGAGGCGCTCGACTCCGACTTCGTGGTCGGTGAGGTGCTGCCCAACGAGCGTGAACTCGCCGCCCGTTTCGGGGTCGCCCGCGCCACCCTGCGGCAGGCGCTCGAACAACTGGAGCTGGAGGGCCGCCTCCAGCGCCGTCGCGGCGTCGGCACGACCGTCGCCCCGCCGCGCGTCGGCGTCGACGTCTCCACGCCCCGGCGGGTCTGGCCGGGCGCGGGCGAGGACGCCTGGCAGCCGCTCGACTGCGGCCCGGCGGCGGCACCCGCCGCGGTGGCCCGGCTCCTGGAGACCGACGACGGCGATCAGGTCCACACCGTCCGCAGGATCCGCGTCACGCACGGCCAGTCCGTGGCCGCCGAGCTGATCTACGTGCCGTCGTCCTCGGTGCCCGGCCTCTCCGCCATCGACGCCCCCTCGGGCCCCGCGCGCGCCCGCGCCGTCCTGCGGGAACTCCAGCACCTGGAACTCGACTCCCAGGAACGGGCGGTCGAGTTGGGCTCGGCCCGCGCCGACGACGCCAAGGAGCTGGACCGCCTCCCCGGCGCTCCCGTCCTCGTGGTCACCACGCGCTACGTCGTGGCGGGCCGGGTCGCCGCGGTCTCCGTGGCCACGTACCGGGCGGACACCTGCCGGCTCACCTTCGGGGACTCCGGCGGTCTGGAGATCAGCGACGAGACGCAGGAGCGCAGGGCGTCCTAGCCGAGCCGGGCCGAGTCGAGCCACGTACCGACAGGCCGGGCCTGCCGAGGCGGAGGCCGAGAACCAGGTCGCGGCCGAGGGCCTGCCGTCCCCCGCGCGAAGTCCCTAGCGGCGGGCCGTCACCGTGCTCTCCACCGCGAAGAGCTGCTCCTCCACATGGTCGATGGCCAGCCGCAGCGCGCCCGTGGCCACCGCCGCCTCGCCGAGCAGGGAGAGCGCCACCCGGGGCGGGCGCAGGCAGTAGCGGGCCAGTTCGTCGCGGAGCGGGTCCAGTACGCCGTCGAGCCCCGCCGCCCAGCCGCCGATCACCACGAGCTCCGGGTCGAGCGCGAGCACCAGCGCCGCCACGTCGTGCACCAGCCGCAGGATGAACCGCTCGACGGCCTCCTGGGCGCGTGGGTCGCCCTGCCGGGCCTCGGCGAAGACCTGCGCCACCGCCTGCTCGTCCAGCGGATGCAGCGGCTCGTCCGTCGTGGACAGCAGCCGCTCCGGGGTGACCCCGCGTCCCAGCAGATGCAGCGCGCCGATCTCGCCCGCCGCCCCGCCGAACCCGCGGTGCAGCCGTCCGCCGATCAGTGAGCCCGCGCCGGGGCTGAGCCCGGCCAGGACGAAGACGATGTCGTCGGAGTCGGTGGCCGCGCCCTTCCACTGCTCGGCCACGGCCGCCGCGTTGGCGTCGTTCTCCACCAGCACCGGGCAGCTGAACGAGCACCGCAGCCGTTCGCCGAGCGCCAGCCCCGTCCACTGCGGCAGCGCCGTGCCGAGCCGTACCGTCCCGTCGGCCTCGACGATGCCCGGGCTGCCCACCCCCACCGCCCGGAGCGAATCGCGCGCCACCCCGGCCCGCGCCAGCACCTCGTCGGTGACCAGGCGGACGCCCGCCAGCCGCTCGTCCGCGTCCGCCTTCGCCGAGACCTCCCGGGACCCGGCGCCGATGATCTCGCCGTCCAGCCCGGCGACCATGGCCGCCACCCGGTGCGGCCCGATCTCGATACCCAGCAGATGCCCGGCCTCGGCGCGGAACCGGAACCGCCGCGCCGGGCGGCCCTGTCTGCGGGTCTCGCCCTCCTCCGGGGCCGACCCGGCGACCAGCCCGGCCTCGATCAGCCCCTCCACCACACCTTCGACCGTGGGCCGGGACAGACCGGTGATCCTGGTGATGTCCGTGAGGGTGAGCGAGCCCGCGTCCCGCAGGGTGTGCAGTACCACCGCGGAGTTGATCCTCCGCAGCAGGGACGGATCTCCGCCGGTCAGCCGCCCCACGGTCCTCCTCCAGCTCGTGCGCGTGTGTGGCGGATCGTACTCGGTGCCTGACGGCCCGGCGAGTGGTGTGCACGAGAGTGTGAGCGGGCGGACCCGGCCGCCGCCCGGGCGGGCGTGCCCCGACGCGGAAACGGGCAGCGCGGTGCGGAGTGCACCACGCTGCCCGGGACGGCCCCGGATCCCGGCGGTCCGCCGCGGCGGTCAGTCGCCGACCTTCTCCATCCGCTCGGCGGACCGGTCCGGCGCCCGCTCCTGCCGGGCGCGTACGTCTCGTGGATCCGTGCTGTCGTACGGCAGCGTCAGATCGCGGTCACGGGTCTCCGGTGCCATCCGGGTGGCGATGAGGCTCACGGTCGTGACCAGCATCATGTAGACGGCGACGGGGATCCACGAGCCGGAGAACGCGGTGACCAGCGCGGTGCAGATCAGCGGGGCGACCCCGCCGCCGATCACGGAGGAGAACTCCCGTCCCAGGGTGACCCCCGCGTACCGGTAGCGGTTCCCGAACAGCTCGGGGAAGAAGCTCATCTGGACACCGACCGCGCCCTGGCAGGCCAGGATGAAGCCGACGATGATCGCCACGGTGATCGCGACCTTGGACCCCGAGTTCAGCGCGACGAAGGTGGGCGCGGGGAGCAGGATCAGGGCGCTCAGGATCAGTGTGTACACCGGCCTGCGCCCGAACCGGTCCGAGAGGGTGCCGAAACAGATCGCCGCGATACCGCCGCAGATGGCGCCGAGCAGCAGCACCTCCGGTACGAAGTCCTTCGGGACGCCCACGGTCGTCACCAGGTAGGAGGCCATGAAGACCTGGTACGTGTAGGACTGCGTGCTGATCCCGAAGTTCATGAACAGCACCAGGAGCATCGGCCTGCGGCCCTGCGTGAGGACCTCCCGCACCGGTGACGCGGCCTTCTCCCGCCGCTCCTGCTCCTGTGACTGCTGCTCCTTGAGATCCTTGAAGACGGGGCTCTCGTTGAGCTTGCGCCGGATGATCATGGCGGCCACGGTCACGACGAGACTCGATCCGAAGACCAGCCGCCAGCCCCAGGACATCAAGGCCTCGTCGGAGAGGCGCTGGGCGAGGATCCAGGCGACGGCACCGAGGGCCGTACCCAGCGCCGCGCCGGTCATGACCAGCGACGACAGCCTGCCCCTGCGCCCCTTGGCGGCTGTCTCGGTGAGCAGGGCGGCGGCACCCGACTGCTCGGCGCCGGCACCGAAGCCCTGGCCCATGCGGCAGATCAGCAGCAGGATCGGGGCGAGCAGACCGACCTGTCCGTACGTCGGCAACAGCCCGATGGCGAGCGTGGAGCCGCCCATCAGGAGGAGCGTCGCGACCAGGATCCACTTACGGCCGAGCCGGTCCCCGTACCGGGAGAAGAAGAGCCCGCCGAGCGGCCGGGCGGCGAAGCCGACCGCGTACGTGCTGAAGCTGGCGAGGATGCCCACGGACGCGGAGACGTTGGGGAAGAACAGCTCGCTGAAGATCAGCGCCGAGGCGGTCCCGTAGATGACGAAGTCGTACTGTTCGAGCGCGGTGCCGATCAGGCCGGCCCAGGCCGCGCGGCGTACCGCGGCGGGTTCCGGCGTGGGTTCCCCGGACGGGGTCGCCGGCGGGGACGGGGGTGTCACGGCAGGTGTCGTGTGATCCATGATCCATGCCTCCTTGAACGGATCGGAGTTCCGGAGCGGAACGGAACTGATGGAGCAAAGCTGGTCAAAAGGGGTGCGTGGGGGTGTGGGGGAGTGTGTCGCGGTGTGCGGTACGAGGTGGTGCGGGTGCCCGGGGCCGCCGCGGGGCCCGTCCGTGTGTCAGGCGGCGCTGTCGCCGGGGCGTACGACGACCTTGAGGTGGGCCGGGTCGTTCCCCGGTGCGCGCAGGGCGTCCGCCGCCCGGTCGAGCGGGAACCGTCCGGTCAGGACGCCCGCGAGGTCGACCCGTCCCTCGGCCACCAGCGCGATGGCGGTGGGGAAGGCGTGGGCGGAGCGGAACGCGGTGGACAGTTCGATCTCCCAGCGCTGGAGATGTGCCAGCGGCAGCCCGTCCACGCTGGGCGGGGCCTGCCCGACGACGATCGCCCGGCCCGCGGGGCGCAGCGTCGCGAGCCCCTGCCGGAGCGCGGCCGGATGGGCCGAGCACTCCAGCAGCCGGTCGGCACCGGTCAGTTCGAGCTCCTGTTCCGCCGTGTTGACGACGGAGCTCGCGCCCAGCTTGAGCGCCTGCGCGAGCCGCGCGTCGTTGACATCGGTGACGATCACCTCGCTCGCCCCCGCGGCACGCGCCACCTGCGCGACGAGGATGCCGATCGGCCCCGCCCCGGTGACCAGCACACGGTCGCCGAACTCGACACCGGCGCGCCGCACCGCCCACACCGCGACGGCCAGCGGCTCCACCAGCGAGCCGACCTCCAGGGGGATCGTGTCGGGCAGCGGATGGACGGCGCGCGCGGTGGTGACGATGTGTTCGGCGAAGGTCCCGTCGGTAGGCGGGGAACCGAGGCAGGTGCCCACGGGGCAGAGGTTGTAGCGTCCGGAGCGGCAGGTCGGGCACGAGCCGCAGCCCACGGCCGGCTCCACCGCCACCCGGGTGCCCACGTCCAGCGCGACGCCGGAGCCCTTGGCGCTGATGACGCCGGACGCCTCGTGGCCGAGCACCGTCGGCCGGCGCAGCTCGTTCCGGCCGTTGCGGCCGCTGGTGAAGTAGTGCATGTCCGAGCCGCAGACACCGACGGCGTCGACCGTGACGAGGACGTCGTCGGGGCCGAGCGGCCGCAGCGGGCGGTCTTCGACGCGCAGGTCGCCCGGGCCGTACAGGACGGCGGCACGGGTCGAATCGGGAGCGAACACTTCTCTGACGTCTCGCACGTCTCTCACATCCTTGTGAGCGGGGACCGGGAAACCCGGGGAGGGGGAAGGTGACGAGGGTGGAAGGGGAAGGGGGCCGGCCCCCGGGCGGGGCTCAGCCCGTCGGCTGCGGCTCGCACTCCGCGGCGCGCGCGGCCTCGGCGGCCGCCGCGCCCGGTCCGAACCGGACGATGACATCGATGAGTTCGGCGATCCGGCCGCCGAACGACGGGTGCTCGGTCAGCCCGTCGCCGAGCAGCCCGCTGTCCAGCACGGCTTCGACGAACGCGGCGCGTGCCGCCCCGGAGGCCGCGGGCGCCGTGGCCGCGCGCTCCGCGATCGCCGCCAGTGTCCCGCGCGCCGGATCCACCATCGCGGCGGCGTGCGGACCGGGCGAGAACCCCTCGGGCGGGGCGACGCAGCACAGGTACGCGGCCACGGTCAGCGCCAGCCGGTGCGGCATGCGCCCGGCGCGCAGGTGCAGCAGCGCCGGTTCCGGCACCCGCTGGCGGAGCTTCACCGAGCCGTCGGACCCGACCTGCTGGGTGCGGTGGCCCAGCGCCGTGTTGGCCCAGCGTTCGAAGAGCTGCCCGACATACGCGTCGAGATCGATGTCGTCGGGCACGGTGAGGCTCGGCAGGTACTCGCCGCGCAGCACGCCCCGCGCGGCCTCCGCGACGAACGGACGGCCGATCGACTCCGGAACCGTCGCCCGCCCGTCCAGCGCGCCCAGATACGCGATGAGCGAGTGCGTGCCGTTGAGCAGCCGCAGCTTGAGCAGCTCGTACGGCTCGACGTCCGCCGTGAACAGTGCCCCGCCGTGCTCCCAGCGCGGCCGCCCGGCGGCGAACCGGTCCTCCATCACCCACATGGAGAACGGTTCCGCCGGCACCGGTACCGCGTCGCGCACCCCGAGCCGGGCGGCGACCGCCTCCCGGTAGGCATCGGTCGTCGCGGGGACGATCCGGTCCACCATCGAGCTGGGGAACGTCACCGAACTCTCCAGCCAGGGCGTCAGCGCGTCCCGCTCGGCGGCGGGCAGCGCCTGGGTGAACTCGTGCACCAGGCGCTCGGTCTGCGCGCCGTTGGCCACCAGGTTGTCGCAGCTCAGCACCGTCACCGGAGCGGCGTGCGTACGCTGCCTGCGCTGCAGCCCGCGGACGATCTGCCCGATGGTGGTGCGCGGTGGCGCGTCACCGCGCAGATCCGACCGTACGGCGGGGGCGTCGAAGTCGAGACCGTGGGTACGCGGCGAGTACGTGTAGCCGTGCTCCGTGACCGTCATCGTGATGACGGCCGTGCCGGGCGCCGCCAGTGCGTCGAGCACCTCGTCCGGCTGCGCGGCGGCCACCAGCGCCCCGGTGTGCACCGACGGGACGGTCACCTCGGTGTGTTCCGGGGAGATCTCCACGACCGCGTACCGCATGTCCTGCTCCCGCAGGGCCCGGGCCACCCCGGCCGACCGGCTCGCCACCCCGAGGATGCCCCACGGCCCCTCGGTGTGCGCCAGCGCGGCGGCCGTGTGCACGGCCTGGTGGGCGCGGTGGAAGTTGCCGAGCCCGAGATGGACGAGGCCGGTCTCGGCCGGCGGCTTCGCCGCGACGGTTCCGGCACCGAGCCGGGGGAGCGCTGTGGTCATCACCGGTCACCAGTCCGTCATCGAGCCGTCGCGGCGGCGCGCGATCGGCAAGTAGGCCGGTTCGTAAGGGAATCGGGCGGCCAGCTCCTCGTCGACCTCGATCCCGATACCGGGCTGCTCCCCGGGGTGCAGATGTCCGTCCTCGTAACTCCACGCGTGCCGGAACACCTCGTGGACGAGCGGCTCGTACCCCATGTACTCCTGGATGGCGAAGTTCGGTGTGGAGAGGCCGACATGGAGGGAGGCGCCGAGCGCGATCGGCGACACGTCGGAGGGGCCGTGCGGGCCGAGCTTGACCTGCCAGATCTCGGCGAGCGCGGCGATCCGCCGGAGGTGGCTGATGCCGCCCGCGTGCGTGACACACGTGCGTACGTAGTCGATGAGCTGCTCGGTGATCAGTGACTGGCACTCCCACACCGTGTTGAACACCTCGCCGATGGCGAGGGGGACGGTGGTGTGCCGCCGGACGTGCCGCAGTACCTCCTGGTTCTCCGCCGGAGTGACGTCCTCCAGCCAGAACAGGTCGACGCCGTCCAGCCGTTGTCCCAGTTTGGCCGCCTGGCCGGGCGTCAGCCGGTGGTGCACGTCGTGCAGCAGCTTCAGCTCCGGGCCGACGTGCGCGCGGGCCGCCGCGAGGACGCCGGGGGCGTGCCGCAGGTAGGACTCCGTGTCCCAGACCTCCTCCACCGGTGCCGCGCCCCGCCCGGCGGGCTCGTACCCGGTGCCGCCCCGCGTCACCCCGTACACCATGTCATGACCCGGCACACCGCTCTGCGCCCGTACGGCGAGGAAGCCCCGGTCGCGCTGTGCGTCGATGGCGTCGAGCAGTTCGGGCACGTCCCAGCCGGAGGCGTGGGTGTAGGTGAGGACGCGGTCGCGGACCGCGCCGCCGAGGAGCTGGTACACCGGCTGCCCGGTGGCCTTGCCCTTGATGTCCCACAGCGCGAGGTCCACCGCGCCGATGGACGTCATCGTCACCGGACCGCGCCGCCAGTAGACGCCCCGGTACAGGTACTGCCAGGTGTCCTCGATCCGCGCCGGGTCCCGGCCTATGAGGAGCGGAGCGACATGGTCGCGCAGATACGAGGCGACGGCCAGCTCACGCCCGTTGAGGGTGGCGTCGCCCCAGCCCACGAGCCCCTCCGCCGTGGTGATCTTGAGGGTGACGAAGTTACGGCCGGGGCTGGTGACGAGCACGTCCACGGCGGCGATGGTGTCGGTCCTGGTCATCGGGCCACCGCCACGACGTTGTGGAGCTGTTCGTCTGCGGCGAGTCGGCCGATGTTGGCGGCGATGTCGGCGGCCCTGCGCGCGAAGGTCTCGCGGGTGAGGCCCGAGGAGTGGGGAGTCATCAGTACGTTGTCCAGCGTTTCGAAGGGGTGTGTGCCGGGCGCGGCGGAGTGGCCGTCGGAGGGGTACCGGTACCAGACGTCGAGTGCGGCGCCGCCGATGGCCCGGGTGCTCAGTGCGTGGAACAGGGCGTCCTCGTCCACGACGGGGCCGCGGCCCACGTTGACCAGGACGGCCGAGGAGCGCATCCGGGCGAACTCGGCCGGACCGATCAGCCCGGTCGTCGCCGCGCTGAGCGGCGCGGAGACCACCACGACGTCCGACGTCTCCAGCAGGGTGCCGAGATCGTCCACCGTCCCCGACCACTCCAGCCGGTGCGCCGCCGCGTCGACGTCGCCGCGCCGGGTGACCGCGACGCCCCGCGCGCCGAACGCCCGGAACAACTCCCAGCTACGGGCGCCGATATGACCGAAGCCCACGAACCCGACCGTCGCCGCGCCCAGGCTGTCCACCCAGGGCGCGCGGGCGTCGTACACGGGGGAGTCCCACTCCCCGCGGCGCAGCGCCTCGTGCTGGCGCAGGAAGCCCCGGCGCAGCAGGACCGCCGCCGAGACGGCGTACTCCGCCATGGAGTTCTCGTGGTGGAAGGTGTTGGCCACGACGGTACCGGCGGCGAGGGAGCCGGCCTCGATCTTCTCCGTGCCGGCGCCGGCGGCGTGCACCAGACGCAGCCGGGGAGCCGCGGCGGCCATGGCGGCGGTGCACTGGCCGGAGACGAGGACGTCGGCGTCGGCCAGGGCGGTCCCGACGGCGGTGGTGTCCCGCGGGTCGGGCCAGCGTACGGCCGTACCCGCCGGGAGCGCGGCCTCGAACTCGGCGCGCAGGGGCCGGAGGTTGGATTCGGCGACGACCACGGTGAGTGTCATGAGGCGTCCTTCGTGGCTCGCCCCGCGGTGGTGTGGAGCCGGGCGTCGTGGCTGCGGGCCGCCCCGCTGTGAGTGAGGGCCGGGCCGCTCGAACCGCGGACGATGAGCTGGGTCGGCAGCCGCAGTGTGCGCGGGGTGTGGCGGTCACCGGCGAGCACCTGGCCGAGCAGGTCCATGGCGAGGGAACCCGCCTTCGCCATGGGGACGGCGATGCTGGTGAGGGAGGGCTGGGACACCTCCGCGAACGGGATGTCGTCGACCCCGATCACACTGAGGTCCTCCGGCACACCGATCCCCAGCGCGCGGGCACCCGCGATCACACCGAGCGCGACCAGGTCGTTGTGGGTGATCACCGCGGACGCCCCGGAGGCCATCACACTGGCCGCCGCGGCGGTCCCGCCCGCCACCGTCTCGGACTGCCACCCCAGCAACTCCAGCTCCAGACCGGCCCGTTCGGCCTCGGTGCGGATCAGCTCGACGCGCTGGGCGTTGGACCAGGAGCGCTGCATGCCCTGGACGTACGCGATCCGCCGGTGGCCGAGGGCGGCGAGGTAGTCGACGGCCTGGCGCAGCCCGTGCGCGGCGTCGGTGAGCACACAGTCCGCGCCGGTCGTCTCCCGGTTGACCAGCACGGCGGGCGTACGGCCGCAGAGGCCGAGGATCTCGTCGGCGTCCAGCCGTGACGACACCACGACGAGCCCGTCGGCCTGGTCCCGCAGATGGGCGATCACCTCGCGCTCGCGGTCCGGGTTGAGATCGGTGTCGGCGAGCACGACGGTCTGCCTGCGGTGCCACCCCTCACCCTGGGCGGCCTTCACGAAGGCACCGAACACGGGGTTGGCGATATCGGGGACCACCACGGCCACCGTGGCGGTCTCCCCGTCGGCGGCGGGCTCGGCGGCCCGCGATCCGTTCGGTTCGTATCCCAGTTCTTGTGCAACGGAGAGAACCTTGCGCAAGGTTTGCGGTCCGAGCCGGTCCGGGTCGCTGAAGGCGCGGGACGCGGTGGACAGGGCGACGTTGGCGCGTTTGGCGACGTCGGTGAGGGTGGGGGCCATGGAGTACTCCGTTTACCGGTTCGACGGAGAAGGGTGCGTGAACGACATGCTGCATGGTCGTCACCGTTGCGCAAACTTGTCAACGCTTGCCACAAAATTGGCAAGGGTGCTGCCCCGTGTTGCCACTCCGGCTGTTGCCGCTCCGGTGTCGCCGCCCCGCCCCCGGAACGGCAGCGCGCTGGGAAGCTCGCGGTGAGCGGCTGTGTGACGCTCGCGATGAGCGGCTACGCGACGGTCACCGCGCGCCGGACGCTCTCGCGCAGCAGGGCGCGACGCCGCTCGTGCACTTCCGCCGGCTCCTCGGCGGTCGCCGTGTAGACGTTGCTCACCGGTGACCAGGCCATCGACAGGGCGATCACCATCGCCATCAGGTCGAACGGGTCGCCCTCGCGCACCAGGCCGGCGGCCTGCGCCCGGGCGATCGCGCCCAGCTTGCCGTCGTCGAGACGGTCGGGGCCCTCGACCAGGTGGCCCGCCGGGCGCCGCTCCAGGCGTACCCAGGTGGCCAGGCGGATGAGATCGGGGCGGCGGAGGTACTCGTCGTAGAGGCGTACGGCCCAGTCCGCCAGGTCGGTGGCATCGATCGGGACGACGTTGACGATCCGCTCCAGGGAGCTGAGGAAGATGGCGTCGAAGAGCCCTTCCTTGCTGCCGAAGTAGGCGTACAGCTGCGCCTTGTTGGTGCGTGCCGCGGCCACGATCCGCTCGACGCGCGCCCCGGCGATCCCGTACGCGGCGAACTCCTCGGTCGCCACATCGAGGATGCGCTGGTACGTCGCGGCTCCGCGCGTGGTCAGGGGCCGATCGCTCATACCGGAACCGTAGCAGACAGAACAGTTGGTTTGCTTTCTGCCCCCTGCTGTGCCTACCGTCAAATAGACCGAACAGTCTGTCTGGGGAGTGAGAAACATGAGGACCACTGTTGGCTGGCAGGCGGAGGGCCCGGCGAAGGCGACGACACTGCGACGAGCACCGCTGGAACGGCGGGAGCTGCGCCCGGACGACCTCGCGGTCCGCGTGGACTACTGCGGCGTCTGCCACTCCGATCTGCACGCCCTCCATGCCCGGGGCGGCGCGGGGCGCCCGCCGCTGGTACCGGGGCACGAGTTCACGGGCACGGTCATCGCGACCGGGCCCGAGGTCACCCGCTTCGCCGCCGGTGACCCGGTGGCGGTGGGCAACATCGTCGATTCGTGCGGCACGTGCGCCATGTGCCGGGCCGGCCAGGAGAACTTCTGCCACACCTTCCCGACCCTGACCTACGGCGGCGTGGACCGGCACGACGGGTCGACCACGCTGGGGGGGTTCTCCCGCGAGTACGTCGTGCGTGACCGGTTCGCCCACCCGCTGCCCGCCGGGCTGGACCCGGCCGCCGCGGCGCCGCTGCTCTGCGCCGGGATCACCGTCTGGGAGCCGCTGCACGCCCTGGGGGTGGGGCCCGGAAGCCGGGTCGGCGTGGCGGGCCTGGGCGGTCTCGGCCATCTCGCGGTCAAGATGGCCGTGGCGCTCGGCGCCGACACCTCCGTCATCAGCCGCTCACCGGACAAGGCCGACGACGCCCGCCGGCTCGGCGCCCACGGGCTCGTCGTCTCGACGGACCCGGAGCAGATGGCGGCGGCCCGCGACCGGTTCGACGTCCTCATCGACACCATCTCCGCCCCGCACGACGTGGGCGCGTACCTGGGTCTGGTCGCGATGGACGGCACGCTCAGCCACCTCGGGCACCTCGGCCCCGTCACCGTGGACACCATGGACCTGCTCGTGGGGCGCAAGAAACTGAGCTCCGCGGGGAGCGGCGGCGTCCCCGCCACCGCCGCCATGCTGGACTTCTGCGCCGAGCACGGCGTCACCGCCGACATCGAACTGCTGCCGTCGGCGCGCGTGAACGAGGCCCTCGACCGGCTCCGGCGCAACGACGTCCGCTACCGGTTCGTGCTCGACATGTCCGACCTGGACTGAACGGCGGGGACCGGACGGGCGGACGAGAACCGCCCGTGACCACGTCGGGCAGGACGTGGTCACGGGCGGTTCAGGGCCCGGGCCCGTGGTTTCAAGCTCCGGTCAGCATCGGCCGGACGCGGATCGTACGGAAGTCACAGCAGTCACAGCCGTCACAGAATGGAGCCCGGTGTGTAGCCCGCCGCCGTGGGGTGCCGCTTCAGGATCTCCTCGATCCGGCCCACCACCGCCGCGATCTGCTCCTCCGCCGCACCGGTGAAGGAGAGCTTGTCGGCCATCAGCGCGTCCAGCTCCGCCCGGTCGAGCGGCATTCGTCCGTCCGCCGCCAGCCGGTCGAGCAGTTCGTTGCGCTCGGCGCCCTGCTCGCGCATGGCCAGCGCCGACGCCACCGCGTGTTCCTTGATGACCTCGTGCGCCGCCTCCCGGCCGACCCCGGCCCGTACCGCGCCCATCAGGACCTTCGTCGTCGCCAGGAACGGCAGGTAGCGGTCCAGCTCGCGCGCCACCACCGCGGGGAACGCGCCGAACTCGTCCAGGACGGTCAGGAAGGTCTCCAGCAGCCCGTCGAACGCGAAGAACGCGTCCGGCAGCGCCACCCGGCGCACCACCGAGCACGAGACGTCGCCCTCGTTCCACTGGTCGCCCGCCAGCTCACCGGTCATCGACGCGTAGCCGCGCAGGATCACCATCAGCCCGTTGACCCGCTCGCAGGAGCGCGTGTTCATCTTGTGCGGCATCGCCGAGGAGCCGACCTGGCCGGGCTTGAAGCCCTCCGTGACCAGCTCGTGCCCGGCCATCAGCCGGATCGTCTTCGCGACGGAGGACGGCGCGGCGGCGAGCTGCACCAGCGCGGTCACCACGTCGTAGTCGAGCGAGCGCGGATACACCTGGCCCACGGACGTGAACGCCCGCCCGAAGCCGAGATGACCCGCGATCCGCTGCTCCAGCTCGGCCAGCTTCGCGGTGTCGCCGCCCAGCAGGTCGAGCATGTCCTGTGCCGTGCCGACCGGGCCCTTGATCCCGCGCAGCGGGTAGCGGCCCAGCAGGTCCTCCAGCCGGCCGTACGCCACCAGCAGCTCGTCGGCCGCGGTCGCGAACCGCTTGCCGAGGGTGGTGGCCTGCGCGGCGACATTGTGCGAGCGGCCGGCCATGACCAGCGCGCCGTACTCGCCCGCCAGCTTTCCGAGCCGGGCCAGCACCGCCACCGTACGGTCGCGCGTCAGCTCCAGGGAGAGCCGGATCTGGAGCTGCTCGACGTTCTCCGTCAGGTCGCGCGAGGTCATGCCCTTGTGCACCTGCTCATGACCGGCGAGGGCGTTGAACTCCTCGATCCGCGCCTTCACATCGTGCCGGGTGACCTTCTCGCGCTCGGCGATCGACGCCAGGTCGACCTGGTCGAGGACGCGTTCGTAATCGGCGAGGGCGGCGTCGGGCACCTCGATCCCGAGGTCCCGCTGCGCCCGCAGCACGGCCAGCCAGAGCTGACGCTCCAGCTTCACCTTCTGCTCGGGGGACCACAGCACGGCCAGCTCCGCGGAGGCGTAGCGGCCGGCAAGGACATTGGGGATACGAGGCTTGGGAGTCACGTGAGGTGAGCATACCCGCCGTCCTGGGCGGTCTCCGCCCGTCTGTACCGTCCACAGATTCCGTGGTCAGTCGCTCACAGCCCCTCTCGCGCCGCGTCGCCTGTGAGATGCGTGTGAGACGGTACGGGACCACCCGGTGGTGGCACACCGGACGACGCCTTGATCCAGACTCTTCCCGATCGAGGAGTCCGGACCCGTGAGGAACCTTCCCCTGCCCGCGCCCGGGCGGAAGCGGCGAGCCCGCCATCCCGCCCGCCGCCACCGAGCTGCTCGCGGCCGTACTCGAAGCGGTCGACATCCCGCACCCGGCCACCACGACCACCACGGGCTGACGGTGATCACGGCCGGGACATCCCACGGTGTGTATCCGAGGTGGTAGGCGATCTCGCCCGGCCGGCCCGCACTGCGGCGTGCCGGCGCCGCCAGGAAGCAGTGGCCGCCGGGACCCCTGACGGCAGCCTTGCTCCCACCTCGACCAGAAACGGACATCCCCTTACGAATCGCTCACTGGGGCTCCGTGCGGTGCGCCGGCTGAGCGTTGTCCCTCCCGGGGAGGAGCTTCCCAGGTGGCGGTGATGTCGCGGGCGACATCACGCAGGAGGTCGATGAGCATGTCCGCGAGCGGTGTGAGGCTGGCGTCGGTCTTGGTCACGGCGTAGAGCTGGCGGTAGGGCCTGGGGTGGGCCAGTTCGCGATGGGTGGTGCCCGGCGCATGCGTCAGGGCCAGGCGCGAGACCAGGGCCACCGCTATGCCTGTGCCGACGAGGGCCTGGGCGACGTCGTAGGACTCCGTCTCGAACCGCACAGTGGGTGTGAAACCGGACTCGCGGGCGGCGTCGTGGAACTGTTGGCGGGCGGCATGGCCGCCCACGATGGAGACCCAGGACTCGTCGCGCAGCTGTTCCAGGTGAAGTTCGGTGTCCGCGGGCTGCGAGGTGGCCAGTGGATGGTCGTCGGGGAGCACCACGACCATCGGGTCCAACAGGAGTGAGTGGGCCCGTACATGTGGGGGCGGCACGAGCGGCGTGCCCCAGGACGCGACTATGGCCACGTCCAGGCGGCCCGCGCCGATCTCGTCCGCTCCGCGTCCCGACACCACGTCTATGACGGAGACGTCGGCGTCCGGATGGCGGTGTCGCAGTGTCGTCAGGGCCGGTGGCAGCAGGTGCAGGGCGGCCGCCTGGAACGTCCCGATCCGCAGACGGAGCGAGAGGTGGCCGAGCAGTGCGGCCAGTTCCGCCTCGGCTCTGTCCGATGCCTCCTCCACCGTCAGGCCGTGGGAGGCGAGCAGGGCGCCGGCCGCGGTGAGCGTCGCTCCGCGGGGACCACGGATGACCAGGGGCACCTGCCAGTCACGTTCGGCTTTGGCCACCTGCTGGGTGACCGCGGCGGGCGTGAGTTGGACCGCGTGAGCCGCCGCCGTCAGGGAGCCGTGACGCTCTATCAACGCGAGAAGCCGCAGCTGGCCCGGATCCACCACCATTCACTAATCCTAACGCTGTACCCTCCTTTTTTAACTTCTCTTAGGGGTGCGGGACGGGAAGCCTGGAGTTACACCCATCGGCTGCAGTCCCCGAAAGGGGTTCTTCTCCCATGCCCACACATGTGCCCGTTTTCATTGCCACCACCTTGCTGCTGGCGATGCTGCCAGGCGCGAGTGCAGCCCTGATGATCCGGCAGGTTCTGGAGGGCGGTCAGCGTACGCTCCAGGGCACACTCGCGGGTAACGCCAGCGGCTTTCTGCTGTGGTCCACGGCCGCCGCGGCCGGGCTGTCCGCCATCCTGCTGGCCAGCCCCACCGCGTACGCGGCACTGCGGATCGCGGGCGGCATCGTGCTCATCTACCTCGGGGTGAAGACACTACGCACCTCGCTCACCGCCCCCTCGACCGCCACGCCCTCGGAGGACACGCGCCGCACGGGCTTCGCGAGCGGTTACCTCGTCGGCCTGAGTACCAATCTCGGCAACCCCAAGGCGGGCGTGTTCGCCGTCTCGGTGCTGCCGCAGTTCGTGACCGCGAAAGGGCCGGTGTTCCTGTCGACCGTCGCCCTGGGCGCCCTGTGGGCGCTCGTCAGCGCCTCCTGGTACATGTTGCTCACCTGGGCCGTCAGCCGAGGGCGCGACCTGGTGTCGCGGCCGACCGTCCTGCGGGGACTCAACGTGGCCACCGGCATCGTCCTGATGGGGCTGGGCGCCGTGGTGGTGGCGGATGTCTGAGGGCCGGTACGGTGCTCCTTCCCGGCGCCGGACCGCCCGGGGCATCGGCCGCCCCGCGCACGGGCCGCCCTGAGGTGGCCCGGTACGACCGGTGGAGTCATGACCGGTGGCGACGGAGTACGACGCAACGACGGCCCCGGCTTCGCCGTACGCTCGGGTCCGGGGCCACGCGGGCACTCCGCCCGACGGCACGGGAGCGAGGAAGCCGATGACGTACGTCATGACACCGGACGGAACCCGCGTCGCCTACCAACTCCAGGGAAACGGGGCGCCACTGGTCCTGCTGGCCGGCCAGGCCAACAACCACCATTGGTGGGACGCGGTGCGCGCCGACTTCCACTCCGCTCGCAGCACCCTCACGCTCGACTACCGCGGCACCGGCGACAGCGACAAGCCCGACGCCCCGTACAGCACCGAACTGTTCGCCCGCGACGTCATCGCGATCCTCGACGAACTCGGGGTCGACCGTGCGGACGTGTACGGCACGTCGATGGGCGGACGAGTGGCCCAGCAGATCGCGGCCCGCCACCCCCACCGGGTGGGCGCCCTGGTTCTCGGCTGCACCTCACCCGGCGGCCCGCACGGAGTCGAACGCGGCAACGACGTTCGCAAGGCCCTGACCCAGCCTCAGCCCGAAGCCGCCCGGCAGGCCCTGCTGGAGCTGATGTACACCCCGCGATGGCTCGCCTCCCATCCCGGTCCGCACCACACCCTCGGCGACCCGCGTATGCCGGCCCACGCCCGGCGCCACCACCTCACGGCGAGCAACCGGCACAACGCCTGGGATCTCCTGCCGGACATCAGCGCACCCACCCTGGTCGTCCACGGAACCGACGACCTGCTCAACCCCAGCGCCAACGCGCCCCTGCTCGCCGACCGCATCCCCGGCGCCCGGCTGCACCTGATCCCCGATGGCCGGCACGCCTACTTCGAGGAGTGCCGCACCCACGCCAGCCCCCTCGTGCTGGACTTCCTCACCACCGCGCTCAAGCCGTAGGACGGCGCGGCGGGTATGCGGGTCCCTGCTGTCCGCCCGCGTACCGGCGACGTCTCGACCCGGGCTGTACGAGGGCGTGTCGTGCGCGTCGGCGTCGTTCTGCGGTCGCCCGATGGCGTGTGTGCGGGGGCGGTCGGAGCCGTTACGGGTACCCCCTCGGAGGCCGACGTGTCGTCGGTGTGACGTGCGTACACGGTGTGCGAGCTGCCCTGTACCGCGGCGCCGCGTCGTCCTCCCGGGCGGCGGCCGCGGGGCTGCCGCCCGCGCCGCCCCCAGGCAGGCGCGGACGACCGTCACGGTCGGCGTGTCTACGAGGCTGTCACTCCGCCTCCTCCAACGTGGCGTACCCCGTGGTCGCGGTCCTGTCAGCGCCCTCCTGGAGCTGGAAGAGCGAGCCGAAGGGACGCTCCGCGAGCGGCAGACGCCACGCCCCGGCTTCCACACGCGCTGTGTCCGACACGTTGCCGCGGAGCAGTTTCACTCCGGGCTCGTTGTGACCGGCGTGCGAGCCGAAGTGGATCGGGTAGGCGTCTGCCGCCCGGTAGGCCGGCAGGAAGGCGCGGCGGTACCGGTCGGAACGGTTCGGGGAGGAGTAGTGCAGGAGCAGGGGGTGGATGAAGACCACGCTGCCCGCAGGAGCCTCGATGGGCACGGCGAGCTCCGGGTCGGGGGCGTCGGCGCCCGCTACCTTGCCGCGGAAGAAGCCGTCGGCGTAGTGGTCGGCGAGACCGCGCTGGTGAGAGCCGGGGATGGCCTGGAGGGCGGAGTTCTCGATGGTGGTGTCGTCGAGGTAGACCAGAGCCGTCACCAGGTCGGTGTTGGTGTGGGGGTAGTAGGCGAAGTCCTGGTGCCACTGCACGACACTGCCCACCTGCGGGGCCTTGAGGTGGAGCTTGCTGTAGTGGAACAGGATGTCGGGGCCGATGAGTGCCTCGACATGGTCGAGCAGTTTCGGGTGAGCTGCGGCCTGCTCGAACGCGGAGTGCTGTTTGGTGGGCGACCAGATCCGGCGGGCCATGCCGTTGTCGCCCGGCTCGACTTCGGCGACAGAGGCGATGTCGGCGACGTTCAGGATCTCCGTGATGGCGGTGTTGAGTTCGGCGACTTCGCTCGAATCGAAGAGACGCTCGGAGACCGCGAAGCCGTTCTCGCGGTATTCCTTGACGAGCGCGGCTGTGTCGGGTGCGGACATGCGCGGGGTTCCTCATCCTCGAGTGCGTGGTTCCGGCGCGTCCCCTCGGGGACCGGCCGGACTGGTGTTGTCATGGGGCTCGCGCTGGTCACGGGGGCGCCGGGCCGATTCCTGTTGCTTCCCGGCTCATGAGGCCACCGGAGAGAACGGTGGCGCCCGGTGTCTTCGGGCCCCCGCGAAACCCACTGCCGGTGCGCGGTGTTGACATCGTGGTGGGAGGCCGCCGCGGGGCGCCCCCTGGGGGCCGCGAGTGTCGTCCCGGCGCAGCCGCCACACTCACGGTCCCGGACCGCGCCCAGCAGCACGCGGTCCGGTCCACCGGCGGATCGGCCACCGGGTCCGTTCGCCGCCGCGCGAGTACCGCCCGGTCGATCTGGACGCTTTCGGCGTCCCTGGCATGAGTGTCCGGCTCGGTGCCGGAGGGCTCGCCGCGACCGGCGACGACCGTGAACGCTCCGCCGGCGCCCGTGTGCCGAGGGCCTGTACCGGCTCGGCCCCCGTCACTCGCACCTCGGGCAAGAGGCGGCCCTTCGGACGCCTCTCCATCCTGCACCACCGTCAGGCCGATGCAGGCCACCGGTACGCCTTCGCGGCTGCTCACGCCTCGCCCGGAGCCGACATCCACGACCGGCGACGGCGCAGGCACGGGCATACGCAGGCTCAGCGGCACCTCTTCCATCGCGGGACCGGACGGCTCCACCACCGCCCCCGGTCCCGGCAGCCCCTCAACGAGCGGCACACCCTCACCTCCTCGTCAGCCGGTCTCGTGGTTCCGGCTTGCCTTCGCAGGCATGTGAGACGTCTCTGTGCCCCGGTGGGCGGGGTGCGGTGGAGTGGGACCGTACGGGGCCGCCGGGCGACGACCGCCGGCGGTCCCGCGATGGTGCAAAGGCGCCACCGCACGGCGCCGGGGCCGGTTCCCGTACGGGCCGGGGGCCCGGGGGCCTCCTCCGGCCCGGGGAATCGCCCGGACCGCCCGCCGTGTCCCCGGCTCCGGGGCGGGGACACGGAACGTCCCCGTACGACTCTCGACCGGTTCCCCCTCAGACGTCCGCGGTCTCCTTGTGCTTGCTGACGGTGTCCTCGTAGATCTCCCGGAAGAACATCGCGAGGATCTCCTGGACGTCGTCGATGTACTTGAACACCTTCTGGAAGTCCTCCTCGCTGAAGATCAGCTGGTGGAGGATGTCCCACATCTCCTGGGAGTGGTCTTCGGTGGTGTCGACGTGGAGGTGGGCGGCCTGCCCCTTGACCTTCTCCTTGCCGAGCCGCGACTGGAGGTTCTCGACGATGGCCGGCTGGAGCTTGACCTGGGTGTATTCCACCAGGTAGTTGGAGACGACCGGGGCGAGGGCCGACTCGTGCTCGAGAGCGTAGTAGAAGAAGCCCTCGAAAAGGCGGGTGGAGAGGTACGGTTCGGTGGCGAGGATCTCTTCCTCGGTGACACCGGCGGCCGCGGCGTCGCCGACGTACAGCTTGTCGTGGAGCATCTCGTCGGCCTGGTACTGCGCGTAGTCGCGGGCGGCCCTGGGCGCGATCTGGGCGATCTTGTAGATGGCCTTGGTCTGGCTGACCCGGGAGAGGCGGATGCGCCACACGTGCTCGATGAGTGTGCGACGGTAGTACGCCTCGTGGAGCTTGGGTTCGGTCAGGTGGGACGCGAAGGGGACGGTGGCCTTCCACTCCGCCATTTTCTTGTCCATGTAGCGGTCGAGTTCGGCCTTCTTCAGACGGCTCTGCTCCTCGTTGTAGAACGGCTTCGGGTAGTCGATCCCGGTGTTCTGCACGCGGTTCATCGCACTCTCCTTCATAAGAGGGTTCGCGGACGGACGTTCACGGAAGGGGCGAAGTTCGGTGCCGCTCGCGGGTCAGCGGTAGCGGACATGGAAATGCTCCGTCGCATGTCGGTCGAGAAAGGCGGTCTCGGCGTCGAGGTCGTCGGCCGCCACGTCCCACAGGGCGTCCATCAAGCAGATTCCCCGGTCGGACGCGTCGAGTTCGGTACCTTCCGCCACGTGGACGCGCAGGATCCGCGGCGGGCGGGTGGGCGGCTCGAAGCGGATCGTGTCGACGGTCCGCCCCTTCTCTCCGTACTTGCTGAGGAACACGGCCGCCCGGGTGGGCGCGCCGGTGCGCAGGGCCTCCAGCTGGGAGGCGCGGGTGAGCCGGTCGTGGAAGGCGTCCCGCTCGGCATCGGGCAGCAGCAAGGTCTCGGTCCACAGGTCGAGGAGGGAGTACCCGGTGACGGTCTCCACGCTGGCGTTGATGAGGCTGCCGCCCATCCGGGGGTTGATCTCGATGATCTCCCAGCGCTTCCTCGACTCCCAGTACTTGACCTCGATGTGGAAGACACCGGCGGTCAGCCCCTGCCGCGCCAGCGATTCGAGGCAGCAAGTGACGTAGTCGGCGCCTTCCAGGACGAGTTCGGGGTCGAGGCTCACGGGCGGGCTGACCGACATCCCCTCCAGAGTGGTTCGCGCCAGGCGTTCCACGCGGGCCTTCTCGTGGACGCACAGGTGGTGGACCCGGCCGTCGAGGACGAGCGTCTCGAAACTGAATTCCGGACCCTCGACGTACTCCTCGACGAGGAAGTCGTACCGGTCCATGAAGATCGCCTTCATGCGCCGGTCGGCACGCATCTGCTCCTGGATGGCGGGCAGGTCGGCCAGGTCGCCGACGTCGTTCAGAACAAAGGTCCCGAAAGACGAGGCACCACGCACCGGTTTGACGAACCAGCGGGCGGATGGGTCGAGTTCGGGCGTCACGCCGGGGGCGAGCCGGTGGAGCCGGACCTCGCTCAGTCCCTCGGCGAAGAGGTGGTGGCGCAGTTCGTACTTGTCGAGGCAGAGACGCAAGGCGCCTTCGGCGGAGTCGCGCGCGCCGAGCCGGTCGTTGAGCTCCGCCATCAGCAGCCGGTAGCCTTCGAAGGAGGCGAGGGCGGCCTCGACCCGGTAACCCTGGTCGGCGAGTTCGCGCACGGCCTTGTCGAGGTCGCCGGAGCACAGCACGGGTTCCTCGGTGACCACACACTGCGCCACATGACGGCGGCTCGCCTCCAGGGCTCCCGGCGTCTCCGGCCGGGAGCTGAGGGCGACCAAGGTCAGGCCGAGCCCGGCGGTCGCCGCGGCGACCTCCTCGGTGTACGACTTGCCCTGGTGCATGAGGAGCAGGATCGCTTTCTTCATCTGTGCATCTCCTCGAGGTTCCGGGGCCGCACTCAGCGCCGGCCGCCCGACAGCCGGTCCGCGGTCTCGCGCTGGTGGGCGCGCAGGATCTCCACGAGCCTGGCGGCGCCGCCCTCGCGGACCGGGTCGACGACAGGCAGGCCGGTGTCGGCCTCCAGCTTCTCGGCCTCGCGGCGGTAGTCCTCCTCGGAGAACCCGAAGCTGTTGACGCTGACGGCGGCGACCTTGGCGGGCCGTTCGAAGACCGAGAGCTCCTCGTTCATGCGGATGAGTTCGGGAATGGGGATAATGGGCGTCTCCCAGACCTTGGTGTGCTCGGCGCCGAGACGGTGGCAGAAGACCAGGGCGTGCGGCAGGGCGCCGTGCAGGATGGCGAGGGCGACACCGCTGAACCCGATGTGGTTGAGGGAACCCTGCCCCTCGACGACGACCCATTCGTTGCCGGCGGCTGCTTCCAGGACGACCTGTTCGACAGCGCCGGCCATGAAGTCGCCGGGCACACCGTCGACCGCGATGCCATGGCCGGAGATCAGCATGCCGCTCTGGCCGGTTGCGGCGAAACCGGCACGGATGCCGCTGCGGTTGGCCTCGTTCCAGATCTGCAGGGCGGCGGTCTTCTTGCCGATGTTGGAGTCACTGCCGCACGTGTGGATGACCCAGGTGTCAAGGTCCAGGACGCGGGCCTTGTTGAGCTCCACCGGCGGGGCGTCCTTGGTCTCCCAGACGGTGATGCCCTTTTCACGGACGGCACGGGCGATGTCCGGGTCGTCCGTGAGGCGGTAATGGATCGAGTTGATCAGGTGCAGGCCGTTCTGGACAGCAGCGAGGAGGTGCGGCTTCCAGGCAGAGGGCAGGTTGGCCGAGTGCAGGCCCTTGCCGATGACCATGACCTCGGGGCGTAGGTGCAGAGCGTGCTCGACGCGGCTGACGATCGGGATGGCGCCGCCGTAGCCGAGGACGTCCTGAACGGTCTGGCCGCCCTTACGGCTGTCGATCACGGCGACGCAGCGGTCCCCGTTGTAGCGGATCAGTGAGGCGGCGATCTTGCTCGTGAAGAGTCCGAAGCACCCCTCGGCGAACAACACGAAGTTCTTGTCGACCAGCTCCGCATGGCTCAACTGATCCACGTTTTCCTCCACGGACTCGACGGTTCCATTGCTGGTGGTACGAGATGGTTCGGGCTGTCTACGGGACGGGCTCGGTCGTCAGGCGATACTGCTCACGTGCCTGGCGAACGGCGTCCTCGATCTGCTCCTGGGCGCCGCCCCGGAAGAGGAAGCGGCCGCCTTGGAGCGTGGCGTACGCGCCGGGCTGGGAGACCAGAACCTCCCCCGGCCGCGGCACCAACTCTCTGTACAGGTAGGGAATGCGCCCCAGGAGCGAGGTGGCGGAGGTGACCTGCTGGGGCAGCGGCCCGGGGCCTTTGACGATCAGCCAACCGCCGCTCTGCTCCGGGTCGGGGGCGGGTGGGTCCACCGGCCGGCCGAGCAGCACGTCGACCCACAGCCGGAAGAGATTCACGCCGTGGACGTCGTTGATGACGTACGACACGTCGGCGCCCGGCACCCGGGCTCCGACCTCCAGGAACACCAGTTCGTCGCCAGTGTCGAAGAGTTCGAGGTGGAAGGCGGAGCTACGCAGGCCGAGCGCGGTCAGGCAGCGCACGGCGAAGTCCTCGCAGCGGCCGCGCACGACGGGGTCCGTCTGGAGGACGGAGCCGAGCGGTGTGCCCAGGACCTCGAAGTCCAGGCAGGTGGAGACGTAGCGCGAGGTGCACAGGAACAGCGGTTTGCCCGCGGCGTCCAGGACACCGTCGACATGCAGGATCTCGCCCCGCACGAACTCCTCGATCTCCAAGTCGTGCAGGCTCCGTTCGGCGCACAGGGCCCGCAGCTCCTCGGCCGAGGCGATCTGGCGCACACCCTGGCTGGACGCCCCCCGCACCGGCTTGACGATCACCGGGTAGCCGAACTCCTCGGCGACCGCGAGCATGTGGTCCTCGGTACGGCAGGAGGCCCAGCGCGGCACCCGGAGCCCGGCCCGCGACACCCTCTCCTTCATGACGGTCTTGTCGCAGAACCGGGAGATCTCCTCGGGGCTGGTGCCCGGGATGCCGTACCTCTCGCGCAGGGTCGCCGCGAGGTCGAGGAGCAATTCGGAGAAGCCGATGACGTGGTCGAAGGGGCCTTCGTCGCGAACGATGGTGTCGACGAGCTCCAGCACGCCGTCCACGTCGCCGAAGTCCGTTACGAAGTGGACCCGTTCGGCGGTGGCGGGAACTCCGCTGCGCCCCCCCTCGTCACAGACGTACGTGACGCGGTCGGTCTCCGGGGCGAAGACCGACTCGGGAGCGGCGAGGCGGTTCTCCCATCGCCGCTCGTCCTCGTACAGGGGCCAGCGGGTCAAGAACAGGATCGCGCCGGACATGGATGTCGTCCTCACTGTTCACAGGAAGCATGGACGTGCCCTGCCAGGGGGGAACCGGTTGACAGCGGCGGTGGCGGCGGGCCTTTCGAAACCGAATAACGAGCCCGGACCTGGATCCCCGGGAACGGCCTCCAACGTGCTGATCGCGCTGCCACAGCCTCGCATGGGACCGGCCTGGTCAGAATAGGACCTAGGTCCCAGCGCCTCCGGCGTTGCCGGTGCGATGGCACGCGCGCACCGGCTGCCGAGCCATTCGCACCCGCCTGACCAGGACGAAGAGCAGTGGTCCACGCGGACGAGGGCGACGCGAGCAGGGGCCGGCGCCGTGTGACCTGGCCCCCGCACCGGCTCGACGAGTTGAGGTCGGGCGAGCGAGCAGAACAACGGTGGCACGGCCGCGTGCGGGAGTTCGGCCGTACGGCGCGAGCACACCGGTGCCGGGCAGGCGTCCTGAGCATCGCCCGCACACACCGTGCCCTGAAAGGTCATGTCGCGGCAGCCCCAGGTGTGTCCTCCGTAAGGCCGACAGGTGAAGCCGGCCCAGCCGCACCGGGCCCGCACCGTGGTCAGGGTGGCGGGACACGGCACTTCGATTCAAGGGCATCTCACCACACGAGCGCCTGTGAGTCCCGACGACCCCGACCAGGGGCGTCCCAGGTCCGCCGACGTGGCAACACCCCCCGGCGGTAACGGGGGGTCTGGGTCATCTTGTGCCGAAAACACCATGGGCGGATGGGCCTATTGCCCACGCGCTCGACGGGACACAGAATTCTTATCGCGCCCCCACCGCCGAAAGTAGGGCTGTCGTGCGCGCCAGGAGATTTTCCGAACTGCCGCCCGACATTCAAACGCCAAGCGGTGGGATGGCATGTTCTTTCTCCGCGGATATCGTCGGCCCCGGACGTCAAAGCGAAATCGCTTGCAAGGTATCAGACGGCTAACGATGGGAAAGAGGAGACAGGAGCATGCTGCTGAAGGTCGATCCGGTCGATACATTTTCCGGAACTTTCCGCGTCCCTTCTTCGAAACCGGAGACGCAACGGGCAATTCTGACCGGCACACTGGCCGAGGGCACCTCCCGCGTTTACAACGACCTCCGTTGCGACGAGACGGAGACCATGAAGAACGCTTGCCGTGCCTTCGGTGCCAAGATCACCGAGCATGACGGATTCCTGGAGATCCAGGGCATCGGAGGGTCGCTCCCGCACATCCGCCGCGTCATCCAGTCCCGCGGCTCGGGGCTGGTGTTCCGCGTCGTGACGGCGCTGGCGTCCGTACTGCCGTCGCCGGTCGTGGTGACGGGCGACGCGACGCTGCGCAGCCGTGTGATGGAGCCCCTGCTGGTGGCGCTGCGCGAACTCGGCGCGGACATCGAGTCGATCGTCAGCGAGAGCTCGGCCCCGGTCGTCAACTGGGGACGCGGCCTGAAGGGTGGGACCTGCCGGCTGCCGGGTGACATCAGCTCGCAGTTCATCACCGCCATTCTGTTCGCCGCGCCGCTGGCCGACGGCCCGGTGGAGATCGAGGTGGACGGCGAGGTCTTCTCCCAGTCGTACATCCGGCAGACGCTGGCGAGCCTGACCGGCGCGGGCATCAAGGTCTCCGCGTCGGAGGACATGCGTCGCTACCAGGTGGAGCCCTCCACCTACCAGGCACAGGACGTCACCACGCACGAGGACTACACCTCGGCCTCGTACCTGCTGGCCGCCGCCGCGCTCTTCCCGGGCCGGACCGTCCTGACCAACGTCTACGGCGACAGCATGCAGGGCGAGTTCGCGATCGTCCCGATCCTGGAGCAGCTCGGGGTGAGCGTCACCTTCGACCGGGCCACCCTGTCGCTGACCGTCGACAATCCGCCGGGCAGTCTGTGCGGCGACTTCGAGGTGGATGTGCGGGACTGCCCCAACATCGTGCCCACGCTGGCCGCCCTCGGGGCATACGTGCAGGGCAGCCTGCGGGTGACCGGCGGGCGCCTCACGCGCTTCCACAAGGCGTCGCGCATCGAGGCCATGGCCGCCGAGCTGACGCGCGCCGGCGTGGACATCGAGGTGCTGTACGACGACGGGGTCTGCGACGGCTTCGAGGTCCGCGGCGCGCGGACGTACCCCGGCGGAGTGATGCTCTCCAGTTGGGGCGACCATCGCATCTTCATGTCGCTGTTCGTGGCCGGCCTGCGCATGCAGTCGGCCAACCGGTTCTCGGGCTACGAAGACGTCCGGCTGTCCTTTCCCAGCTTCATGGAGGAGTTCACCAGGGCTGGGGTACGGACCACGGCCGTCGAGGAGGAGAGCACGCCCGCAGTGGCCGTCGGCTGACCCTGCCCGCGGCAGACCCGGCGGTCCACTGCGCCGCAACGGTGCGGCGCAGCGGACCGCCGGACCCAACAGGGTCGGCGGGACGCGCTGCCGACCACGGCGGAGGTGCCGGCGCGCGGGCTGGATCTCGCGCCCGCGCGCCCCGTCGCGGCGCACGGCCCCCGGAACCCCGGATGAACGACACGCGCATGCCCGTACCCTCTCCCCCTTCAGGAAGTTTCCCTCGATGCCCCCTGCACCTGTCCCCCGGCTGCGTGTCGATGTCGCCGGGTTGCCTCACTACGTCCCCGGTCGGACGGCGCCCAGTGACCTCGTGGACAAGTTGTCGTCGAACGAGAACCCCTACCCTCCGCTGCCGTCGGTCGTCGCCGCGCTGCGCGAGGAATTGGGGCGCGTCAACCGCTATCCCGACTCGCGGAGCGGTGAACTGGTCACTGAACTGGCTGCGGCCCTCGCGGTACCCCCGGAGCACCTCGTGCCCGGCACCGGATCCCTCGGGGTCATCAAGGACCTGTTGTGCGCCGCGGCCGGCGTGGGGGACGAAGTGCTGTTCGCCTGGCGCTCGTTCGAGGCATACCCGAGGCTCGTCTGGGCCACTGGGGCAACTCCTGTGCGGGTTCCGCTCCGTGACGAGCGGCATGACCTGGAGGTCATGGCCGACGCGGTGACGGAGCGCACGCGCGTGATCATCGTATGCAACCCCAACAACCCGACCGGTACGGCTGTGCGCCGCGGTGAGGTCGAGCGCTTCCTCGACCGGGTGCCGGGCCACCTTCTCGTGGTGCTCGACGAGGCGTACCGAGAGTTTGTCGACGACACCGACGTGCCCGACGGCATCGAGTTGTACCGCGACCGTCCCAACGTCGCCGTGTTGCGCACCTTCTCCAAGGCGTACGGACTGGCGCGACTGCGCGTCGGCTACGCGGTCGCGCATCCGCCGGTCGCGGCCGCGCTGCGGGCTTGCACCGTTCCGTTCGGCGTCAGCGGACTCGCCCAGGCCGCAGCGCGGGCCTCGCTGGACGCGGAACCCGAACTGCTGGAGCGGGTACGGACCCTGGTGGCCGAGCGCGCCCGGGTCACCCGCGCTCTGCGGACCGCGGGCTGGAGCGTTCCCGACAGCCAGGCCAACTTCGTCTGGCTGCGCCTCGGTTCGCACACACCGGCCTTCGCCGACGCGTGCGGGGCGGCGGGAGTCATGGTGCGTCCCTTCGGTGAAGAGGGGGTGCGGATCACCATCGGCACCCCCGAGGAGAACGACCGTCTGCTGAAGATCGCGGGCGACTGGCGGGGGTGAGGCTCCCACCGCAGTCCGCGCACTCCCGCCGACCTCGCGTCCCGGAAGGCGGAGCGGTGCGAGGAGGGCGGCGGTCCAGGGCGGCAGGCCCTGCCTCGTCAGGCACAACCCGGCGGGGCGGTCGGTGTGTGCGAGGGCCGTGCTCCGGGCGGTGACGGTCTCGTTGGACTCGGCAGGGCAACCAGGTCCGGGCCGGGGAGGCCACGCCTCGTGATCGGAGTGCCAGGCCGAGACCGGGGGCCGCCGAGCGGTTCGGTGTCCCCTCGGGCAAGCGCGCCGTGCGGAAGCGGGAGGCCCCTCTCCGCACGGCGCGCTCCGACTCCCCCGTACGGGAGGGATGCCCTCGGGGAAGGGTCCAACCGCGGGAGGTTCAGGGGGCGAGGCCTGCGTATTGGGCGTAGAGAGCGGCCTGGGTGCGGTGGGTGGCACCGATCTTCAGATAGATACTGCTGAGATGGTTCTTCACGGTCTTCTCGGAGATGTCGAGTTTTCGGGCGATCAGCCGGTTGCTCAACCCTGCGGCCAGCAGGCGGAGTACGCCCCGCTCGCGTGCGGTGAGGGCGGAGCCGGCGTGCGGCACGTCTCTCTCCGGGCCGGAAGCGAACGCCGGAGCGGACGGAGCCGCCTCCCCGGGTTCGGTCAGGCCTATGTGGCGAGCGTAGAGGGCGGCCTGGGTGCGGTGGGTGGCACCGATCTTCAGATAGATACTGCTGAGATGGTTCTTCACGGTCTTGTCGGAGATGTCGAGTTTTCGGGCGATCAGCCGGTTGCTCAACCCTGCGGCCAGCAGGCGGAGTACGTCCAACTCCCGATCGGTGAGTTTCGCTGCCCGCGGTTCATCCACGTCCTGCCTCCCACCTGCTTCTCCCAAGCATGAGGAAGAATGTCCGAGGACTCCATTCACGCGGCACCCCCACGGGCGCCGCCGATGCCACGCAGAAACAGCACCCGCCACATCTGGCGGGAAGCGTCGCCCTGGTAACCGGACTCGGCAACGGCCATCAGCCGCACCGCCACCCGGTTGATGAACAACTCCCGACAGAACTGGACGACATCACGAGTCAACCTCGATACCTCCGTCGCCTGGCTGCCGGTTCGACCGGGGCGCGGCGGTAAGTCCTTCCCGTCGATGCCCCCGGCGACTCGCTGAAGAGATCACGCCGGTCCGGCATGATGCGGCGGGGGATACGGCTGCGGCAGGCCCGGGATAACTCCAACGCATCAGTCTGCTCCGGCGCGACCGCTCGAACGGCTCCCTGCGCGAGGGCCGGGCGCCGGGGGGCAGCAGGTAATCGCGGGAACTGAACATCAGCAGTTTCCCGTAGGGTGCGATGGTCACCTGGGGCGGACTCCGCCATGGAGAAGGAAGGGGGTAAACCTTCTCCGCGGTGACGGTGACAACTTGTCCTGAGTTCGAAGAGATTCTCTTCGAGGTCCATTCTGGAATCCCTCTGTAGGTGCCTTCTGGGCACGACGTCAGCCTACAGGGCAAGGGTGAGGGGAGTAATTATCCTTTCAATCAGGGTCACCCGGGGGGTGAATAGGAGCTGCGTGAACGGGTGGCCGGACCGAGCTTTTACAGCCGTCGCACGCACATGTCGAACCGCGCCCTCGGTTTCGCTTCCGCCAGTTTCATTTCAGCTCAGCCCCGGCTTGGCCGTGGAGACGGTACCTGATCGTGAACTGAACCTGTCAACCCTTAAGCCACTACCCAGATAGATGGACTTGTTGTCTCACGCTGACCACTTCAGTCTTGGGAACAACAGAGGGCAATAAACCTCACCCCTGAAGTATGGCCAGAAAATTCTGATGCCGGGCCTTGTCCCTTGGTCCTGGACACACGAGATAGCGGATCCGAGGATGGGTATCTGGTGGTCATCGGCGGCTATCCGCCGCAGTCGAAGGCGGACGCGGCGCGCTGTACCGCTCGCGGCCCGGGGCGACGATCGGACGGATCGCCGCGGACCCGGGAAACCATCCGGAGACCTTGCCTAACGTGGTCCGAGCAGTTGGTGCGAGCCGGCCGCGGAGCGCGGGGTGGACGTGCCATTCAAGCCGCAGACGCCGTGAGAGAAGGCGAGCGGGCGGTGTTGTAGCGGTGTAACCGGCGGAAGAGGTCCAGTTGGGCCTCGCGCTCGGTGATCAGGGGCAAGGCCCCTGCCAGTATTTGTGAACACGTAGAACAGTGAGGTGATTCCACTGTCGGTTCACGCGGCACCGCGCCGCGCCCGTTCTCGTGTGTCCCGGCGATGCCTGTTCCTGTGACATGTGTTCCTGCGGCGTGTGTTCCCAGGCCTCGTAAGAGTCATCTCATTTGGTGAGTTGGCGGTAGCGGATGAGGGTGCAGGCGATGGCGGCGAAGGCGAGGAAGTGTTTTCATCGCCCTCATGTTCACCGAGTCGATCGCGCACCGCGACCAGTCCAACTCGCCACGGGACCCGAGTTCGTCGAGTACCAAGCGGTGGAGCCTGGCCCACACCCGGGCCTTCGACCACTCGGTGAAACGCCGGTGAGCCGTCGCGCCGGACGGCCCGAACGCCGCAGTCGGCAACTGCTGCCACGTGCAGCCCGAGGTCGCCACGAAGACGATCGCGGCCAGTACTTCGCGGTCACCGTGCCGACGCCGCCCCCCGCCCTGAGGCCGCGTCGGCGCCTCCGGAACCACCCGCTGGAACAGCTCCCACAGCTCATCCGGCACCAGCCGCTCAACGATCCTCGCCACGAATGACAGCCTATCCACCCAAATGAGATGACTTCAAAGCCTTGTGCACCTCATGTGTGCCATGTGCCCCGTGCGCCTCGTACGGCAGCAGCTCCGGCCGCTTCGCCGCCCTGCCGTCCCCGGAGGAGCGCCCCGTCACCCGGCGCATCACCCACGGCCCGAGGTACTGCCGGGCGAACCGCGCGTCGCTCGTCCGCCGCGCGAGCCACCGCTCGGCCTCGGCGGGCGGCAGCTCCGCGCGCCAGTCGTCGGCCGCCTCCAGCCCGAGCGTCTGCCAGACCGCCTCGGCGACCCGGCGGTGGCCCTCCGGCGTCAGATGCAGCCGGTCCACGTCCCACATCCGCTGATCGCCGAGGGCCGGAGCCCCGTACAGGTCCACCACGAGCGCGCCGTGCCGGGCCGCCAGCTCGTCCACGGTCGTGAACAGCTCCTCCATGCGCGGCCGGAAGCGTTCCATCACCGGCCCGTTCCGCCCCGGGCTGCGCATCAGTACGAGCTGCCCGCATGCCGGGGCGAGCCGCTCCACGGCCTCCGTGAGCAGTCCGCGCACCCGGCCCATGTCGACCTTGGGCCGCAGGGTGTCGTTGAGCCCGCCGACCAGCGTCACCACGTCCGGCGCCATCGCCGCCGCGAGGTCCACCTGCTCCTCGACGATCTGGCCGATGAGCTTGCCGCGTACGGCGAGATTGGCGTACCGGAACCCGGGGGTACGGGCCGCGAGCCGGGCGGCGAGCAGATCCGCCCAGCCGCGGTACGAGCCGTCCGGCAGCAGGTCGGACATGCCCTCCGTGAAGGAGTCCCCGACCGCGACAAAACTGGTGTATTCAGCATTCATCTCCATGGCGGAGCCGATCGTACCGCGCGGTAGGTTCGCGGGGCACCTACGCGTGCCGGCCCACCAGCTCACGCAGCAGGTCCTCCATCGTCACCAGTCCTTCGAGCTTCCCGTCCTCGTCCAGCACCCCCGCCAGATGCGTACGGCCCCGGCGCATCGCGGTCAGTACGTCGTCCATCGGGGTCGTCGCCCGTACCCGCGCGATCGCGCGCATCCCCGAGACCGGGAAGGGCTCCTCGCGCGGCCCCGCGTCCAGCGCGTCCTTCACGTGGAGGTAGCCGAGGATCCGGCGCGCGGGGTCCACCACCGGGAACCGCGAGAAGCCGGTCTCCGCTCCCAGCCGTTCCAGGCCCTCCGGCGTCACCCCGAGCCGCGCCGAGACCACGCGCTCCAGCGGCATCACCACATCACGCACCGGACGGCGCCCCAGCTCCAGCGCGTCGTGCAGCCGTTCCGCCGACCGGTCGTCGAGTAGCCCGGCATGGCCCGCGTCGGTGACCAGCCGGGCCAGTTCGTCGTCCGAGAACGTGGCGGACACCTCGTCCTTCGTCTCCACCCTGAGCAGTTTCAGCAGGCCGTTGGCGAAGGCGTTCACCGTGAAGATCACCGGGCGCAGCGCACCGGCCAGCGCGACCAGCGGCGGCCCCAGCAGCAGCGCGGCCCGCGCGGGCCCGGCCAGGGCGATGTTCTTGGGCACCATCTCGCCCAGCAGCATGTGCAGATACGTGGCGACGGTGAGCGCGATCACGAACGAGAGCGGATGCACCAGCCCGTGCGGAACCCCCACCGCGTTGAAGAGGGGCTCCAGGAGGTGCGCGATGGCAGGCTCGGCGACGATGCCCAGCACCAGGGTGCAGAGCGTGATCCCGAGCTGCGCCGCGGCCAAGATCGCCGACACGTGCTCCAGTCCCCGGATCACGCTCCGCGCCCGCCGGTCGCCGGCCTCCGCGGCTGGTTCGATCTGGCTGCGGCGTACGGAGATCAGGGCGAACTCGGCCGCGACGAAGAACGCGTTGACGGCCAGGGTCAGCAGCGCGACGAAGAGCTGGAGGGCGATGATCATCCGGCGCACTCCCCGGTCCCACCGATTTCCCTGGTCCCGCCGGTCTCCCCACGGCCGCCCCCGCCCCTGCCCGCGTCCGCCGCCCCGTCCGCCGGCCGGGGCGCGCGCAGCAGCAGCCGGGCCGCGCGCCGGCCCGTGGCGTCCACGACCTCCAGCTCCCACCCCTCCAGCGTCATCCGGTCGCCCTCGGCGGGGATCCGGCCCAGTTCCGTGGCGACCAGCCCCGCGAGCGTCTCGTACGGGCCCTCGGGCATCCGTAGCCCGGCCGTCCTGAGCTGGTCGGCGCGCGCGGCGCCGTCGGCCGACCAGAGCGCCCGGCCCTCGGCGTCCTCGCCCACCGGCGCCAGGTCGGAGAGCTCGTGCGGGTCGTGCTCGTCCCGTACCTCGCCCACGACCTCCTCGACGATGTCCTCCAGCGTCACCACCCCGGCCGTCCCCCCGTACTCGTCGATGACGACGGCCATCGTGACGCCGTCCGACAGCCGGTCGAGGAGTGTGTCCACGGTCAGGCTCCCCGGCACCAGCAGCGGCTCGCGCAGCAGCTCGGCCACCGCGAGCCGGGGCCGCCGCTCCGCCGGGACCGCCAGGACGTCCTTGATGTGCGCGATGCCGACGACGCTGTCCAGGCTGCCCCGGTAGACGGGGAAGCGGGACAGGCCGGTGGCACGGGTCGCGTTGGCGACGTCCGCGGCGGTGGCCCGTACGTCCAGGGCCATCACCTGCACGCGGGGCGTCATCACGTTCTCCGCGGTCAGCGCGGCCAGGCTCAGCGTCCGTACGAACAGCTCCGCCGTGTCCTCCTCCAGCGCGCCCGCCTCCGCCGAGTGGCGCGCGAGCGCGACCAGCTCCTGGGGGCCGCGCGCGGAGGCGAGTTCCTCGGTCGGTTCCAGGCCGAACCCGCGCACGATCCGGTTCGCCGTGTTGTTGAGATGCGCGATGAACGGACGGAACGTGCCGCTGAAGCACCGCTGGGGTGTGGCCACCACCTTCGCGACGGCCAGCGGTGAGGAGATCGCCCAGTTCTTCGGCACCAGCTCGCCGACGACCATCAGCACGATCGTCGACAGGGCCGTGCCGATGACCAGCGCCACCGAGGACGCGGTGGCGGGGGCGAGGCCCAGCGCCTCGACCGGCCCGCGGATCAGCTTCCCGATGGACGGCTCGGAGATCATCCCGACGACCAGATTGGTCACGGTGATGCCGAGCTGTGCGCCGGAGAGCTGGAACGTCAGGCTCCGTACGGCCTTGAGCGCCCCGGCCGCGCCCCGTTCCCCGCGCTCCGCGGCCCGTTCGAGATCGCCGCGTTCCACGGTGGTGAGGGAGAACTCCGCCGCGACGAACGCTCCGCAGGCCAGCGCCAGCAGAACCGCCAGCAGGAGCAGAAGCACTTCGATCATCCGGTCACCTCCGTCCCAGGATCGCCGCACGCGCCGGGGACCGCGCGGCGATCCTGGGCCATTCTCCGTGAGGGCGTACGGAGGTGGAAGGCGCGCGTCCTTCAGGCGCCGTGCGGCTGTTCGGCGCTCCCGGCGCCGTTCAGCGGCTTCACCCAGCGTCGCCAGCGGTCCTCACGGTGGTATCCGGCCGAGGCCCAGGTGTGGTGGGCGCGCTCGTTGGCCTCCAGGACCATGGCGTCGATCCGCCGCCCGCCCAGCGCGGCGAACCGCTGTTCCGCCGCTTTCATCAGGGCGCTCGCGATGCCCCGCCGGCGGTGGTCCGGGTGCACGGCGAGCCGGTAGGCGGAGCACCGCCATCCGTCGAAGCCGGCTATCACGGTCCCGGCGAGGACACCGTCCCGCTCCGCGAGGATCAGGGCTTCCGGGTCCCGGGAGATGAGCCGGGCCACTCCGTCGTGGTCGTCGCTGATGCTCGTGCCCTCGGCGGCCTCGCGCCAGAACCGCAGCACGGCGACGATGTCCGTGTGGGTGGCGGGGCGGATGTGGAGATCGCTCATGAAAGCAACCCAATCAGACCGCCGCGAGGCCCCGTCGGCCGTCCCGTCCCGTGAGATCTGCCCACCCGAGTGGAGCCACCCGCGTGGAGCCGCTGCGTGGAACCACCGTGTGGAACACCCTCAAGACTCAGTTAGAGGGTATTGCGAATCGCGTTGACACTCCTCCCGGTGAAGCGTTATAACTTCTAACGAACGCGAAAGCGCATAGTCAAAGTCGCAGCGCAGTGGAGGTCGTCATGAACGCCGAAGGACTCGTCGAGGTCGTCCTGCCGGGCACGGTGGAGCCGGAGGGGCTGCTGATCCGGCGGGGAGCGGTCCCGGTCGCGGGTCCGGGGCAGGTCGTGATCAGGATGGAGGCGACCGGGGTCTCCTTCGCCGAGCAGCAGATGCGCCGGGGCCGCTACTACGACCAGCCGCCGTTCCCCTTCGTGCCCGGGTACGACCTGGTCGGCACGGTGCTGGCGACCGGCGAGGGCGTCGACCCCGCGCTGACCGGCAGCCGGGTGGCCGCACTGGTCAAGGTCGGCGGCTGGGCCAGCCACGTCGTCGTGGAGGCGGCGGACACCGTCGCGGTCCCCGACGGGATCGGCGCGGCGGAGGCGGAGACCCTGGTGGTCAACGGCATCACCGCCTGGCAGATGCTGCACCGCAAGGCACGGATCCGCGAGGGACAGACGGTCCTGGTGCACGGCGCCAACGGCGGCGTCGGCTCGGTCCTCGTCCAACTCGCCCGCGCCGCGGGCGTGAAGGTGATCGGCACCGCCTCCGCCCGCCACCACGACAGCCTGCGGGCGCGGGGGGTCACCCCCGTCGACTACCGCACAGAGGACGTCGCCACGCGGGTGCGCGAGCTGGCCCCCGGCGGGGTGGACGCCGTCTTCGACCACGTCGGGGGCCGCAGCGTCATCGACTCCTGGCGCCTTCTCGCCCCCGGCGGGACGCTCGTCTCGTACGGCAGCGCCTCCACCCGCGACGACTCCGGGTCGAAGCAGCTTCCCGTGATGAAGATCCTTGCCCGGGTGTGGGTCTGGAACGCGCTGCCCAACGGCCGCCGGGCCTACTTCTTCAACATCTGGGCCGGGCGATCCTTCGGCAAGGACCGGTTCCGGGCCCGGCTGCGCGCCGACCTCACCCAGGTCTTCGCGGCCCACCAGCGCGGTGAGGTCACCGCCGGGATCGCCGCCCAACTGCCGCTCGCACGCGCCTCCGAGGCCATGCGGCTGGCCGAATCCGGCACCGTCGCCGGAAAGATCGTCCTCACCCCGTAGCCCGTCGGTCCACTCGCTCGGACGACCGTCCCGGCCGCCCGTGCCGACCGCCATCCCTCCCGGCGGTCGCGGTCATCCGCCGCGCAACTCCTCGATCACCGGGCCGAACGCCTCCATGTACGGGTCGAGGACCGTCAGATAAGTGAATCCGTAGCGCTCGCGCTGGGCCCTGAGCTGGTCGGCGATCTGCCGTACGGTGCCCACGGCGAGCAGCGGCAGCTCCAGCGCCTCGTCCTCGTCGAGTCCCACCCTCGACAGCAACTCCCGCACCGCCGCCCGGCGGTCGTGGGTGACGGTGACGAACTGGAGCAGCAGATTCAGCTCCGCGGGCGCCGCCCGGCCCGCCTCGAACCCCCGGTAGACGGCGACTCGTTCGGCCAGTTCGCCGGCGGTGATCGCGCGCAGTCCCTCCGGGGTGTGGCGGGCCCCCGTGAACGCGGTGATCGCGGCCCGCTCCGCGGCCAGCCGGAGCACCCGGTCGCCGTTCCCGCCGATCAGCAGCGGGGGCATCGGGGACTGCGCGGGGCGCGGCACGTGGGACGCGTCGCCGAGCAGCCGGTCCAGCTCGTCGACGGTACGGGTGAGCAGGTCGACCCGTTCGCCGGGCGGCAGGAACTCCAGCCCGGCCCGCTCGTGTTCCTCCCGTACGTAACCGGTGCCGAGCCCCAGCTCCAGCCGCCCGTCGGACAGCGCGTCCACGGTGGCGGTCTCCCGGGCGAGCAGCGTCGGGTTCCAGAACGCGGCGTTGAGGACGAAGGTCCCGAGCCGCGGCCGTTCGGTCGCCTCCGCGGCGGCGGCCAGGGCGGGGAACGGCGCGACCATGCCGAGGTGGTCCGGCACGAGGATCACGTCGTACCCCAGCTCCTCGGCGCGTCTGCACCGCTTGCGCCACTCGTCGCCGCCGGTGGCCGTGGTCATGTTCACACCGAACCGGAAGGGCCGTGTCATGGACGCTCCTCACGCGTGACGCGTACGGTCGGGAACCGGGCGCCCGGATTCGCTACCCACCCGTGACGGGAACGACCCCCCAGGGCGCCCTGGACACAGGTACGGACCCCTCCCACCGGCTCCGGCGTCCAGGCCGTGTCGAGAAGTAGCGCCGGCCAGGCGGGACTTCTCCGGTACGGCCTACCCGGGCTCCGGCGCGAAGGTCCTCGCGAACGCGGCCCCGTCCCACCCGCCGTCCAGCTCCGGCGCCAGCCAACTCGCCGCCCGCGTACGGAACTCCGCCGGGTCCAGCGCCCCCGCACCCGCCGGCAGGGCGCCCAGCAGCGGCGCGCCCGCCATGTCGGGCAGGTCCGCCAGATTGCAGCGCGCCGCCAGCCCCGGCGCGGCCGGCCAGCTTCCGATCACCACACCCAGCGGTGTCAGCGACCGGGCCCGCAGCGCCTCCGCCGTGAGCGCGGTCGCGTTGAGCGTGCCGAGTCCGGCCTCCGCCACCACCAGGACCGGGGCCCCCAGCAGCCGGGCGGCGTCCGCGAGCGTGGCGCCCGCCGCGTCGAACCGTACGAGCAGCCCGCCCGAGCCCTCGACCAGCACCAGATCGTGCTCGGCGGCCAGCTTCTCGGCCGCCACGGCGATCTCGTCGGGGCGTACCGGCTGCGCGCCGGCCCGCAGTGCCGCCGTCGCGGGCGCCAACGGCTCGGGGAACCGGCCCAGTTCGGCCGCGGTCACCGGGCCGGCGAGCCGGACGGCCTCCGCCGCGTCCCCCGGCTCGTCCGGGGCAAGTCCGGTCTGTGCGGGTTTGAGCACCGCGACGGTGCGGCCCCTGGCCAGCGCCGCCGCGGCCACGGCGGCCGTCACGACGGTCTTGCCGATCTCCGTCCCGGTCCCGGTCACGATCATGATGGGCATGCCCGGTCAGTCCTTCCGCCGTGCGGCCGCCGCGTCCGCGGCGACCGCGACCACCGCGCGGCAGATCCGGGCGATGTCCTCATCACCCGTCACATACGGCGGCATGGTGTACACCAGATCGCGGAACGGCCGCAGCCAGACGCCCTCGCGCACCGCCGCGCGGGTCGCCGCGGCCAGGTCCACCTCGTGGTCGAGCTGGACGACCCCGATCGCGCCCAGCACCCGTACGTCCCGTACCCCCGGCAGCTCCGCGGCCTCCGCCAGCCCCTGGCGCAGTCCCGCCTCGACGCGCCCGACCTCGCGCGCCCAGTCCTGGCCGAGCAGCAGGTCGATCGAGGCGTTGGCGACGGCCGCCGCCAGCGGATTGCCCATGAAGGTCGGCCCGTGCGCCAGCACCGGGACCTCGCCGCGGGCGATGCCCTCGGCCACCCGCTCGGTGCACAGCGTCGCGGCCATCGTCAGATAGCCGCCGGTCAACGCCTTGCCGACACACATCACATCGGGGGACACGCCGCCTTGCTCCGCGGCGAAGAGGGTCCCCGTACGGCCGAAGCCGGTGGCGATCTCGTCCAGGACGAACAGCACGTCGTGCGCGTCGCACGCCTCCCGCAGGACCCGCAGATAGGCGGGGGAGTGGAAGCGCATCCCGCCCGCGCCCTGGACCACCGGCTCGACGATCACGGCGGCGAGTTCGTCCGCGTGACGGGCGACGAGCGCGCGCAGCCCGTCGGCGTACGTCTCGTCGTACGCGGCCGGCGGCGCGTCCGCGAAGATCTGCCGGGGCAGCACCCCCGACCACAGCCCGTGCATTCCGCCGTCGGGGTCGCACACCGACATCGGCTGCCAGGTGTCGCCGTGGTAGCCGCCGCGCCAGGTCAGCAGCCGCCGCTTGGCCGGGCGGCCGGCCGAACGCCAGTACTGGAGGCACATCTTGACGGCGACCTCGACCGAGACGGAGCCCGAGTCCGCGAGGAAGACATGGCGCAGCGGCTCGGGCGTGATCTCGACCAGCCGGGCCGCGAGCCGGACGGCGGGCTCGTGGGTGAGCCCGCCGAACATCACATGGCTCATCCGGTCGAGCTGGCCGCGCGCCGCCTCGTTGAGCACGGGGTGGTTGTAGCCGTGGATCGCCGACCACCAGGACGACATGCCGTCGACCAGCTCACGCCGGCCGTACGCGGCCTCGGCGAGCCGGAGCCGCACCCCGGAGGCGGACTCCACGACCAGGGGATCCGTCCGGCCCGGCATCGGCCCGTACGGGTGCCAGACATGGGCGCGGTCCAGGGCGAGCAGCGTGCCGGCGGTGAGCGGTCCGGCGGGGGAGGACACCTCAGGCATTGGGCGCCAGGTCCGTGCCGGCGCCCCTGCGCCGTACGGAGACCAGGTCCGTACGGAGTCCCGGCGGAGCCTGCTCCGGGCCCCCGGCGGCCGGTGCCGTCTGCGCGGCCTTCGCGGGCTTCTCGGCCTCCGTGGCCTTCACGGGTTTCCCGGCCTGCGCGGGCTCGACGGATCCGCCGCAGGTGCCGCCGCTGCCGCCGTCACCGCAGGGTGCGCAGCCGCCGGTTCCGGTACGGTGCTCCGGCAGCGTGGTCGCCCCGGCGCCCTCCACCTCGAAGCCCGCGTCGGCGATCATGTCCAGGTCCGCCTGGCCCGCCTGGCCCTCACTGGTGAGGTAGTCGCCCAGGAAGATGGAGTTGACCAGGTGCAGGGCGAGCGGCTGCAGCGTCCGCAGATGCACCTCGCGCCCGCCCGCGAGCCGGACCTCCACGTCCGGGCAGACGAACCGGGCCAGCGCCAGGATCCGCAGACAGCGCTGCGGGGTGAGGTGCCACTCCCGCTCCAGCGGGGTCCCTTCCATCGGGATCAGGAAGTTGACCGGCACCGAGTCAGGGTCGAGCGCGCGCAGCGAGAAAAGGACGTCGACCAGGTCCTCGTCGCTCTCGCCCATGCCGGCGATCAGACCGGAGCAGGCGGAGAGACCGGCGGCCTGCGCCCGCTCCACGGTGTCCACCCGGTCGGCGTAGGTGTGGGTGGTGGTGATGTCGCCGTACGTCGCCTCGGACGTGTTGAGGTTGTGGTTGTACGCGTCGGCGCCCGCCGCCCGCAGCCGCTCACCCTGCCCGGCGGAGAGCAGCCCGAGGCAGGCGCACACCTCGACGTCCCCGTTCTGGTCCTTGATCGCCTCGATACTCCGCGAGACCCGGTCGATGTCCCGGTCCGTCGGCCCCCGGCCGCTGGCGACCAGACAGACCCGCTTGGCGCCGCCCGCCACCCCGGCGGCGGCGACCTTGGTCACCTCGTCCGGTTTCAGCCAGGTGTACTTGAGGATCTCCGCCTTGGACCCGAGCCGCTGGGAACAGTAGGAGCAGTCCTCCGGGCACAGGCCGGACTTCAGGTTGATCAGATAGTTCAGCTTCACCCGCCGCCCGAACCATTGACGGCGCACCTTGCCGGCCGCCGCGACCACGTCGAGCAGCTCGTCGTCGGAGGTCGCCAGCACGGCGAGTGCTTCTTCGCGGGTCGGCAGCTCGCGCCGCAGGCCCTTCTCCACCAGCGTGTTCAGCAGATCCATGGTGCCGATCCTGGCGCACGGGGCGCGTCCTGGCCACGGAGGAACCCCACAACACCGCCTGATCGAGGTGTGTGCATAGCCACACTAACAATGGGTTCGACGACGGTTAGGGTCTGTGAGCTGCCTACAAAAGGACGGGACCGATGGAGCAGGATCCTCTCGACCGGACCGGCCTCCCGCAGCCGGCCGATCCCTTCGACTGGACCGACGGCGAGGCGCGGCGCCGCGAGCGGGCCGGGCTGGTCCGGGCGCTCCGGCCGCGCCCGGCCGACTCGCCCCTGCTGGACCTGGCGAGCAACGACTACCTCGGGCTGGCCCGGCACCCCGCCGTGACCGGCGCCGCCGTGGCGGCAGCCCGCCGCTGGGGCGCGGGCGCCACGGGGTCCCGGCTGGTCACCGGCAGCACCGAACTCCACGCCGAACTCGAACGGGAGCTGGCCGGCTTCTGCGGTTTCGAGGCCGCGCTGGTCTTCTCGTCCGGGTACGCGGCCAACCTCGCCGCGCTCACCGCGCTCACCTCCCGTGACGGACTGCTCGTCTCCGACGCCGGCAACCACGCCTCGATCGTGGACGGCTGCCGGCTCTCCCGCGCCGAGACCGTCGTCGTACCGCACGCGGCCCCCGAGGCCGTCGCCAAGGCACTCGACGCTCACCCGGGGCGGCGCGCGCTGGTGGTGAGCGACGCGGTCTTCTCGGTGGACGGTGACGCCGCGCCGCTCGCCGGGCTGGCGGCGGTCTGCCACGGCCGGGGCGCGGCCCTGCTCGTCGACGACGCGCACGGGCTGGGCGTGCTCGGCACGGGCGGCCGGGGCGCCCTCGACGCGGCGGGGCTCGCGGGGGCCCCCGGGGTGGTGGCCACGCTCACCCTCTCCAAGTCCCTGGGCAGCCAGGGCGGCGCCGTCCTCGGCCCGGCCAGGGTGATCGACCATCTCGTCAACGCCGCGCGGACGTTCATCTTCGACACGGGACTGGCGCCCGCGGCCGCGGGCGCCGCCCTGGAGGGTCTGCGGCTGCTGCGTCGGGAGCCCGAACGCGCCGAGCGGGCCAGGGAGGTCGCCCGTACGCTGCACCGGCTGCTGACCGGGGCGGGGCTGACGGCCGGGCGCCCCGACGCCGCCGTGGTCTCCGTACAGGCGCCGTCGCCCGAGGCGGCCGTGGACTGGGCGGCCGGGTGCCGGGCGGCGGGGCTGGCCGTGGGCTGCTTCCGCCCGCCCTCGGTCCCGGACGGCATCTCCCGGATCAGGCTGACCGCCCGCGCCGACCTGACGGAGGAACAGATCGGCGCGGCGGTACGGACGATCGTCGCCCTCGCGCCCGGGACCGCGTCACCGCGCCCGGACGCGCGCTAGCGGACTTCGCCCTGCGATCCGGTCCGCCGTCCGTCCAGCGCGCGGACGAAGGACGTCCACGCGCCGGGCGAGAAGGCCAGCTGGGGCAGGGCGAGGTTCTTGGAGTCCCGTACGGCCAGCGCGCCCGCGTCGTTCCGGGCGCACTCCACGCAGTTGTTGGCGCCGACGCTGTGACTGCTGCGCCGCCAGCTCCGCGGGGGTGAAAGGGGTACGGGATGTGGGGTGGGGGGCTGTGCGAGGCAAGCGGACATGATGCTCCCTACGCGCCGTCACTGATCCCGGCGATGAGATCCGATGAATCCTCTGTCGAGAGGGCGTGCGCCCGCATCGCGTCGAAGGCGACGCGGTACGCCTCAAGGTCCTCTTTCCGCTCCAGATAGAGGCTATTCGTTAAATGGTCGAGAATGACTAAATCCAGATCGGTAATGTTCGGAAAAGAGAAGATGACGAAAGGCCCCGTCAACCCGGCATAGCCGCCGGCGGTGAACGGCAGCACCTGGAGACAAATCTGCGGAAGCCGGGCGAGCCGGGTGAGCCGCCGCAGCTGATCGCGCATCACCCCGGGGCCGCCCACCTCTCTCCGTAACACCGCCTCGTCGACCACGGCGTGCAGCCGCAGCGGACTCTCGTCGCGCGTCAGCACCTCCTGGCGGGTGAGCCGCACATCGACCAGGGAGTCCACCGTCCCGTCCGGCTTCCCCGTCAGCGCCGCCCTGGTCACGGCGCGGGCGTAGGACGAGGTCTGGAGCAGCCCGGGCACCACGGAGGTCTCCAGCGTGTGCGCGGTGCTCGCCTGGGACTCCAGGGCGATGAAGTCCCGGTACGTGGGTGGGATGACCGAGCTGTACGCCGTCCACCACCCCGTGCCGTCCGCCGTGCCCGCGAGGGCCCGCAGCAGCGAGCGCAGCCGCTGGTCCTCGATGCCCAGCGCGTCGAGGAGCGCCGCCAGATCCCCGTCCCGCACCCCGCTGACGCCGGTTTCGATCCTGCTCACTTTCGACTGGTGCCAGCCGAGCAGCCGCGCCGTCTGACCACTGGTGAGCCCCGCGCTACGGCGCAGCCTGCGCAATTCCTCGCCGAGCCGCTGCCGACGTACCACCGGAATATGCCGCATGGCCGAATCCCCTCTCCGCGTTCTTCTCCGTCACGCCGAACGGCGTCAAGGCGGAGAAGTTATCTTTCCGGCGCCCAAATACGGTCTCGCGTTGCAGAGTTCACCGCTTTGAGCGACAGATATATGCAGATCTCGGTGGATCGGAGGTGCGGATGGTGCGATCAGTGGCAGGCTGTCGCGCAGCACGGTCCGAGGCCGTCCGCGCAGTCATCAGCTGTGCCGGAGTCCGGTCCGGCGGGAAAGGGACAGCGTCGCCATGGCCGACCACCAGGAAGCATCCATCACCCTGCCGAGCGAGCCCGCCTCGGTGCCCACCGCCCGACGGTATGTGGCGGACCTCCTGACCGACTGGGGGCTGCCGGGTGAGGCGGCCACGGCGGACACGGTCCGGCTGATCGTCTCGGAGCTGGTGACCAACGCCGTGCAGCACACCTTCGGCCGGTCGCCCACGTTCACCGTGGAGGTACGGCTCGACCGCGAGGAACGGCTGCGCATCGGGGTGACCGACAGTCATCCGCGCTGGCCCCAGCGGCTGCCCGCGGCCGTGCAGCAGGACAACGGCCGCGGGATGGTCATCATCCGCTCGCTGACGGCCGAGGCCGGTGGGCGGCTGTCGGTCACCCCGACCGAGGAGGGCGGCAAGACGGTCTGGATCGCCCTGCCCTGGACGGTCCCGCTGTCGCCGGCCGCACCCGCTTCGTAGCGCCCCCGCCGAGGCGTGCCTCCGCGGCGCCGCGGGCGCGGAGCGGCCAGCGACCATGCTCACCTCACCCGGCCGTACAGGACGCTCCTGGACCAGATCCTCTCCAGCCGGACCAGCGAGCCTGTCTTCGGCGAGTGCCAGATCCTTCCGTTGCCCGCGTAGATCCCGACGTGGTACACGTACCGCCCGGAATGGAAGAACACCAGGTCGCCCTTGCGCCGCGAGGAGGACGAGATGTGCCGGGTCTGGTTGTACTGCGCCTGAGCCGTGCGGGCGAGCTGCTTGCCGGCTTTCTTGAACGAATAGAGCGTCAGCCCCGAGCAGTCGAAGCGGTGCGGCCCCGTGGCGCCGTACATGTACGGGGACCCCTTCTTCGACTCCGCGATCTTCAGAGCCCTGACACTGAGCGTGGCGGCCTCGGCTTCTGACGCCGCGCCAGGTGCCAGCATCGTGCCGGCGACCGTGGCGAGCGTGAGGGCCGATACGGCCCCCGCCCGGGACAGCAGAGACGGGACATGTGTCTGCGCGGTCATGCGCAACCCTTCGTCAGCCGCCTGTGAAGGATGACCTGTCGGGTTCGGGCTGGCGAAGTTGCCCGGCCGCGTGAACGGCTTCACCCCGAGGAACGACCACGACGGGCGTCGTCCCGTACTGCCTGGGTCCTCCACTCCTGCCGATCCACTCCTGTCGACCCGTCATCCGGAACGGCGGCAGGACTCGGCGTCCGCCCGGACCGCCTCGCCAGGGCTGGCGGGGGCTTGTCGTCCCAGGGATCTTGACCCAGAAACCTCTCGAATTCCCTGCTGAAACGACGATATGTGAAGTTAGTCACCCTTGGCCCATGTGGGTGGCGACGGGTGATTCCGTCGCCGGGTCGCGCGCGGCGATGAGGGCTGTACCTGCGGCGTAACGATCACGTGCGCCGACGCCCCGGCCGGATCGCGCAACTCGCCTCGCCGATTCCGTCCGGTCAGTTCATACGCCGAATGTGCGAGTTCTTCTCGTATGGACGCGGCCATACGGGAACGGCGCGCACCCTCAAGTCGGCTGTTCGGGCGGGAGGGTGACCCGACCGGTCCGCCGCTCCCCGTCGAGCGTCCGCAACGCCCTCGCCAGCGTGGTCGCGTACAGCTCCCGCTCGCCCCGCTGGTGCATGACCGTCAGGGCGTCCCGCAGTCCGGTCACTTGGGCGGGCAGGGCCTGCGCGGCGCGCAGCGCGGCGTAGGTGTCCGTGCCGCGCGCGGGGTTGATCCGGCCCAACAGGTCCACGATCCGCAGATAGTGGTCGACGACCTCGCACTCGGCCCGGGTGAGGGCGGGCAGCGGCGGCAGTTCGGGTGGCAGCACCGGCCCTCACCGCCCGCCGGTGGAGGTCGTGCGGTTCTGGACGACGTGGTCGATCAGCCCGTACGACCGGGCCCCGGGCGCGTCGAGGATCGTGTCCCGGTCGATGTCGGCGGCGATCCGTTCCGTACTCCGGCCGGTGTGGCGCGCCAGTGTCCCGGTGACCAGGCTCCGCAGCCGCAGCAACTCCTCCGCGTGGATCAGCAGATCGGAGGGCTGCCCGTGCAGCGGCTCCTCGACGGCGGGCTGCTGGAGGACGATCCGGGCGCCGGGCAGCGCCATCCGCTTGCCGGGAGCCCCGGCCGCCACGAGTACGGCGGCGGTCGAGGCGGCCTGGCCGAGACAGACCGTCTCCACGTCGCAGGTGATGATCTGCATCGTGTCGTAGATCGCCGACATGGCGCTGATCGGACCGCCCGGCGAGTTGACGTAGAGGCTGATGTCCCGGTCGGGGGCGGCGTACTCGAGGTGGATGAGCTGCGCGATCACATCGTTCGCGGCGGTGTCGTCGACGGCGGTCCCCAGGAAGACGATCCGGTCCTCCAGGAGCCGGGAGTACGGATCGAGGGTGCGGCTTCCGTAACTCGTCCGCTCGGTGAACTCGGGCAGGACGTAGCGGGCCGAAGGGCGCTGCATGGCGTACCTCTCCTCAGGGGCGGGTAGCGGGGTCCGCGCGGGCTTCTCCGCACGGGCTTCTCCGCACGGTGAACCCGCACGACTCTCTGTAAAAAATGTACAGGATGTACAGGCCGTTAGAATGGGAGCATGACCTATGAGATTCCGGTGACGCAAGCCCGGGCAGAGCTCGCCGATCTGATCAACCGCGTCGTCTACGGCGGCGAGCGCGTGGTCGTGACCCGTCACGGGAAGCCGCTGGTCGCGCTCGTCTCCGCCGCCGACCTGGAGCGGCTGGAGAGTGGGCCGGAGGAGACGGAGGAGCGGGTGATCAGCTCGGTCTCGTCGGTCCGCCCCCTCTCCTCCGCTCCGGGCGACCGGGGCCGGTTCGGCATCGCCGCCGAGCACCGCCCCGACCGCCGCCCGGAAGGAGGCGGGCGGCCTCCGGGGGCCGGCCGGTGAGTCCGGACGGGGCGCGGCGCGCGCGGTGCGCCGTATACGGTTCGGCGCGCCCAGGGGCTTTTCCGGCCGCGAGTTAACGCGCCCGAAAAACTTCCGTCCTACGGTGCGATGCCAGGGGTGGGGAGCATCCCGATCGTCGTTCAACAAAGTGTTGATGTTGGCTAGGATCGCGCTGCGCCCGGCTCTCCCCGGGCCCCGGACGATGAGGTGGAAGCGTGCAACTGACCCCGCACGAGCAGGAGCGCCTGCTCATCCATGTGGCGGCGGACGTCGCCGGCAAGCGCCGCGCGCGCGGACTGCGGCTGAACCACCCCGAGGCGGTCGCCCTGATCACCTCGCACATCCTCGAAGGCGCCAGGGACGGCCGTACCGTCGCCGAACTGATGGCGTCGGGGCGTCAGGTCCTCGGCCGCGGCGACGTCATGGAGGGCATCCCCGAGATGATCCACGACGTCCAGGTGGAGGCCACGTTCCCCGACGGAACCAAGCTCGTCACCGTCCATGACCCGATCGTCTGACGGGGGAGCGCCGATGATCCCCGGGGAGATCCTGTACGCCGACGAGCCCGTGGCCCTCAACGAGGGGCGCGAGGTCACCCGGCTCACCGTCGTCAACACCGCCGACCGGCCCGTCCAGGTCGGCTCCCACTACCACTTCGCCGAGGCCAATCCCGGCCTGGAGTTCGACCGGGCCGCCGCCCGGGGCAAGCGGCTGCACATCGCCGCGGGCACCGCAGTCCGCTTCGAACCCGGCATCCCCGTCGCCGTCGCACTCGTCCCCCTCGCCGGTCTGCGCGTCGTGCCGGGACTGCGCGGGGAGACCGGAGGTCCCCTCGATGACTGAGCTGTCCCGCGCCAGGTACGCCGACCTCTTCGGCCCCACCACCGGCGACCGGATCCGGCTCGCCGACACCGATCTGCTCGTCGAGATCGAGGAGGACCGCTGCGGCGGACCCGGACGCGCCGGGGACGAGGCGGTGTTCGGCGGCGGCAAGGTGATCCGCGAGTCGATGGGCCAGGCCCGTACGACCCGGGCGGAGGGCGCGCCCGACACCGTGATCACCGGCGCCGTCGTCATCGACCACTGGGGCGTCGTCAAGGCCGACATCGGCATCCGGGACGGCCTGATCACCGGCATCGGGAAGGCCGGCAACCCCGACACCATGGACGGGGTCCACCCCGACCTGGTCATCGGCCCCGAGACCGAGATCATCGCGGGCAACGGGCGGATCGTCACCGCCGGGGCGATCGACGCGCACGTCCACTTCATCTCACCGACCGTGGTGGACCAGGCGCTCTCGTCCGGAATCACCACCCTCGTCGGCGGCGGCACGGGACCCGCCGAGGGAACCAAGGCCACCACCGTCACCCCGGGCGCCTGGCACCTTGCCCGGATGTTCGAGGCGCTGGAGACCTTCCCCGTCAACATCGGCTTGCTCGGCAAGGGCAACACGATGTCCCGCGCGGCGATGCGCGCCCAACTGCGCGGCGGAGCGCTCGGGTTCAAGATCCATGAGGACTGGGGCGCCACCCCCGCCGTCATCGACGCCTGCCTCGGCGTCTGCGAGGAGAGCGGCGCCCAGCTCGCCATCCACACCGACACCCTCAACGAGGCGGGCTTCGTCGGCGACACCCTCGCCGCCATCGCCGGACGCACCATCCACGCGTACCACACCGAGGGCGCGGGCGGCGGGCACGCGCCCGACATCATCACCGTCGTCTCCGAGCCGCACGTCCTGCCCAGCTCCACCAACCCGACCCGGCCGCACACCGTCAACACCATCGAGGAACACCTCGACATGCTGATGGTCTGCCACCACCTCAACCCGGCCGTGCCCGAGGACCTCGCCTTCGCCGAGTCCCGGATCCGGCCCTCCACCATCGCGGCCGAGGACATCCTCCACGACCTCGGGGCCATCTCGATCATCTCCTCAGACTCCCAGGCCATGGGGCGCGTGGGGGAGGTCGTCCTGCGGACATGGCAGACCGCCCACGTGATGAAGAAGCGCCGCGGCGCCCTGCCCGGCGACGGCCGCGCCGACAATCACCGGGTCCGCCGCTACGTCGCCAAGTACACCATCAACCCGGCGGTCGCGCAGGGCCTCGACGGGCGCGTCGGCTCCGTCGAGACCGGAAAGCTCGCCGACCTGGTGCTCTGGGACCCGGCGTTCTTCGGGGTGAAGCCGCAGCTCGTCATCAAGGGCGGCCAGATCGCGTACGCGCAGATGGGCGACGCCAACGCCTCCATCCCCACCCCGCAACCGGTGCTGCCCCGCCCGATGTTCGGGGCCCTGGGACGGGCCGCGGCGGCCACCTCCGTCAACTTCGTCGCGGAGGCGGCGATCGAGGACGGGCTGCCCGAACGCCTCGGCCTGGCCAAGGAGTTCGCGCCGATCCGCAGCACCCGGCGGATCACCAAGGCCGACATGCGGGAGAACGACGCGCTGCCACGCGTGGAGGTCGACGCCGACACGTTCACGGTACGCATCGACGGCGAGCCGGTCGAACCCGCGCCCGCCGCCGAACTCCCGCTGGCCCAGCGTTACTTCCTCTTCTGATGGGCGCCCTGATGCCGTGGAGCGCACGATGAGCCGGGCCGCCCTGCTCGTCCTCGCCGACGGCCGGTTCCCCGCCGGCGGCCACGCCCACTCCGGCGGCGCGGAACCGGCCGTCAAGGCGGGCCGGATCCGCGACGCCGGGGACCTGGCCGACTTCTGCCGGGGACGGCTCACCACCACCGGGCTCACCGCGGCGGCGCTCGCCGCCGCGGCGGCCCGGGGCCTGGACCCCCTGGAACTGGACGAGGCCGCCGACGCCCGTACGCCCGCACCCGCCCTGCGCGCCGCCGCCCGCAGACTCGGCCGCCAGCTCATGCGCGCCGCCCGCGCCACCTGGCCGAGCCCGGAACTGGACGCGCTCGCCGCCGCCCGCCCGCGCGGCGCGCACCAGCCCGTCGTGCTCGGCCTGACCGCGCGCTCGGCCGGCCTCACCCCCGTGGACGCGGCGCACTGCGCGGCGTACGAGAGCGTCAGCGGCCCCACCACCGCGGTGGTACGGCTGCTCGGGCTCGACCCCTTCGAGGCCACCGCCGTCCTCGCCCGGCTCGCGCCCGCCCTCGACGACATCGCCGAACAGGCCGCGGCTCACGCGGAACGGGCCGCGGCCGAGGGAACCGGCGCGCTGCCCGCCGCCTCCGGGCCGCTGCTCGACGTCATGGCGCAGGCGCACGCGGCCTGGCCGGTCCGGCTGTTCGCCTCATGAGCCACGAGCCGCGAGCCATGACCCGTGACCCGTGACCCGTGACCCGCGAGCCATGAGCCGTGACCCGTGAGCCCGTGACCCGCCCACCCCGAACTCCCGCCCCCTCACCCACCGGAGCCGCACCATGCACCTCGACCACGGCGACACCGACCGGGCGGCGGCCGTCTCCGCCGACGCCGTACGCCCCGACGGACGGCGCCGCGCCCTGCGCATCGGCCTCGGCGGGCCCGTCGGCTCCGGCAAGACGGCGACCGTCGCCGCGCTCTGCCGCACCCTGCGCGACCGGCTCTCCCTCGCCGTCGTCACCAACGACATCTACACCCGCGAGGACGCCGAGTTCCTCCTGCGCCACGCCGTCCTGCCGCCCGAGCGCATCCAGGCCGTCGAGACCGGCGCCTGCCCGCACACCGCGATCCGCGACGACATCTCCGCCAACCTCGAAGCCGTCGAGGAGCTGGAGGACACCGTGGGGCCGCTCGACCTGATCCTGATCGAATCCGGCGGCGACAACCTCACCGCCACCTTCTCCAAGGGGCTCGTGGACGCCCAGATCTTCGTCATCGACGTGGCGGGCGGCGACGACATCCCGCGCAAGGGCGGCCCCGGCGTCACCACCGCCGACCTCCTGGTCGTCAACAAGACCGACCTCGCCCCGTACGTCGGCTCCGACCTCGGCAGGATGGCCCGCGACGCCAAGGAACAGCGCGGCGAACTCCCCGTCGCCTTCACCTCGTTGAAGAGCGAGGACGGCGTCGGGCCCGTCACCGGCTGGGTGCTCGGCCGGCTCGCCGACTGGACCGCATGAGCGTCCGCGCCACCGCCAGGATCGTCGCCACCCGCGCCGGACTGCCCGTACTCACCGGCGAGGGGCCGCTCGCGCCGCGCCGTACCCGCGCCACCGGCCCCGGCAGCCGCGTCACCGTCGTCGGCGCCATGAGCGGCCCCCTCGGCGGCGACCGGCTCACCGTCGAGGCCGAGGTGCGGGACGGCGCCACCCTGACCGTCGACAGCGCCGCCGCGACCGTCGCCCTGCCCGGCGCCGTGCCCGGACCCGCCCACTACGACGTGCGGCTGACCGTCGGGGACGGGGCGGAGCTGCGCTGGCTGCCCGAGCAGCTCATCTCTGCGTACGGCAGCGAGCTGCGCATGCGGACCCGGGTCGAACTGGCCCCCACCGCCGTGCTGGTGCTCCGCGAGGAGCAGGTACTCGGCCGCCACGGCGAGGACCCCGGCACCCTCTTCAGCCGGCTCACGGTACGGCGCGCGGGCCGGGCGCTCCTCGACCAGGAACTCGCCTGCGGCCCCGGCGCACCGGCCGGCTGGGACGGCCCCGCGATCCTGGCCGGCCACCGGGCGGTCGGCCAACTCCTCGTCGTGGCACCCGGGTTCGCGGAACATCCGGTACCACCGAAGCTGCTGGGCGACACCGCCGTACGCACCCCGCTCGCCGGTCCCGGCGCCCTCGTCACCGCCCTCGCACCGGACGCGCTGCTGCTGCGCCGGCTCCTCGACGAGGCGCTGGACGAGTTGCTCGACGGCCTGCCCGGCGGCCCCGGAGCCGGACCGCCCGGCGGCCTGCCGCACGACACCGCAGCTACCGTGTACCGCTGAGCGGAACTCCACTCACCGGTTATTGGTTGGGTAAAGAAATCCCCGTCCGGCCTGTTCTCGGCAAGCTCACAGGCGAAAGGATCCGGGGAGCTCGCACGTAACAGCGCCGCGCTGGCGGCGCGACAAGAGGGGGAGGTACCACGTGAGACGCACCGCAGCGCTCGGCTCGGCAGGCACACTGCTGGCCGGCACGCTCATAGCGGGCGCCATGGCGGCTCCGGCGGCGACCGCCGACGGCCGGAACCAGAGCGACCCGGCGGCCAAGGGCGTGCAGATCGCCGCCGAGCGGGCCGCTAAGAAAGGCATCGACTGGCAGGACTGCCCGGCCGACTGGGCGCTGGAGAAGCCCATCCGGTGCGGCTACGTCAGCGTCCCGCTCGACTACGCCCACCCCGGCGGCCGGCAGATCAGGATCGCCGTCGACCGGATCGGCTCCACCGGCACCCCGAGCGAACGCCAGGGCGCCCTGATCTACAACCCCGGAGGCCCCGGCGGCTCCGGTCTGGCCTTCCCGCGCCGCGTCGTCACCAAGAACGCCATCTGGGCCGACGCCGCCAAGGCGTACGACTTCGTCGGCTTCGACCCGCGCGGTGTGGGCCGCTCGACGCCCATCTCCTGCGTCGACCCGCAGGAGTTCGTCAAGGCGCCCAAGGCCGACCCCGTCCCGGACAGCGAGGCCGACAAGCGCGCCCAGCGCAAGCTGGCGGCCGAGTACGCGGACGGCTGCAAGGAGCGCAGCGGCTGGATGCTGCCGCACATGACGACCCCCAACACCGCACGCGACCTGGATGTCGTCCGGGCCGCTCTGGGCGAGAAGAAGCTCAACTACCTGGGCGTCTCCTACGGTACGTACCTCGGCGCGGTCTACGGGACGCTCTTCCCGACGCATGTGCGCCGCATGGTCGTCGACAGTGTGGTCAACCCGTCGAAGGAGAAGATCTGGTACCAGGCCAACCTGGACCAGGACGTCGCCTTCGAGACCCGCTTCACGGACTGGCTGGACTGGGTCGCCGCGAACGACGCGACCTTCCACATCGGTGACACCACGGCCAAGGTGCGGAAGCAGTGGGACACGCTGCGCGCCGCCGCCAAGAAGAGCCCGCTGGGCGGTGTGGTCGGACCCGCCGAGCTGCTCGGTGTGTTCCAGAGCGCCCCGTACTACGACTCCTCGTGGGTGCCCACCGCCACCCTCTGGAGCGAGTACGTCGCCGGGAACCCGCAGCCGCTCATCGACGCCGGCTCGCCCGACCTCTCCGACACCGTGGGCAACGCCAAGTCGGAGAACGGCAACGCGGTCTACACCGCCGTCGAGTGCACCGACGCCAAGTGGCCCACGAGCTGGCGCAAGTGGGACCGGGACACCACCCGGCTCCACCGCGACCACCCGTTCCTCACCTGGTCCAACACCTGGATGAACCTGCCGTGCGCCACCTGGGGCGTCAAGCAGCGGACTCCGGTCGAGGTGAAGACCGGCAAGGGGCTGCCGCCGGTGCTGATCACCCAGTCCACCCGGGACGCCGCCACCCCGTACGGGGGCGCCGTCGAACTGCACAAGCGGTTCAAGGGCTCGCGTCTGATCACCGAGCGCGACGCCGGATCGCACGGCATCACCAACCTGGTGAACCCGTGCATCAACGACCGGGTGAAGTCCTACCTCCTGACGGGCGCGCTGGACCGCGCGGACGTGACGTGCGCCCCGCACGCCACACCCAAGCCGTAGGGCGTACGCGGTGAAGGGGGCGGCCGGTCGGGACCGGCTGCCCCCTTCCCGTACCCACCGCGCCGACCGGCGCTCTCAGCGACGCGGCCGCCGGAACGTTCTGACCGGCGCGGCCTTCGCCTGCTCCGCCTTCACCTCGGCGGCGTACCGGTCCACGTACTCCTGCCCGGACAGCCCGAGGATCGCGTACATGATCTCGTCCGTGACCGCGCGCACCGCCGCCTTCTGGTTCTCCAGCCCGGCGTAGCGCGAGAAGTCGAGGGGCTCGCCGAACCTGATCGTGACCTGCTTGATCCTCGGCAGGACCTGCCCGGGCGGCTGGATCTCGAAGGTCCCGACCATGGCGCACGGCACCACCGGCACCCCCGCCCTGATCGCCATCACCGCGACCCCGACCTTGCCCTTGTAGAGCCGGCCGTCGTGCGAGCGGGTCCCCTCCGGGTAGATGCCCAGCAGCTCGTCCCCGGCCAGCACCCCCAGCCCCTCCCTGATGGCCGCCTGCCCCGCCTCCTTGCCCGAGCGGTCCACCGGGATCTGCCCCGCGCTGCGGAAGAAGAAGGCCGTCAGCCGTCCCTTGACCCCGGGGCCCGTGAAGTACTCCGCCTTGGCGAGAAAGGTGATGCGCCGTTTGATGATCGCGGGCATCAGGAAGTGGTCGGAGAACGAGAGATGGTTGCCGGCGACGATCGCCGCGCCCTCGGCCGGGATGTGCTCCAGCCCCTCGATCCTGGGCCGGAACAGCAGCCGCAGCAGCGGTCCGAGCAGCACGTATTTCAGGACGTAGTAGAACAAGGAGAGCGCTCCTCACTGGCCCGACCGGCCACAGGACGGCGTTGTCCCAGGTCAACGGGGATTCCGGAGGACGCCAGTGTAGGCAGCGCGGAGGGCGGCCGGAAGGCGGGACAAGGGTCCGTCAGCCGTTCCGCCATCCGCTCTCGGCTGTGTCCCTGCCGCTCCGTCAGGGAACCGGGACATAGCGTATGACCGTGCCCGAGCGTGTGAACGGACAGCCTCCCGGCGGGGCCGGTGAGCGGCTCCATCTCTTCTTCGAATCCGCGTGTGACCGTACCCCGTCGGCGACGGCGGTCGAGTGCGGCCCTGAGGAGCTGACCTACGCCCAGCTCGACGCCCGGGCCAATCGGCTCGCCCGCCATCTGCGAGCCCGCGGCGCCGGCGCCGGATCCCGGGTCGCGATCCTGCTGCCGCGGTCGGTGGAGACGTACGTCGCGCTGCTCGGGGTGGCGAAGACGGGCGCCGCGTTCGTACCGATCGACCCGATGTCCCCGCCCGACCGTGTCGCGTACATCGTGCGGGACGCCGGTGCCGCCCTGGTGCTCAGCCACTCGTCGCTCGCGCCGGTCCTGGGCGGACTTCCGTGCGGGGTGATCGAACTCGACACGTGCGGAGCCGAACTCGCCGCCCTTCCCGACACCCGCCAGAACCATGCCGCGACGGCCGACCACGACCCCGTCGCCTACATCATGTACACCTCCGGTTCGACCGGCCGGCCCAAGGGCGTGGAGATCACCCAGTCGAGCATCTGTAACTTCCTCGGCATCGTGCCCGGGGTGTACGAGGTCCGGCCGCACGACCGGGTGTACCAGGGAATGACCATCTCCTTCGACTTCTCCATCGAGGAGATCTGGCCGACCTGGTCGGTCGGGGCGGTCCTGGTCGCGGGCTCGGACGACTCCGGCCGGCTCGACTCCGAACTCGCCGACTTCCTGGAGGACCGCGGGATCACCGTCCTCTACTGCGTACCGACCCTGCTGAAGACGATCCCCCGGGACCTGCCGCGGATCCGCGCCCTCATCATCGGCGGCGAAGTCTGCCCCGAGCAGCTCGTCGTGCGGTGGAGCCGGCCGGGACGCCGGATCCTCAACACGTACGGCCCGACCGAGACCACCGTCACCGCGACCTGGACGGAGCTGCTGCCGGGGCGGCCCGTCACCATCGGCAGGCCGCTGCCGACCTACTCGGTGCTGATCCTCGACGGCGAGCGCCGACCCGTACCCGACGGAGCCGTCGGCGAGATCTGCATCGGCGGCCCCGGGGTCGCCCGCGGCTACACCGGACGGCCCGAGCTGACCGCGGACCGGTTCATCGAACATCCGCTGGCCCCCGCGGGCAGCAGGCTCTACCGCACCGGCGACCTCGGCAGGACGGCCCCGGACGGGGCGATCGAGTTCCTGGGGCGCGCCGACTCCGAGGTGAAGATCCGGGGATACCGTGTCGACCTCGGCGAGATCGACAGCGTGCTGCTGGAGGACCCCGGCGTGGGCGAGGCCGTCACCACGCGGGCCCCCGCGCCGGACGGCGGAGCCGGGAACGGGGACGGCGCGCTGGCCGCCTACGTGACCCGCGCGCCGGGCCGCACGGAGGACGGGGACGACGACCTCGCCGCCCGGCTGTACGAGCGGGTACGCGGCAGACTCCCCGCCTACATGGTGCCGGCCTACCTGGACATCCTGGACGCCATCCCGGCCATGCCCAGCGGGAAGGCAGACCTCGAAAAACTGCCCGCCCCGTCCCGGCGGATGCTCGGCGCCGGACCCGTGGTGGCCGCCCACGGCACCACGGAGACACAGGTGCGGGACGTCTGGGCGGAGGTGCTCGGCATCGAGCCCGGAGCCCTGTCGGTCGAGGCGGACTTCTTCACCGACCTCGGAGGCCACTCCCTGCTCGCGGCCCGGGTCGTGTCGCTGCTGCGCGGCCGGTCCATCGGCACGAGCCCCACCATGCGTGATCTCTACGCGCACCCGACCGTCCGCCGCCTCGCCTCCCACCTGCGCGCCTCGGCCACCACCGCCCGGCTGACCGCACCGCCGCGCCCCCGGCCGATCCGCCACGGCGCGGGCCGGATCGCCGCCGCCGGAGGGGCCCAGGCCGGGGCGGCCTATCTGCTGCTGCTGGTGATGATGGCGCCGGTGGCCCTGGTGTACGGCCGGTACGGCGGCCGGATCCCGGACGGGGCGACGGCACTGCCGGTGGCCGCCGCGCTGGCCGGCTATCTGGTGGCCCGCTGGATCCTGCCCGTCGCCCTCGCCCGCCCGCTGGCCGCGGGCATCCGCCCCGGCCACCACCGGCTGTGGAGCGCGACGTACGTACGACTGTGGGTGCTGCACCTGCTGCTCCGGACAAGCGCCCTCCAGGTACTGAGCGGTTCGCCCCTGATGGCCGGGTACCTGCGGCTGCTCGGCGCCCGGGTCGGAGCGGGCACCACGGTCGCCACCCGGATGATCGAGCTGCCGGCCCTGCTCCGTATCGGCGACGGCGCGTCGGTCGGATACGGCGTCTCCCTGCGCCCGTGGCGGGTGGCGGAGGGCTGGGTGACGATCGCCCCCATCGAGATCGGCCCGGGCGCCTATGTCGGGTCCAACGCGGTGCTGGAACCGGGCGCGCGCGTGGGGGAGCGGGCCGGACTCGGCGAGCAGTCGGTGGTGGAACAGGGCGAGGCGGTGCCCGCCGGGGCACGCTGGGCGGGGTCGCCGCCGCGCCCCGTCGCCGCGCTGGCACCCGAGGTGGAGACCATGCTGCGCGCGGGAGACACCACGGCGGACTGGCGGCGGCGCCATGTCGCCGCCGCAATGATCGCTCTGGTGCTGCTCGAAGCCGCCGCGATCGTGATGGTGCTGCCCGGCCTCGCCCTCGTCTGGTGGGCGCTGCTGAGGTGGGGCTACACCGGGGTCCTCGTCGCCGTCGCGCTCTCCGGTCCGCTGTTCGTGGTCTCCGTCTGCGCCGTGGTCGCCGTGGGGAAGAGACTGGTCCTGCCCCGGGTGCCGGCCGGTGTCCATCCGGCGCGCGGCGCGCTCGGTGTCCGCAAGTGGGTGGCGGACAAGCTGCTGGAGAACAGCCTCATGTTCACCAACTCCCTCTACGCCACGCTCTACACGGTGCCGTGGCTGCGGCTGCTCGGCGCGCGGGTGGGCAGCGGCGCCGAGGTCGCCACCGCCACCCACCTCGACCCGGACCTGCTCACGCTCGGCGACGGCAGCTTCGTCGCGGACATGGCCGGTGTCGGCGCCGCCACCTTCGCGGCCGGACAGGTCGCCTTCGGCCCCACCGAGGTGGGCCGGCGCTCCTTCGTCGGCAACGCGGCGTTCGTACCGGCCGGGACGCGCATGGCGCCGGGCTCCCTGATCGGCGTGGGCACGGTCCCGCCGGCCGACGGTGTCGCCGAGGGCAGCTCGTGGCTGGGCTCGCCCGCGATGTATCTGCCGGTACGTCAGAGCAGCGGTTCCTACCCCGAGGAGCTGACGTACCGCCCGTCCCGCGGGGCGGTGGCGCGGCGGCTCGGCATCGAGTTCTTCCGCGCCACGATGCCCGCGTCCGTGCTCGGGCTGAGCGGCTCGCTCTTTCTGCTGGCGCTCGCCGCCGTGGCGGCCCGGGCACCCGGCGGCGCGGCCGTGCCCGTGCTGGTGGCGCCGGTCCTCGTGGCGGGCGCGGCGCTCGTGGTGATCGGCTACTGCGCGCTGGTCAAGCGGGTCGTCGTCGGGACGTACCGGCCGCGGGTCGAGCCGCTGTGGAGCTGGTACGTCAGGCGCACCGAGTTCGTCACCGGTCTCTACGAGAGCGCCGCGGTGCCGGCCGGTGTGGGCGCCCTGGTCGGCACCCCGTTCCTGCCGCTGGTGCTCCGCCGGTTCGGCGCCCGGATCGGCCGGCGCGCCTGGATCGGTACCACGTTCCTCACCGAGTTCGACCTGGTGGAGATCGGCGACGACGTCGCGATCGGCATGAACGTGTCGCTGCAGACCCACCTGTTCGAGGACCGGGTCATGAAAATGTCGACGGTCACCGTACGGGACGGCGCCAGCGTCGGTACGCGGTCGATCGTGCTCTACGACGCCGTGGTGGGCGAGCGGGTCTGGCTCGGCGCGCTGTCGCTGCTCATGAAGGGCGAACACCTCACGCCGGACACGAGTTGGCGCGGTATCCCCGCCCAGGGTGTCACCGGCCGGTTCACCGACGACCCGCCACCCGCCTCCCGCCGACCCCGGTTCCGCAAGCGCGGGGAGCGCCGAGGAGACGGAGAGCGCCGAGGGCAGGGGGAGCGGCGAGGGCGGCCGGGGCACGGACGGCGGCGAACGAGATGAGGTCGCAATGGCATCCTCCGCGGACCCCCGCCCTCCGGCGACGACCGGGCGGCGCCCGCCGGCCCTCGTCTACCGCGGTCCCGCGGCGCTGCCCGGCTGCCCGGAGGCCGTGGCGGCCCTGCTCGCCGCGGGCCCCTGGCGGATGGATGTCCGCTATGTCGGCCCGGACGAGGCGCTGCCCCTGACGGCGGCGTCGCTCGACGGTGCCCTGCTGTACGCCCAGCCCGGTGGCGGCGGGCTCGACGAGGCCTACCGGCACCTGGAGCGGCACCGGGAGGCGATGCGGGGCTACGTCCGGGGCGGCGGCCGGTATCTGGGCTTCTGCCTGGGCGGCTATCTCGCCGGATCGGGACCGGGGTTCGCGCTGCTGCCGGGCGACCCCGACCAGTACATCACCTCGCCGGACGCCACCGTCCACGACGAACGCGACACGATCGTCGAGGTGGCCTGGCGCGGCAGGCCCCGCTCCCTGTACTTCCAGGACGGGCCGTACTTCACGCGCGGCGACGCCCCGGGTGCCGACGTCCTGGCCACCTACCCGAACGGTACGGTCGCCGCGCTCACCGCCCGCTTCGGCGGCGGCCGCGTCGGTGTCGTCGGGCCGCATCCCGAGGCCACCGACGACTGGTTCACCGACGTCGGCCTCCCGGTCCTGCACACCCGTGACATGGGCGTCGACCTGGTGAACGCCGTACTGGCGTGAGCGCGTACGGGAGTCCGGGCCCGCCCGAGCCCCGGCGCCGTCAGCCCGTGCGGGGGTCTCCGTACGCGGCCGCGTTGATCGCCTCGGCCACCGCGGCCACGTACGGCTGCCGGACCACGCCGTAGTGCGTGGTGTCGAGCGGTTGCCAGGAACGGAGCTCCGGGAGGTACGGCCCCCACAGCGCCCGCTGTTCCTCCGGCGACCCCGCCGAGGGCATCCCCGCCACCGGCCGCCCCGCCGGCCACATCCGGGTGGGGGTGACCGCGAGCCGCCGCACCTCGTGCCCGGCCATGCTGCGCAGATTGGCCCGGCAGCACGCGGCGAGCCGCTCGGCGTAGGCCCGCGCGGGCGCACCGGCCGGCGAGTCGCCACTGTGGCCGAGTTCGGCCGCGAAGACCGTTTCGAGCTGGGTCTCGTCGTACGCCTGGAAGCCCGCGCCGGCGCCCGGGGGCGGCGGGTCGAGCAGGTCGAGGGCGGCCACCGGCCGGCCCGCCGCCTCCGCCTCGGCGGCCATCTCGGCCGCCACCCACGCGCCGAAGGACCAGCCGGCCAGGCCGATCCGCCATTCCTCGGCGGGGAAGCGCGCGAGGAGCGCCGCGCGGTAGCGCCGGGCCCGTTCGGCCAGGGGCCACGCCGGCCCGCCGGGCCGGCGCAGCGCCGGGTCGGCGATGAGGCAGACGGTCAGCCGCGGATCCAGGGCCGAGACCAGCGACCGGTAGGCCTGGATGTCACCGCCGACCGGGTGCACCAGGCACAGCACCTCGCGCCCGGGGGCATTCCGGTTGGTGCCCTCCTGCCAGACCTCCAGCTGCACGTCGATTTCGCCGGACCCGGACCCCGACACCGGGGCGAGCGGTGTCCCTTCCGCGAGTGCCCCGGCGGGGGAGTGTCCGTCGTGGGCCGCCCCGGCCAGTCGCGTCAGGATCTCGTTGAGCGAGACCCGGTGGCTGAGCCAGGACAGTTCGAGTTCGACCCCGAAGTGCCGTTTGACCTCGCTGATCAGGTCCAGCATCGTCAGCGAGTCGGCGCCCAGGTCGTAGAGCGGGAGGTCCGGGTCGAGCCGGTCCACCCCCATCCACTCGCACAGCCGCTCGGTGAGCAGCCCCACCGCGACCTCCGTGGGCGTGGTCGCCGCCTCCCTCTCGGCCGCCGTCTCCGGTCCCGTCGCCGGAGACTCGTAGAACACCCGGGACGCGTCGAGATCCGTGGTGGAGACGAGGAGTTGCGGCAGCCGCAGTGCCACGGCCCGCCCGAACAGCCGCTTGCCCTCCGCCACCGTCAGACCGACCGCGAGGTGCGCCTGATGACGGGCGTCCGGGTGCGGGACGCGCAGGGCCATGCCCGACTCGCGCCACACGTCCCAGTTGACGGTGAGCCGCGCGGTGTTCCCGCCGTCGCCGGACCGGTGGTGGGCGAAGCCGTCGAGCAGCGCGTTGGCCGCGGCGTAGTCGAACTGGCCGACGCCGCCGAGCAGTGCCGACATCGAGGAGCAGTAGACCGCGAGCCCCGGCGCGTACCGCTCGATCAGCCGCTCCGTCAGCAGCGCGCCCCCCGCCTTCGCCGCCGTCGCGGCGCGCGTCGCGGTGGCGTCACGCCGTACGATCAGGCCGCCCGCTCCCGCTCCGGCCGCGTGGATCACACTGTCGAGCCGCTCGGTCCGCGCCCCGATCAGGGCCAGGGTCTCCGCGGACGCCGCCTCGGCGAGATCCGCCGCGATCAGCTCCACCCGGTCGGCCCAGGGTGCCAACTCCCCGGGGAGCACGGGGTTCCTGGCCAGCAGGAGGACCCGGCCCGCGGTACGTTCCAGCAGCCAGGCCGCGACGGCGCCGCCGATGCCGCCCGTGCCGCCCAGGACGAGGTGGACGCCGTCGGCGCCCGCCGCGACGTCCCCGCCGAGGGGGTCGGCCGGGCCGGCCGCGTCCGCCCGCACCGGCAGGGTGGTCCGCTCCCACCAGAAGCCCTGCCGCAGCGCGAGCTGCCCGGGCGTCCGGGGCGCGGCGCCGTCGGTGGCGGCCAGCAACGCGGCCACCTGCGGCGCCCAGTCGGCCGGATCCGGGCTCGGCAGGTCCAGCCAGTGCCCGGCCGCCGCGCCCTCCTGCGGGGCCACCTCGACGGCGCCGGCCAGCAGATTCGACTCCGGCCGCCGTACGGGACCGTCCACCGGCCGGGCCCCGTACGACAGCCACCAGGGGCGCAGCCGTACGGTGCCGGGACCGTCCGCCACCGCCCGCAGCAGCGCGGCCGGTGTGTCGAGGCAGGCCCAGTGGGCGCGCTCCAGTGTGTCCGCGCCGACCGGTCCGGTGAGCCCCAGCGGCAGCGCGTGGAGCCACTCGACGACGATGCCTTCGTCGTTCCCGCCGCCCCCGCCGCTCTCTTCCGTCAGCGCGTCGAGGAGGGTGCGCAGGGACGCCGGGTCGGCCGGGTCGACCTCGAACCCGCCGTCGTCCCGCCGGGCGAAACCACCGGCGGCGGCGACCCGTACCACCCGGGCGTGGACCGATTCGAACGCGCGGACCAGCTCCGGCCGTACCGGACCGTCCGTCAGCACCACCACGAGCCGGGAGGTGCGCGACGCGGCCGTGGTGGCGGCGTGGCGCAGCCGCACCCACTGGGGCTGGTGCAGCCACGCGGTCTCCGGGAGGCGTTGAGGCGTCTCCGCGACCGCGGCCCCGGCCGACGGCGTGGTGACCTCTGCGGCCGTCTCTCCGGCCGGGGCGGCCGGCGGCGCGGCGCGCGCGAAGTCGTACTCCTCCGTCGCGAAGGCGGGCGGCGGGAAGTCCCACGGCGCCTGCGCGGGACCTTCGGGCCAGTCGATCGCCTGCCCGGCCGTCCACGCCGCCACCAGCTCCGCCGCCGTCCGGCCGGTCGCCGGGATCGCCGCACCGGTCCGGACCTCGTCGGCCGAGGATGCCGCGTCCGCGGGCACGGCGTCCTGGGCCGCGGTACGCAGCCACTCCACGGCGCCGGCCGCGTCCGGGCAGACCGCCGCGAGCCGCCGGCGACGGGCCGGCCGGCCCGCCTGCACATGGCGCAGGACCTGGCCGTACGCCTCGGGCCGTGCCGTCAGGTAGTCGGCGATCCGGGCGGCGTCGGCGCGCAGCGCGCGCTCGCTGCTGCCCGACAGGGTCAGACAGGGCGCGATGGTGATCGGCACGACCGGCGCGACGGAGGGGACGAACGCGGCGGGTGCGGTGGACGCGACCGACGAGAGCGGCGAGAGCGGCGGCACCGCCGTGCCCGGTGCGAACGAGCTCGCCCGCGCGGCCCCTTCGACGATGACATGGGCGTTGGTGCCGCCGATGCCGAAGCTGCTCACCGCCGCCACCCGGTCCCGGCCGGCGGGCCAGGGCTGTGCCTCGGTCGGGATGTAGAAGGGCGTCGGATCCGGGCCGATCCGCGGATTGAGGGCGCGGAAGTCGGAGTGCGGCGGGATGAGACCGTGGTGCACGGCGAGGGTGGCCCGGATCAGCCCGACCACACCCGCCGCCGCCCCCAGATGCCCGATCTGGCTCTTGACCGAACTCAGGGCACAGCGGCCGGACTCCGTCATGTCGAACGCCTGGCGCAGCGCGCCGACCTCGACCGGGTCGCCCAGGGTGGTGCCGGTGCCGTGCGCCTCGACATAGCCGAGGTCCGCGCCGCTCCGGCCGCCGCGGCGCAGGGCGGCACGGATCACCTCGCGCTGGCCGGCGAGGGAGGGCGCGCTGTAACTGAGCTTGTCGGAACCGTCGTTGTTGAGGGCCGAGCCGGTGATCACCGAGTAGACCGTGTCGCCGTCGCGCTCGGCGAGGCTCAGCGGCTTGAGCACCACCACGCCGACACCGCTGGCGCCGACGGTGCCGCTCGCGTCGTCGCTGAAGGGCCGGCAGTGGCCGTCCACCGAGAAGATGTGCTGCGGCCGGTAGCGGTAGCCGTCGGTCAGTTCCATGTCGATCAGCACACCGCCGGCCAGCATCACTTCCGCGTCGCCCTGGCGGAGCAGCCCGGCGGCGAGGTGGACGGCCACCAGCGAACTGGCGCAGGCGGCCTGGGCGGTGAAGGCGGGACCGGTCAGCCCCAGGTGGAAGGCGGCCTTGGTGGCGAGGAAGTCCTTCTCGTGGTGCAGGGCGAGCCGGAAACCGTCGGGCAGGAGGGCGGGGTCGGCCTCGCGCAGCATGGCCTGGAAGTACGTGTTCTCCCCGGCACCGGCGACCAGACCCACGCGCCGCGCGGACGGATCGGCGATCCCCGCGTGCGCCAGCGCGTCCGCGCAGCTCATCAGCAGATGACGCTGCTGGGGGTCCATCAGCCTGGCTTCCTGCGGGCTGAGGGAGAAGTGGCCGGGGTCGAAGGCGAGCGGACCGTCCAGCTGGCTGCGTGCCCCGACGACACCCTCGGGCGCGTCGAAGTAGGTGATGCCACTGCCGCCCGATCTCACCATCTCCCAGAAGGCGCCCAGATCCGGGGCGCCCGGCAGCCGTACCGCCATGCCGATCACGGCGATGGGTTCCGTGGCGGGGACAGCGGGCCGGCCCATGGTGAACGGGGATGGGGATGGGGACGGGGAGGTGGATGTGGACGTGGGCGTGGGACTGGGGCCGGGCTCCTGGCCGTCGCCGTCGAGGAAGCGGGCCAGCGCGCGGAGGGTGACATGCTCGAACAGGTCGGCGACGCCGAAGCTCAGGCCCAGTTCGGTGGTGCAGCGCAGATGGAAGCGCATCAGGCCGAGGCTCGACGCTCCGGCGTCGAAGAAGGTCTGCTCGGGACCGATGGGCGAGCCGGTCGCCGTCTCGAAGGCCGCGGCCAGACGTGCCTCCAGACGTGCCTCCAGACGTGCCTCCAGCCGGGCCTCCGGACGGGCTGTCAGGGGGACGGCCTCGGTGTCGCGGGGCAGCTCCGTACCGGGGGCCCGCAGGGCGCCGTCGCGGTCGAGTTTGCCGCTGGGGGTGCGCGGGAGCGTGTCCAGCCGCCGGAACCGGTCGATCCGTACATGGGACGGCAGCAGCGTCGCGAGATGGGCCGTGAGTTCCCGGACGGTCGGCGTCCCGTCCACCGGTGTTCGCGGCGGAGCCGTTTCCGCCGTGGGCCCCTGGCCGCCGCGGAACTGGAGGCAGGCCACCAGGTGTCCGCCGTCGCGCACCACCACGGCCTGGACGATCTCCGGGTGGCGCAGCAGGGCCGCCTCCACCTCGCCCAGCTCCAGCCGGTGGCCGCTCAGCTTGATCTGCTGGTCGTCCCGCCCCCGGTAGTGCAGCAGGCCCTCCCGGTCGAAGGAGGCGCGGTCGCCGCTGCGGTAGAAGAGGCCGAGGCCGGGCACCTCCACGAACCGCGTCTCGTTGAGCGCCGGGTCGCCGAGGTAGCAGCGGTCGGCCATGGTGCCGCCGATCAGCAGGTCGCCGGTGCATCCGGGCGGGACCGGCTCGCCCGCCTCGTCCACCACACGCAGCACCGCGCCCGCGACCGGCCGCCCGATGGCGGGACGGTCCGGCCAGCGCGCCGGGTCGCCGTCGAGGCGGAGCGCGCTCACCACGTGCGTCTCGGTGGGACCGTAATGGTTGAAGAGCCGCGCACCCGGCATGCCCGCGAACCAGCGGCGGATCGCGTCGGTGCACACGAGCTGCTCGCCCGCGGTCACCACCTCGCGCAGCCGCGCCGGGTACCGGCCCAGGTGCACCGCGTGCTCGGCGAGGAGTTGCAGCGCGACGTACGGCATGAACACGCGCTCCGCGCCGGCCGACTCCAGTTGGGCGAGGAGCGCCGGCGGGTCCTGCCGCCAGGCCGGCTGTACGAGATGCAGGCACCCGCCGCCGCACAGGGTGCCGAAGATCTCCTGGAAGGAGACGTCGAAGGAGAGCATGGAGAACTGCTGGGTGGCGGCGGGCCCCGCGAGGCCGCCGGACTCCGCCTGCCACTGGAGCAGGTTGCACAGCGTACGGTCGGAGACCCGCACCCCCTTGGGGTCGCCGGTGGAGCCCGAGGTGAACAGGGTGTACAGCGGCCGGGCGCCGTCGTGCGGTGGTACGGGCGGGGCGGCGGCCGTCGACAGTGTGACGGTGTGACGTGCGATGCCACCCGGGTCCACGGCGTCGAACGCCGCCTCGCCGCCGGTGGCGAGCAGCACGCAGAGCGGATCCACCCGCTCCAGGATCCGCCGCAACAGGGCGGGCGGGTACGACGGGTCGAGCGGTACGACCGTCAGGTTGAGCCGCGCCAGGGCCAGCAGCGCGACCACGTGCTCGACCGAGGGTGCGAGGTGGAGCGCGACATGGCAGGGGCGGCCGTCGTTCTCCGGCAGCGGATGGGCGGCGAGCAGCTCGGCGGCGAGGGCCCCCGCGCAGGCGTCGAGTTCGGCGTAGCCGACGGTGCCGTCGGCGCTGCTCAGGGCGGGCGCGCCGGGCGTCCTGGCGACCTGGCGGGCGAACCCTTCCGCCACCGTGGTCCAGGCCAGGGACGCCGCCGTGCCGCGCCCCGGATCGGGCAACGCCCGGCGGTACGGGGCCGCCAGCTCGGCCGGTGTGGTGGTCGCCCCGTCCGCGAGCAGATCGAGACCGCGCGTGAACAGGTCGGCCAGCGCGGCCACTTCGGCCGCCGTGAAGTGGCCGCCGGCGTACTCCCACAGGCAGTCGAGGCCGTCCCCGCGCTCGACCACGGAGAGGGTCAGCGGGCACTTGGCCTCGGCGGGCGGCCACCACAGCGGCCGGGTGGCGCACCGCGGCAGGGCGAGCGCGCCGAAGTCGGTGTTCTCCAGGACGAACAAGAAGTCGAACGGCGACGAACCGGCCCCGGTGGCCCGGTCGGCGAGGACATCGGCCAGGGCCACGTCCTGCAGCTCCAGCACCGCACGCGCCCCGGCGCCCAGGCGCGCCACCTGGCCGCGCAGGTCGGCGCGGGGTGCGACGGCCGACGGCAGCAGAACCGTGTTGGCGAACATCCCGACGCTGTCCTCGAACTCCCGCACCGGCCGGTTGGCCACGGGTCCGGCGAGGCGCGGCCGGGTCCTGCCGGTCACCCCGTACAGCGAGCACGCGAAGACACCGAGCAGCAACTCGAAGCGGGTCAGACCGAGTTCGGTGCAGAGCCGGTCCACGGAGGCGCGGCGCGCGGCATCGAGCGAGGTATGCAGCAGCCGCCCGGGGGAGAAGCCGCCGACGCTCTCCGGCACGGCCTGCTGCTCCGCCGCCGCGCCGGGGCCCGCGTAGTGGTCACGCAGGGCGCGGCGCTGCTCCTGGTAGGCGGGGCCGGCGAACCAGTCGCGCTGCCAGACGGCGTAGTCGAGCGGCGTCGGCGCCTCGGACAGCGACAGGGACAGGGGCAGGGACGGGGGCAGGGACCGGGACGGGGGCAGGGGCAAGGACGGCGGCAGGGACCGGGACGGGGGCTCCGCCGGATCCGGTGCGTCCGGGGTCTGGGGGGCGGCCGTGTCCCGGAGTGCGGTCGCGTACCCGGCCGACAGATCGGCCAGCAGGACATTGAGGGACCAGCCGTCGACCGCGATGTGGTGCAGTTGCAGGAACAGCACACCGCCGCCGCTCCGCGGCAGCCAGCTCGCGCGCAGCATCCGGGGCTCGGCCAGATCGAAGGGCCGGCCGAAGAACGCGTCGGCGAAGGCCCGTACGGGGCTGTCCTCGTCGGCCAGGTCGTCAACGGCCATGTGCGGGTCGGGCGTGTGCGGGCCGGGCGTGTGGGGGCCGGGCGTCTCCGGGGCGGCGGTATCCGGAACGACCGTATCCGCCGCGCTCCAGGGGTCGTACGGTTCGCCCACCACCTGACGCAGCCCCTCGGGGGCCGCCTCGAAGCCGGTGCGCAGTGCCGGATGACGGGCGACCAGCCCGCGCAGGGCCCGGCGCAGCGCGACCATGTCGACCGTACCGTCCACCCGGAACGCCTGGCCCACGTGGTAGGCCCGGGAACCGGGGGTGCGCTGTTGCAGGAACCACAGGCGCTGCTGCTCACTCGTGGCGGGCGCGGTCCAGGCCCCGGACGGGGCGGCGGGCACCGGGTAAGTCTGTGTGGTCTGCGTGGCCTGCGTGGTCTGTGTTGGTTGCGTGTCGCCGATCGCGTCGGCGATCCCGGCGAGACTCCCGTCGAGCACCGCCGTCTGGGGCAGCTCGCGGCCCCAGCGCCGCCGTACCTCGAAGCGGAGCCGCAGGGCCTTGAGCGAGTCCCCGCCGAGGGCGATCCAGCGGTCGTCGAGCCGTACGTCCGGTACGCCGAGGATCCCCGCCGCCAGGTCGAGCACCGCTCGCTGCCGCGTGGTGACGGTCCCCGGCTCCGCACCGCCGTCCGGGCGCCAGGGCGGGGTGTGGAGGCCCAGCAGCGCGGCCTGGTCGACCTTGCCGTTGGCGGTACGGGGAAGGGCGCCGACGCGGTGGAGGCGGTGCGGGCGCATGTAGGCCGGCAGCCCGGCCGCGAGATGGCGGTCGAACTCCTCGAAGGACACCTCCCGCCCGAACACCACATACGCCAGCAGCTCGTTCGGCCCGTGCTCCCCCTCGCGGCGGGTGCACACGTAGGCCTGGCGGACCGCGGGATGCGCCACGATCCGCCGCTCCACCTCGCCCGGCTCGATCCGGAAGCCGCGTACCTTCACCTGGCGGTCGGCGCGCCCGATGTACTCGATCACACCGTCGGCGTCCGCGCGCACGAGGTCGCCGGTGCGGTAGTAGCGCGTACGGCCTCCGTCGTGCCACGGGAGCCGGACGAAGCGGCGCGCCGTCTCCTCGGGGAGACCCCGGTACCCGGCCGCCAGGCCCGCGCCGGAGAGCAGGAGTTCGGCCGTTTCGCCGGGCGCGGCCGTCCGCTCCGTACCGGGCACCACCAGCAGGGTCCCGGTCTCCGGCAGCGCCCGCCCGATCGGTATGCGGTCCCCCTCGACAGCACGCGGGATGGGGTGGCACAGCGCGAACGTGGTCGCCTCCGTCGGCCCGTAGACGTTGTGGAGCCGGGTCGCGCTCGACGCGTTGTGGGCGTACCAGCGGCGTACCACGGCCGCGTTGAGCTGCTCGCCGCCCACCAGGAGCTGACCGACCCCGGCGAAGCAGTCGGGCACCGTGTCGACCACGGCGTTGAACAGCGCCGTCGTGACGAACGCCGTGTCGATGCGCTCCCGCACCAGCGCCGCCGCCAGTTCGTGCGGGGTACGGACGGCCTCGTCGCCGAGGATCACACAACGGCCGCCGGTCAGCAGCGGCACCCACACCTCGAAACTCAGGGCGTCGAAGGCCGGGTTGGCGAGGCAGGCGTAGCGCGCGCCCTCGGCCGGGGGCCGGAGGTAACCGGGCCGGGCGAGCGCGAGGCGCAGGATGCCCGAGTCCCCCAGCTCGACACCCTTGGGCACGCCGGTCGTTCCCGAGGTGTAGAAGACGAAGGAGACCGGTGCGACCGGTGCGTCGGTGAACGGCGGCTCGGGATCGTCCTGTTGCGTGAACTCGCCCGGCTCCGTGGTGAGAAGCCCGGCGACCGGCAACGGCCGTACGGAGTCCGGGAGGCCGTCCGGGGGCGTCCCGCCGTGGAGCACCACCACACTCGCCGAGTCGGTGAGGATGTGGCGGCGCCGCTCCGGAGGGCTCTGAAGGTCGAGGGGGACGACCCGGGCGCCGAGGCGCAGGACGCCGAGCATGGCGCAGACCTGCTGCCAGGAGCGGGGCAGAGCGAGGGCCACCGCCTGGCCGGGACGCACCCCGGCGCGGCCGAGCCCCCGGGCCACCGCCTCGCCCGCCGCGGCGAGTTCGGTGTAGTCGAGCCGCCGCTCCCCGTCGCTCACGGCGATGGCCCGCGGGGTGCGCAGGGCCTGTTCGTACACCGCACGCGCCAGTCCGGTCGCCGGTCTCATCGTGCCTCCAGCGTGGTGGACGCGAGCCGGGTCAGCTCCGCGGTGATCAGCTCCGCCACCCGTGGCAGCGCGTCGCTCTCCAGCATGTCCCAGTGGCCGCACGCCACCGCCTCGGTCAACAGCCTTTGTCCGGACCGCCGTTGCCAGAACTCCCGTACGCGGGAACCGTCCTCGCGGTCGGTGGCGTCCGCACCGTCCGGGGTGGCCTGGACGAACACCAGCCGGGCCGCCGACGGTGGCGGGAGATAGTCCCGGGCGGTCATCCGGTTGTGGTTGTAGACCCGGAAGTACCGGTCGATCTGGTCGTCCTCGATGCCCGGGTACATACCGTTGAACCGGACCAGTTTCTCCCGGAACTCGGCCGCGTCCACCGGTTCGATCGCCGCGCGTTCCACCGCGTCCTCCGTTCCGTGGGTGTCGAGCAGGACCACACTGAGCCGCGGGTGCCCGGCGGCCGCCAGCCGCCGCCCCATCTCGTGGGCGACCAGACCGCCGTACGAGAGCCCGCACAGGACCAGGGACTCGCCGGGCAGCGGATCGACGCGTTTCAGATACGCCTCCGCCATGGCCTCGACGCTCGGCAGCGGCAGCTCGCCCGCGTTGATGCCGGGGGACTGGATGCCCTGGACGCCGACGCTCGCGGGCAGCGCGGCGGCCAGCGGCAGATAGCAGAACGCGGTGCCGCCGGCCGGATGGACACAGACCACCCGCCGCTGCCCGTCACCGGCGCGGAACTCGACGAGGTGATCGTCCCGGCCGCCCGGCCCCGGCTGCCCCGTGCCGCCCTTCCGCAGCCGCTCGGCCAGCGCCTCGACCGTCGGGTGCAGGAGGATCTCCCGGATCGGCAGGTCCTCGCCGAACTCCTCGTGGACGGCGTGGGCCACCTTGATCGCGGAGATCGATGTGCCGCCCAGGTCGAAGAAGTTGTCGGTGATGCCGATACGGGGATGGAGCAGCAGCCTGCTCCAGATCCGGTGGAGCGCCATCTCGACGTGGTCCCGCGGGGTGGCCGTGTTGACCTGGGACGGCGGGGTGGCGCGGGAGCGCTCCAGCAGTTCCGTACGGTCCAGCTTGCCGCTCCGGTTCAGCGGCAGCCGCGGGAACTCGACGAAGACCGAGGGGATCAGGTAGTCGGGCAGCCGTTCCGCCAGCGCCGCCCGCCACTCGTGCGCGGGCCGGGGCTCTCGGGGCGGCCCTGCGGCGGTGTCGCCCCGGCCGATGCCCGCCACCAGGCGCGGCTCACCCGGGCCGGTACGGTCGGCGAGCACGGCCGCCTCCCGCACCCCGGGCAGGGCCAGCAGCGCCGCCTCCACCTCGCCGGGTTCGATCCGGAAGCCGCGCAGCTTGATCTGGTCGTCCACGCGTCCCGCGTACACGGCGTTGCCGTCCGGCAGCCACCGGGCCAGATCGCCCGTACGGTACATCCGCTGTCCGGGCACGAACGGGTCGGGCACGAACCGCTCCGCCGTCAGGTCCGGGCGGTGCGCGTACCCCCGGGCCAGGCTCGCGCCCGCGACGAAGACCTCGCCCGCCACCCCCGGCGGCACCGGCCGCAGCCGCTCGTCCAGCAGATAGAGCCGGGTGCCCGGCAGGGGCCTGCCGATCGGGCAGGGCCGCTCCAGCGGCCGGAAGTCGGTGTACGCCGTGGTGTACAGCGTCGCCTCGGACGGCCCGTAGCCGAAACAGACGCGGAGCCCGGGCAGGACCTGCCCCATCCGGTACAGCGCCGCCTCGGGCAGGGACTCCACCCCCGTCAGCAACTGCCGCAGAGCCAGCCCCGCCAGGCGCTCCGCCGGATCCTCGTCGATCCACTTGACGTAGGCCGGGGGCAGGAACGCCTGCGTGACGCGGTGCTCCCGCAGCCAGCCCATCAGCGCCCGCGGGTCGCCGCGCAGCTCGTCGGGGACCAGATGCAGTACGGCACCGGTCGTCAGCGGCAGGAGGAGTTCGTGCACCGAGCCGTCGAAGCCGATGCTCGACCAGGCCGACGCCGCCTCGCCGGGGGCGTCCCCGAACCGCGCCAGCCACTGGTCGAACAGATTGGTCACGGATCCGTGCGTGACCACGACACCCTTGGGGCGCCCGGTCGAGCCGGAGGTGTAGATGACGTACGCGGGATCCGACGGGCGGACCGCGACCCGGGGAGCGCCGTCGTGCCCGCCCCCGTCGTGCCCGCGTCCGTTGGGCCCGCCACTGTCGTGCCCGCCCTCGCTGTCCGCGCCCTCCGCCTCGACCGTGGTCAAGGACCACCAGGGGTCCGGCGGTGCCGCGAGATCGCTCAGCACCAGCGCGGGTACGGCGTCCTCCACCATGGCGGCCAGCCGCCCGGCCGGCTGGCCGGGGTCGAGCGGCAGATAGGCGGCGCCCGCCGTGAGGATGCCGAGGACCCCCACCACCAGCTCCGCCGACCGCCCGGTGTGCAGACCCACCACCTGGCCGGGGCCGACTCCACGGGCCCTCAGGGCGCGGGCCAGCCGGTCGACGCGCCGCCCCAGCGCGGCGTAGTCGAGCCGGGCCCCCTCGTGCACCACCGCGGCCCCGGCGGGGCGGCGGCGTACCTGGGCCTCGAAGCGCTCGACCAGGGAGGGCGACGGAGGGCCCGGGGGGACTGCCGCCGGTGGCCAACTGCCTTCGGCAGTACTCCAGTTCGACAGCAGCTCCCGCTGCTCCCGCGCGTCCATGAGGGGGAGGTCCGCCGCCTCACGGTCGGGCTGCTCGGCCAGCCGCGCCAGCACGCGGGGCAGGTAGCGCGCGTACCGCTCGACCGTCTCCCGGTCGAACAGGGCGCTCGCGTAGTCCAGATCACCGACGATCCGGCCGTCCTCCTCCGTCAGCGCCAGCACCAGGTCGAACTTGGCCGGCGCGTACGGGATGTCCAGCGGCTCCGCCGCCACACCGGGCAGCTCCAGCAGCCCGCGCAGCGACGGCACCCAGGCGAACATGGTCTGGAAGAGCGGCGAGTACGCGGGGCTCCGCGGCGGGTTGACGAGTTCCACCACGCGCTCGAACGGCAGATCGCTGTGGCGCAGGGCCCCGCGGAGCGCGCCGCGCACGCGGTGCAGCAGGGCCGCGCCCGTCGGCGATCCCGAGAGATCGATCCGGAGCGCGAGGGTGTTGACGAAGAAGCCCATCAGACCGGCGACATCGCCGCGCCGGCGGTTCGCCGTCGGTGCGCCGACAACGATGTCGGACTGCCGGGTCAACTGCCCGAGCACCACGGACCAGCCGGTCAACAGCGTCGAGTACAGGGTGACGCCGTGCCGCCGCGCGAGGTCCTTCAGCGCCGCGGTGAGTTCCGCGTCGATGCTGACCCGGACCCGGCCGCCCCGGTAGTCCTGCTCCGGAGGGCGGGGCCGGTCGGTCGGCAGCTCCAGCAGCGGCGGGGCACCGGCGAGCGCCTCGGTCCAGTAGGCGTTCTGCGCGGCCAGCTCCGCCCGGGCGGCGGGCTCCTCGCCGGACAGCCACTCCCGCTGCCAGGCGGCGTGGTCGGAGTACTGCCAGGTCAGCGGCGGCAGTACGGTGGCGTCCCGCGCGTCCGGTGCGTCCCGCGTGCCCGGCGCGTCCGGTGTGCCCTCCTCGGCGCGGTCGGCGGACGCGTCGTACGGGGGCCGCTCACCGCGTACGAACGCGGTGTAGAGCAGGCCCAGTTCACGCAGCATGATGTCCCGGGACGCCCCGTCGAAGACGATGTGATGCACCGTGATGAGCAGGACGTGGTGGTCCGCGCCCAGCACCAGCAGCCGGCCCCGGGCCAGCGGGCCCCTGGCGAAGTCGAAGGGGGCGGCGGACTCCTCGTACCGCCGGGCGGCGAGCCGGGCCTCCGCGTCCGGACGCCCCGTCAGGTCCTCCACCACGAGGGCGAAGCCCGTGCCGGGCGGGTCGATCCGCTGGTACGCCTCGCCCTCCCCGGGCACGATCCTGGTACGCAGCGACTCGTGCCGGGCGACCAGCGCGTCGAGCGCCCGGCGCAGCACCGTACGGTCCAGCGGCCCCCGCAGGGAGAAGGCCACCGGCTCGTTGTACGCCTCGCCGGCCCCCTCCAGCTGCCCCAGCATCCACAACCGCTGCTGTGCCGCCGACAGGGGAGCCGACGTCCCCCGCCCCGTGTCCGGCTCATCGCCGCCGGGCGGCGGAACGGCGCGGGGCGGCGGAACGGTCGTGGCGCGGGAGGTGTGCGAGGAGCTGTGTATCGCCGACATGACCAGCCCTTTCCCCTGGGAGAGGCTCAGTGGGGGATGAGATCGCGCGGGTGGGTGGTGTGCAGGGGCGCGCCGCGGACGTCGTCGTCACGCGGGGTGTGGACCGCGCCCGCCTCGGTGCGTCGAGGCACCGCCGGTCGTTCTCTGCCAGTGCCAGTGCCAGTGCCAGTGCCAGGGTGCGTGTGCGTGGCAGTGAGGAGTGTCGATGGGGGTGTCGATGGGGAGCGGTGTCGGTGTCGGTGTCGTCAGTGCGGGTGTGCGTGTGCTGTACGTGTGCGGGTACGCGTGCGTGCGCGCGTGCATGTCGCCGACCGGACGCCGGGCCACCGACGGCCCTTCGGCGCCACTGGCTCGATGATGATTGGACAGGATTCTGATCATGTCAATGGTTGCCCGGGGCAGGGAAACGCCTCGCCCCGCCGAGGTTTCGGACGGCAATCGATCCTGCGGCAGCGGAAGTTGACCCGACGGAACAGCCTCATACGGAGGTGACGGGTCCGCGTGGCCGCCCCGCCCCGGCCGGCCGGGAGGACCCGGGGGCTACCCCGTGGTGCCCATACGTTCCCGTCACCCTGCCCTTCCGGGCAGATGCGGGGCGCCGGGCGGGGCGGAACCGGGGCGCCGGGGTTTGGCGGCGCCGCACGTGGGCATGGAGCGCGCCTTACCCGCCCGCCGCGTGCCGCTCTGGTGTGCTGGGCCCATGACGCCGACCACAGCAGCGGGGCCGCTGCGCCGGATGACCGCGCGCAGCCGTACCGAGGCGCACCGCACCGCGACCCCGCTGGAACTCTTCTTCGACCTGTGCTTCGTCGTGGCGGTCGCCCAGGCCGGGGCGCAGCTCGTGCACGCCCTCGCCGAGGGGCATCCGGGCGCCGGGATCACCGGCTACCTCTTCGTGTTCTGGGGCGTGTGGTGGGCCTGGATGAACTTCACCTGGTTCGCCTCCGCCTACGACTGCGACGACGTACCGTACCGGATCGCGGTGCTCCTCCAGATCTGCGGGGTGCTCGTCTACGCCGCGGGCGTGCCCCGGGCCTTCGTCGACAACGACTGGAGTGTCACCCTCCTCGGCTATGTGATGATGCGGGTGCCCCTGACCGCGCAGTGGCTCCGGGCGGCCCTGTCGGAGCCCGCGGGGCCGGCCCGGCGTACCGCCGTGCGCTACGCGGCCGGCGTGGCGCTCTGCCAGGTCGCCTGGGCGGCGCTGCTGGTCGCGCCGGCATACCTGAGGCACTGGCTGTTCCTGGTCCTGGCCGCGGCCGAACTGCTGGTGCCGGTGGTCGCGGAGCGGCACCACCGGACGCCCTGGCACCCGCACCACATCGAGGAGCGCTACGGTCTGTTCACCCTGATCGTGCTGGGCGAGACGATGTCCGCCGCGACCGTCGCCGTCCAGGAGGCCCTGGACGAGAGCGAGGCGCTCGGGGAACTGCTGCCCATCGCCGCCGGGGGCGTTCTCATCGTGTTCGCCGCGTGGTGGGTCTACTTCGCGGTTCCCGCGCACGAGCGGCTGACCAGCAACCGGCAGGCGTTCCAGTGGGGATACGGGCACTTCGTCATCTTCGGGTCGGCCGCCGCCATCGGCGCCGGGCTGGAGGTGGCCGTGGAACACGCGGTGGGCAAGGCCCCGATCTCCGCGCTCGCCGCCTCCGCCGCCGTGACCGTACCGGCGGCGCTCTTCCCGTTCACCGTCTGGCTGCTGCACGCACGCCACTTCAAGACCGGTCCCGCGCAGCAACTCGTCCTGCCGGTCGCGGCCTTGGCGACCGCCGCCTGCACGTTCGCGGGCACCTGGGCCGTACTCGCCGCCGGTCTGGTGGCGGCGGCGAGTGTCGCGGTCGGGGTGACGCTGGCCGAGCGCCCCGGGCGGACCGCCCGGGGCGCCGTGCGGCCGGGATGACCCGAGCCGGCGGGTGACGTGGTCAGCTCTCCGTTCCCGCGGCCCGGTGCACCGTGTCGCCGGACCTGATCACCAGATTTCCGTCGGCCTGGAACACGAGGACCGCTCCTTCGTGGCCATCGCTCCGGGAGGCCCACAGGGGCCGCCCGCCGCTGTTGTGGACGACCGGATTGCCGTCCGGCCGGAAGCGGGCGTAGTTCCCCTCGCCGCCGGTCATCGCGGCCCAGCGCGGCTTGCGGTCCTGATCGTAGACGACCAGGTTGCCGTCCTCCTGCATGACCGGAGTCCGCGCCCCGGCCGCCACCGACTCACCGGTGGCCAGCTCGAACATGGCCCGCACGACCTTGAGCGCCGCGCCCTTCTCCTGAGGCGCTTGGGGTGCCGGGGTCTCCTGGGGCTCCCCGGGCTCCTGGACCGAGGCGGACGGCGTCCGCCCCGCGGCCACCGGCCCTAAAGCCGCCCCGCCTCGACGATCCGGCGCAGGAACCGCCGCGTACGGTCCTGTTGAGGTGCGCCGAAGACCTCCTCCGGGGTGCCGCGCTCCAGCACCACTCCCGCGTCCAGGAAGCACACCTGGTCCGCGACCTCGCGGGCGAATCCCATCTCGTGGGTGGCCAGCACCATCGTCATGCCGTCGCTCTTGAGCTCCCGTACGACCGACAGCACCTCACCGACCAGTTCGGGATCGAGCGCCGCCGTGATCTCGTCGAGGAGCAGCAGCCGCGGGCGCACCGCGAGGGCGCGGACGATGGCGGCGCGCTGCTGCTGTCCGCCGCTGAGCCGGTCCGGGTACTCCTCCGCCTTGTCGCCGAGCCCGAGCCGCGCCAGCAGTTCACGGGCGGCCGCCTCGGCCTCCTCCCGGGGGACGCCGAGGACCCGGCGCGGCGCGAGGGTGATGTTCCGGAGGACCGTCATGTGCGGGAAGAGGTTGTACGACTGGAACACGACGCCGATCCGGCGGCGCACCGCGTCGGCGTCGGCCCGCGGATCGGTGATCTCCTCCCCGTCGAGGAAGATCGCCCCGTCGTCGATCTCCTCCAGCAGGTTCGCGCACCGCAGCAGGGTCGACTTGCCGGAGCCGGAGGCGCCGATCAGCGCGGTCACGGTGTGCGGGGCCACGTCCAGGGTGACGTCGCGCAGGACGACCCGGTCGCGCCCGAAGCTCTTGCGCACGGATTCGAGGCGCAGGACGGGGGTGGCGCCGGCGCCGGGCGTGCCCGGCGCGGGTACCGGCGTGACGTCCGGGGCGTCGGCGGTCATACGGTGCCTCCTTGCGCGCGGCGGCGGTCCATCCGGGCGGTGACCCAGTCCGTGAACCGGGTCATCGGGATCGTCAGCGCGACGAAGACGAGCCCCGCGACCACGTACGGCGTGTAGTTGAAGTACTTTCCGGCGATGATCTGCGCCGCGTACACGGCGTCCACGGCCCCCGCGATCGAGACGAGACCGGTGTCCTTCTGGAGCGACACCAGATCGTTGAGGAGCGGTGGCACCACCCGCCGTACCGCCTGCGGAAGCACCACGTACCGCAGGGTCCTGGCCCGGGACAGCCCCAGGGAACGGGCCGCCGCCCGCTGGGAGGGATGCACGGACTCGATGCCGGCCCGGAAGACCTCGGCGACATAGGCGGAGTACGTCAGGACGAGCGCGGTGCCGCCGAGCAGCACCGGATCGGTGGTGACGCCCTGCAACCGCAGCGCCGGCACGCCGAAGACGACCATCAACAGGCAGATGATCAGCGGCAGTCCGCGGAAGAAGTCGGTGTACGCGGTGGCCAGCACGCGGACCGGGAAGAAGACCGGGCCGCGCAGGGTACGGGCGACGGCCAGCAGCAGCCCGAGGACGAGGACACAGACGCCGCAGACCGCCAGCAGCCGGAGGTTGAGCAGCAGCCCTTCGAGGACCCGGGGCAGCGCCATCCGGGCGTACTCGGCGCTGAAGAAGGTCTCGCGGGTACGCTGCCAGCCCGGCGAGCCGGTGATGACCACGAAGAGGACGGCGCCCGTGACCAGGGTGGAGAGCGCGGCGACGGCGGTGGCGCGGCGGGCCCGGGCGCGCTTGTACCGCTCGCGCTCGATCCGCCGCGCCGACGGCGTGTACGGATCCTTGGCGCCCGCGTCCCTGCTGTCGACGCGCCCGCCGTTGCCGTCCGTGCCGTTTCCGTCCCTGCCGTCCCCGTCCGTGCCGTCCCCGTCGGGGGACTTCTCCACGCGGACGCCTTCGCCGGTCACTTGAGCACCGGCACGTCGACGGCGTCGGAGAGCCACCGCTTCTCCAGCGCCGCGAGGGTGCCGTCCGCGCGGAGCGTGTCGACCGCCCGGGTGACACAGGAGGTCAGCGCGCTGCCCTTGTCGAGGACCAGCCCGAACTGCTCCGCGTCGCCGGAGGAGCCGGCGAACTGTCCGACGACCTTCGCGTCGGGGACCTCGGCCGAGGTGATGTAGAAGGCGGTCGGCAGATCGACGACGATCGCGTCGACCTGGCCGTTGCGCAGCGCCGACTTGGCGAAGTCGTTCTTCTGGAAGACCGCGGGCTGCCGCGACGGCCTGATGACCTCGTCGACCGTGTCGAGACTGGTGGTGCCGACCTGGGCGCCGAGCTTGGCGCCCTTCAGCGCCGCGGCGTTCTTCGCGCCCGCGAACGGCGACGACTTCAGCGCGACGACGGCCTGACGGACGTCGTAGTAGCCGGAGGAGAAGTCGACGGCCCGCTCGCGTTCGTCACTGATGGAGACCTGGTTGATGTCGAAGTCGAAGCTCTTGGCGCCCGGCGCGAAGGAGTTGTTGAACGGTACGGTCTTCCACACCACCTGATCCGCCCCGTAGCCGAGGGCCTTGGCGACGGCGTACGCGACGGCGGACTCGAAACCCTTGCCGCTCGCCGGGTCGTCGTCCTGGAACCAGGGGGCGTAGGCGGGTTTGTCCGTTCCGACCGTCAGCTTGCCCTTGGTCTCCGTGGCGAGCCCGCCCGCGGCACAGCCGGAGCCGGACGCGGACGCCGACCCGGACGTGCCCGCCGGCGTACCGGCGGCCGGCGGATCGTCCTGTGGGGCGCACCCCGTGGCGGCGGCGACCGTGAGGGCGAGGACGGCGGGGAGGAGGCTCCTGGCGGTGAGGCGCATGGCGGGAGAGTGCCATCGTGCGGGGGCGTCTGTCGAGATCAGGGCATTGCGGCCGGGTGAATTCCGCCGCGGGTCACCGGCCGCCGGCGCGGGGTGGCGCCCGGTGGCTCGTAAATGCGTTTGCCCGGTGATCGCGGACGCTGTCAGGCTCTGCGGGTGACGACAGCCCGAGCCGGTCTGCTGACCCGCCAACTGGACCTGACCTGGTCCCTGTTCGAGTACTACCTGCGGGATCTGGACGACGCCGCCTGCCTCTGGGAACCGGCGCCGGACTGCTGGACCGTGCGCCCCGACGGCCGGGGCGGCTGGGCGGCCGACTGGGAGACGACGGAACCCGACCCCGCCCCGGCCACCTCGATCGGCTGGCTCACCTGGCACATCGGCTACTGGTGGACGACCACCCTCGCCCACTGCTTCGGGCCGGGCGCGCCCGCGCGCGAGGAGATCACCTGGCCGGGCGGCGCCGATGCGGCCGCGGAGTGGCTGCGCGGGCTGAAGGACGAGTGGCGCGCGGCGCTGCTCCCGCTCACCGACGGCGAGCTGGACTCCACCGACCGGACCGCCGGGCTGCCCTGGGGAGAGGAGACGGCCCTGGTCGACGTCGCGAGCTGGGTCAACTTCGAACTGGCCAAGAACGTCGCGGAGATCGGCCTGACCCAGCGCTTCCACGCGCGGTCCGGGACCGCGGACCGCCAGGCACTGACGTAAGCCTACGGCTCGTGCGGCTCGACCGGATGTCGTTGCGCCGTCGCGTTCGCATACCGACCCGTTGTGGAGGCTTTCCACCGGTGTGACCCCACACCGGTGGAAAGCCTTTTCTTCTGAGCGGCAGATCTTTTGACGGATGATGAGAAAGTTCCAGAGATTCGTACCGAACCTCTGGACAGCTCCCACACGGCGTCCTAATGTCTCGGCCCACCGGACAAGTGTTTCGACGCGGTAACACCGCAGCCGCCCGGCGTTCACACGAACGCCCTTCACCACCTGAGTCTTTCCACGTCTCTCCCCCCACGGTCGGGCCCGGCCCTGTCCGGCCCCGTCCCGAGGCGCTGCGCGCCCGCCGTCCAGGCGGTCGCACGCTCACTCACTGTGCAGCACCCCCGTCGACATACGGGGTCTCGGTCGCGCGAACGCCGCGGCCGTCACCGCAGCGGAAGGGATACGACATGAAGGTACGCACGTTCATCGCCACGGCCTCGCTGGTGGCCTCCGGAGGGATCGTCGCCTTCGCCGGCTCCGCGCAGGCGGCCCTCTACACCACCTGTGTCGGGGACGGCGGCGCCGTCACCGTCAACGGCGATCTGGTCGTACCGGCCGGGAAGTCCTGCACCCTGACCGGCACGAAGGTCAAGGGCACCGTGACCGTCGAGGACGGCGCCGACCTCGTCGCCGCCGGAGCCACCTTCAACGGCGCCGTCAACGTGGGCGGGAACGCCTACCTCGACCTCACCGACACCACCGTCAAGGGCACGCTGACCACCAGCGCGGCGTTCGGCGCCCACCTCCAGGACAGCACCGTCAAGTCCGGCATCGCCGCCACCGAGGGCTTCGTGTACGCCGTCGACTCCTCCCTCGGCGGGACCGTCAGAGCCGAGTCGGGCGAGCTGTACGTGTCGGGCAGCACCCTCAGCGGAGCGCTGACCGGGGACCGCAACCAGTACACCGACGTGTACGACAGCACCGTCAAGGGCGCCCTCACGGTGAGCGGGAACACCCTCGGCGGCGTCCTCTGCGCCAGCGAGGTCCAGGGCAACACCGTGTACAAGGACAACGCCGACGCCCTCCAGCTCGGCGGCGAGGGAGTGCTCGGCTCCTGCCGCGGCGCCACGTACCTCGGGGGCGACCTCGCCGTCACCGGCAACACGGCCAACGCCGTACTCGACAACACCATCGTCCGGGGCGCGCTCACCGCCACCGGCAACACCCCCGCGCTCAAGGTCGGTGACCTGGCCCGGGTCCGTGGCGGCATCACCGGCGAGACCGCCCCCGCGGCCTCGTCCGCCCGCCTCGCCAAGCAGGCCCCGCGGGACCGCGGCAACGAACTCGCCGAGAAGGCCGCGGAGCGCGCCGCCGAGGCGCGGGCCGACGCCCACGCGGCGGGCGACTCCCGGCTGAAGTGAGCCCCGGCCGCTCCTGACGGGACACCGTCCGGCGCGCCGCCCGTCCCGCACTCCGGTACGCCGGCCGGCGCGTCGTTCCGTACGCCCCCGGGAGGGCCCGCCTCCGTCACCGCGCACACCACTGCCCCCTCCGTCATCCCCGACGGCTCCGTCCACACCCCGGCACCCCCCCACACGCCCACGCCGCCACCTCGCCGTGACGACACCCCCGCCCATCCCTCAGGAGTGACCATGGGCCACCTGCACAAGTCCTTCGACCGCAGGGACTTCCTGCGCGCCACCGCCGGCACCACCGTGGCGCTCGCCGCCGCCTCCGTCACCGGTGCGGCGGCCACCTCCGCCACCGCCGCCCCGAGCACCGCCGCCAACCGCGGGCTCACCATCCCCAAGGACCGCATCGGCATCCAGCTCTACAGCATCCGCGACAAGGTCGCCGCGCTCGGCTTCGCCGTCGTCTTCGCGGAGCTGTCCCGGATCGGCTACCGCGAGGTCGAGTTCGCCGGGTACACCCAGAACACCGACATCCTGGGCCGCCAGATCACCGTCCCGGAGATCCGCCGGCTCCTCGACGACAACGGGCTCACCGCCGTCGGCAGCCATGTCGCCATCGGCAACCTGCGCACCAACCTCAAGGCCGAGCTGGACGCGGCACAGATCCTCGGCATGCCGCACATCGGGACGGCCAACGCGCCCTCGAACCTCAACACCGTCGCGGGCTACCGTGCCGCCGCCGACGAGTTCAACACGTGGGGTGCGGCGGCCACCGCGCGCGGCCTCAAGCTCTACCAGCACAACCACGCGGGCGAGTTCGCCTTCGCCACGGACAAGCCGTCCGTACGCCTCTACGACGTCTTCCTCAAGAACACCGACCCGCGCCACGTCTACCTGGAGCTGGACATCTACTGGGCGTACGTCGGCCAGTACCGCTACCCCGGGTTCGATCCGGCCGCGTACGTCCGTAACCAGCCCTACCGCTACCCGCTGTTCCACATGAAGGACGGTGACGCCAACCCGTCCAACGTGAACGGCTTCGACATCGTCGAGTTCGGCGCCGGGGACCTGCCGTACGAGCGGTTCATCCGCGACATCGGTCCGCGCGCCGCCCACATCGGCATCTGGGAACAGGACACGGCCCCCAACACCCTGCCCAACCCGCCGGGTTCGCTCGGTGCCGCCGAACGCAGCTTCGCGGCGCTGCACGGGCTCCTCAGCTGAGGCCCGCCCCTCCACCCGCCAGCGACCGAGGAGACGCATTCACCGTGCACCGTTCCCTGAGACGCCTGATGGCAGGGGTCCTGCTGACCGCCCTGCCCGCGCTGGGTCTGGCGGGCCTCGCCCCCGCCGCCCAGGCGCACGAGAACCACGAACACGCCCTGGACTGGGGCAACTACGAGAAGACCACCCTCACCAAGGACACCGGCGAGCCGATCGACCTCGCCGTGCTCCCCGACAGCCGGGTGCTGCACACCGCGCGCAACGGAGATCTGCGGCTCACCGACCCCGGCACCGGGGTGACCAAGGTCGTCAACCACATCAACGTGTACCAGAACTCCGAGAACGGGCTGCAGACCGTCACCCTGGACCCGGACTTCGAGACCAACAAGTGGGTCTACCTCTACTACTCCCCGCCGCTCGACACACCGACGGGCTCCGCCCCGCTCCAGCTGCCCGCCGGGCAGACCGACGCGTACTGGAAGCAGTGGGAGGGCTACGACACCCTCACCCGCTTCAAGTGGACGGGCGACGAGCTGGACCTGTCCACCGCCCAGGAGATCATCCGCGTCGACGCCAACCGCGGCCAGTGCTGCCATGTCGCCGGTGACGTGGACTTCGACGCGGACGGCAACCTCTACCTCTCCACCGGCGGTAACACACCGGCGTCGGGCCCCAACGTCAACGGGTACACACCGATCAACGACGCGGCCGGCTACAACCCCGGTCTCGACGAGCGCCGCGGCGCGGGCAGCACCAACGACCTGCGCGGCAAGATCCTCCGTATCAACGTGAAGGAGGACGGGAGTTACACCGTCCCCGAGGGCAACCTCTTCGCGCCCGGCACCCCGAAGACCCGCCCCGAGATCTTCGTGATGGGGCTGCGCAACCCCTTCCGTCTGACGGTGGACCGGGCGACCGGCGCCGTGATGTGGGGCGACTACGGCCCCGACGCGGGCACCGCCGACCCGAACCGCGGCCCCATGGGGTACGTCGAGTGGCAGACCACCACCAAGCCCATGAACGGCGGCTGGCCGTACTGCACGGGTGACAACTCCCACCCGTACCGGGACTTCGACTTCGCCACCCTCACCCCGGGCCCGGCCTTCGACTGCGACGCGCCGGTCAACGACTCGCGCTGGAACACCGGCGCCTCCGTGCTGCCCCCGGCCACCCCGGCCACCCTCTGGTACGGGGACAAGGACAGCGACCAGCCCTGGCCCGAGCTGACCGCCTTCCGCGGTCCCGGCGGCCCCGGCGGCCAGGCCCCGATGGCGGGGCCGGTCTACCACTACGACGCGGACAACCCGGCCCCGGGCAAGTTCCCCGCGTACTGGGACGGCAAGGCGTTCTTCGGCGAGTTCTCCCAGGACTACGTCGCCGCCTTCACCCTCGAAGGCCCCGACGGCCCGGTCAGCAAGCTGGAGAACGTCCTCCCCAACAGCGAGCGGTCCGCGACCGGCAACCCGCCCTGGGACAACCCGATGGACCTGGAGTTCGGCCCCGACGGCGCCCTCTACGTCCTCGACTACGGCGACGGCTTCTTCCGCCAGAACCCCGACGCGGGCCTCTACCGGATCGACTACGCCGAGGGCAACAAGGCGCCCACCGCCGTGATCAAGGCCGACGTCACCTCCGGACAGGCCCCCCTCACGGTCAACTTCAGCGCCACCGGCTCCAGCGACCCGGAGAACGGCGCCCTCACCTACCAGTGGGACCTGGACGGCGACGGCACCTTCGACGCCACCGGCCCCACGGCGAGCCGGACCTACCCGGAGAACGGACAGTTCCAGGCCCGCCTGAAGGTCACCGACCCGCAGGGCAAGAACGGACTGACGAGCCGTCAGATCACCGTCGGCAACACCGCGCCCACCGTGCAGATCACCTCACCGCCGGACGGGGGCTTCTTCAACTGGGGCGACGCCGTGCCGTACGGGATCTCCGTCGACGACCCGGAGGACGGCGCCACCCCCGACTGCGCCAAGGCCGCCTGGACCTTCGGCCTCGGACACAACCAGCACGGCCACCCGGTCAACAGCGGCACCGGCTGCTCGGGCGCCGTCGTCACGCCGTCCGACGCCGGGCACGGTGACACCGAGAACGTCTTCGGCGTCCTCGGCATCACCTACACGGACAAGGGCGCGAACGGCGTCCCGCCGGCCACCGGCGACGCCCAGGTGGTCCTCAACCCGGCCCTCATGCAGGCCGAGCACTACGACTCCGCGGACGGGGTCACCATCACCGACGACACCACCGCGTCGGGGCAGCGCAAGGTGACCTCCTTCGACGCGGGGGACTGGATCGCCTACGACCCGGTCTCCTTCGCCGGCATCACCGGGGTGCAGACCCGCGCCTCCGGCGCCGGAAAGCTGGAGCTGCGCTGGAACGCCGCGGACGCCGCGCCGTTCGCCACCGTCACCGTGCCGGCGGGCGACGGCTGGCAGAGCGTCACCACCAAGCTGCCGGACGCCCCTTCTGGCAGCGGACAGCTCTACGTCACCACCTCCGGCGGCGTCGACCTCGACTCCCTGACCTTCCAGGGCGCGGGCGTCGCCGACAAGACCCCGCCGAAGGTCGCCGCCACCCTCGACCCGCCGCGGCCGAACGGTGCCAACGGCTGGTACACCGGCAACGTGTCGCTGAACGTCACCGCCACCGACAACGGCACCGTGAGCAGCCGCCAGTACTCGGTCGACGGCGGTACGACCTGGCTGTCGGCGAACGCCGCCGTCACCCTGTCGACGGAGGGCACCACCACCGTCCGCTACCGGGCCACCGACAGCGGCGGCAACGTCTCCGAGACCGGCACCCTGACCGTACGGATCGACCGCACCGGCCCCGCCGTCACGGTCACCGGCCTCGACGCCGACGGGGTGTACGGGGACTCCCAGCGCCCGAAGCCCGTGGTCACCGCCACCGACGCGGTCTCCGGCGGGGCCACCGCGACCACCACCCTGGACGGCGCCCCGATCACCCCGGGGCAGCCGCTCGACCTGTGGCGGCTGCCGCTCGGCGGCCACGACCTCACGGTGAAGGCCGTCGACCGGGCGGGCAACACCACGACGAAGACGGTGCGCTTCACCACCCGCGCCTCCTTCGACGACCTGGCCGCGCTGATCCCGCGCCTGAGCGCCGACAAGCTCGTCACCGATCAGGGCAAGCAGCGCCTGACCGTCCGGCTCGACCAGGCACGCGGGCACGCCGAGGCGGGCAGGATCAGCCAGGCCCGCGCGGTCCTGGACTCCTTCGCCGCCTCCGCCGAGGACACCAAACTGGTGCCGGACGCGGCGGCGGGCGCGGCCCTCGCGCGGGACGCCAAGGCCGTGAGGGGAGGGCTGACCGGCTGACCGCCCAGGATGCACCACCGAGCTGCCCCGCCCCCTCCGGCGGGGCAGCTCTGTGCGGGTTTCGTAGAGGTGTACGCAACTTTTGCCAGGGTGTGAAAAAGTGACGGTCGGAGGAAGTGAGCCTGTGAGCATTCAGTACCGCGTTCTGTCCCTGCTACGGGACAACGGCCCACTGTCCCGTGCCCAGTTGGCGGGGCGGCTGGAGGTGCCGCGTCCACGGTTCCTCGCCGAGCTCGACCGTATGCTCGCCGCCGGCACGGTGCTGGAGGCGGGCCCGGCGGCGTCGCGCGGCGGCCGCCGCTCCACGCTGGTGCAGCTCGACCCCGGTTTCCGGTTCGCCGCCGTGGACCTGGGGGCCAGCTCGCTCGACATCGAGATCACCAACGGCGAACTGGAACCCGTGGCTTCCTACTCCGAGGCCGCCGACATCCGCTCGGGCCCGGTCGCCGTGCTGAACCGGATCAGTGAACTCCTGCACAAGCTGGCCGCGCAGGGCCACTGCGAGCGGCTCGACGCCATCGGCATCGGCCTCCCGGGCCCGGTCAGCTTCCGGGAAGGTGTCCCCGTCTCCCCGCCGATCATGGTGGGCTGGAACCGCTTCCCCGTACGCGACACCCTCGCCCGCGAGCACGGCTGTCCCGTGGTCGTCGACAACGACGTCAACGTGATGGCCCTCGGGGAGCGCCACAGCGGGGTCGCCCGGTCCGTCGACCATCTGCTCTTCGTCAAGATCGGCAGCGGGATCGGCTCGGGGCTGCAGCACCACGGCCGTATCTACCGGGGCGCCGAGGGGTGCGCGGGCGACATCGGCCACATCCAGGTCGAGGCCGACGGCCCCATCTGCACCTGCGGCAACACCGGCTGCCTGGAGGCGTACTTCGGCGGGGTCGCGCTCGCCAGGGACGCCACCGAGGCCGCCCGCTCCGGTCAGTCCCCGGCCCTCGCCGAACGGCTCGCGGCCCAGGGGACGCTGACCGCCGTCGACGTCGCGGAGTGCGCCGTCGGCGGGGACAACGCCTGCGTCAACCTCATCAGGACCGGCGGCCACCGCGTCGGACAGGTCCTCGCCACCCTCGTCAGCTTCATGAACCCGTCGATGATCGTGATCGGCGGCGGGCTCTCCGGGCTCGGCTATCTGCTGCTCGCGGAGATCCGCAGCGTCGTCTACCAGCGCTCACTGCCGCTGGCCACCGGCAATCTGCCGATCGTCATGTCCGAACTCGGCCCGCGCGCCGGGGTCGTCGGCGCGGCCCTCCTGGCGAGCGAACTCGCCTACGGCGGCGACTCCTGAGCACGGCACCGGCGTAACGGCCCCCCGACGCCCGACGCCCGACGCCCGACGCCCGACGCCCGACGCCCGACGCCCGACGCCGGCTGACGGCGACGGCGTACCCCGGCGCCGGCTGACGGCGATGGCGTACCCCGGCGCCCGGCGGGCCCGGTCCCCGGCCCGAAGCCGGCTCAGACCGTGCCGCGCACCCCCGCCAGCGACCGGTACAGCTCGACATGGAGCCGCGCCGCCTCCCGCCACGTGTGGCGCGCGGCCAGCTCGCGGCCCGCCGCGCGCCGGGCGGGATCCGGCTCCGTGAGCGCGCGCCCCAGCTCCGCGGCGAGCTCCTCCGGGGTGCCCGCGAAACGCGCCGCCGAGTCGAACACCTCGCGCAGCACCGGGAGATCGCGTACGACGAGGGGGACCCCGGCGGCCAGCGCCTCCATCGCGGCGAGTCCGAACCCCTCCTTCACCGACGGGAAGGCGAAGGCGTCGGCGGCGGCCACCAGCGCGGGCAGTTCGTCGTCGGGGACCGCGCCGAGGACGACGGGCTCGACCGCCAGCTCCGCCGCGCGCGCCTCCCAGCGGGCCCGGTAGTCGCGGTAGTCGAAGAGCGTCTCGCCACCGGCGATCACCAGCCGCACCCCGGGGTGCCGGGCGCGCAGCGTCCCGTACGCCTCCAGCAGGTCCAGCGACCCCTTGCGCGGCTCGATGCCGCCGACGGTCAGCACGTACCGGCCGAGGCGGTCCTTCCAGCGGTCCCGCGCCGCCGGTTCCGTGCCCGCGAAGCGCTCGTACGCGACGCCGTTCGCGATGACCCGCGCGGGGAGGGACCAGCCGTCCGCGAGCTCGTCGGCGACCGTCCGCGAGACGCAGACGTGCGCGTACGGTTCGACCAGGGCCCGCTCGTGGCAGGCGGCCAGCTCGGGCGTGGTGAAGTGGTCGATGTGGTGGACCGTCCGCACACACCGGCCGACCGCGTTGGCGCTGATGCAGTCCTGCGCGTGCACGATGTCGTACGCCCCGGCGCCCGTCGCCGCGAAGGCGGCCCCCAGCGTCTCGATCGAGCGCAGCACGCGGGCGCCGACGCTCTCGCCGGGCGGCCCGTCGGGGAACGGCACGATCCGCACCCGGACGGCCGGGTCCACCGGGCGGAAGAACCCGGAGTCGCCGCCGCGCCCCAGCGACCAGACGGTGACGTCCTCCCCGGCGGCGGCCAGCGCCTCCGCCAGCGCCAGGGTGTGCACGACGCCGCCGCGCGGCTTGGTCGAGTAGCTGAGCAGGGCGATCTTCACGGAGCGGTCTCCCGGTAGGCGTCGGGGCGCCGTTCGCCGAGGTGGTGCAGGACCCGGCGGGCGCGGTCGAGTTCGGCGGCGAGGTCGGTCTCGGCGATGGCCAGCCCCGCCTTGGACCAGGTACGGGCGAGCACGTCGCCGCCCGGGCCCACCACCTTCGCCTGGCCGAGGAAGCGCATGCCGCCCATGGCGCCGGTCTGGTTGGAGGAGGCCAGGACGACCTGGTTCTCCGCCGCCCGCGCCTGGTCGTACAGGTCGAAGAGTTTCGCCTGCCGGTCGTGGGTCATGCGCGGCGCGCTGTTGGTGATGCTGGTGGGCCACGCCGACAGACAGGCCAGGACCTCCGCGCCGTCCAGCGCCAGCGACCGCGCGGACTCGGGGAAGGTCTTGTCGTAGTCGATGAGCATGCCGATCCGGCCGACCGGCGTGTCGAACGCGTCGAACCGGTCGCCGGGAAGGTACGCGGTGACCTCGCCGGCCGGCAGATGCACCTTGCGGTGGCGGCCGAGCACCCCGTCCCCGCTGACGCAGACGGCCGCGTTGTAACGGCCGGCGCCGCCGGCGTCCTCGCAGTAGCCGACACAGACCACCATCTCGGCGGCGAGCGCGGCGACCCGGTGGATCAGCGGGTCGTCGGGGTCGAGCGCGGGCGGCAGCCCGTCCGGGGCGGGATCGCGCAGATCGGCGAGATAGCCGCCGAGCGCGGCATCGGGCAGCACCAGCAGCCCGGCGCCCTCCTTGCGGGCCTTCTTGATCAGTGTGGCGACGCGCGCGAGGTCGAACTCCAGGTCGCGGCCGAAATGGGCGGCCACTGCCGCGATCCTGATGGTGCTCATGGTTCTCTCATCGTTCTTCGTCCGCGCCGCGGACGGCCTTCGGGTTCCACCGTCACGTTCTGCCGGTCCCCAGACTGTACGGATATGTCTCCGGCCGCCGGTCGCGCAGGTGCCCCATGGAGCGGCGGGCGACCTCCAGCGCGCGGGCGACATCGAGCTCCGCCACCGCCAGGCCGGCCGCCACCCCGGTGTCGGCGACGATCTCGCCGCCCGGGTCCACGACCTTGGCGCTGGCGACGAAACGCAGCGAGCCGAAGGTGCCCGACTGGTTGGCGGAGAGCCACACGATCTGGTTCTCCAGCGCACGGGCCCGGTCGAAGAGGTCGAACCGGCGCTTCCAGCGGTCCTGGGCGAGATCCGTCGCGGCCTGCGTGCGCGCCCCCGGCCAGGCGGAGACACAGACGGCGATCTCGGCGCCGTCCAGCGCCAGGGTGCGCGCCGACTCCGGGAACGCCTTGTCGTAACAGATCATCATGCCGATCCGGCCGACCGGAGTGTCGAAGGCGTGGAACCGGCCGCCGGAGGAGTAGCTGGCGTCCTCGTTGAGCGGCTGGTGCACCTTGCGGTGGTTGCCGAGCACCCCGTCCCCGCTGACGCAGACCACACTGTTGTAGCGCTGCTCCCCGTCGGTCTCGCAGTAGCCCGCGACGACGGTCATCTCCCCGGCGAGCGCCGCGAGCCGGCGGATCTCGGGGCCGTCGAGCGCCAGGGCAGGCGGTCCCGGATCGTCCTCGGCCCCCTCGGTGGCACCGTCGGCGGCGCCGTCCCCGTCCAGGCTGAGCAGATAGCCGCCGAGGCACGCCTCGGGCAGCGCGAGCAGCCGTACGCCCTCGCTCCTGGCCTCCTTGATCAGCCGCTCGGCGATCCGGAAGTCCTCCTCCAGGTCCCGGCCGAACGCCGCCGCGGCGGCGGCCATCCGCAGCGGGCCGCCGCCCCGCGATCCGGCGGCTCCGGTACGCGTACGGTGCGCGCCCGGCAGGTCCGTCTCCGCGCGGTACGGGCTCGCGCGGTGTGCGCCCGGGCCTTCCGGGCCCACGCGGTCCGGACCGCCGTCCGCTCTCGTCCGGTGTGTACTCGCGTAGTCCGTGTTCATGCGGTCCCCAATCCGGTCACCGAACCGGCGACCGCCTCCGTTATCTCTCCGTCGGGCCAGCGCAGTCCGACACCCTGTCCCGCTGTCAGCTCCCCGCACACCGCGCCCGTCGCGGGACCGGCGGAGAGCGGTGGCGCGCCCGGGGCGTCCGCGGTCAGCATCGCGAAGCCGGGGAAGCAGGTCAGCCAGTCACCGGCCGTGGCGCCGGCCGGGCGCGGCACGGCCGCCACATCGAGCACGGCCCCGCAGCCGCTCGCCTCCGCGAGCATGCCGAGCGTCCCGGCGATCCCCGCCATCGACACGTCCTTCGCGGCGGCGGGGCGCGCGGCGGCCACCGCGCGGAGCATCGCGCGCAGTTCGTGCGGGCGCCGCCGCGTCGTCGAGTCCCACTGCCCGCCCGCGTATCCGGGCCGCCAGCCGCCGCCGAGGTCCACCGTCAGCCGTACGGCGTGGCCCGGCCGCCCGCCACCGCCCGGGACGGGCCGGTCCGTCACCCCGAGCGCGGTCACCGACAGCGCCGCGGGCACCCCGAGCTGGGTGTGCCCACCGAGCACCGGCACACCGTACGCGTCGGCCGCCCGCCGCAGTCCCGAGATCACCCGGGCGGCGTGTGCCGCGTCCCGCGCGCCCAGCGCGTCGAGCAGCCCGACCGGGGTGGCGCCCATCGCGGCCAGGTCGTTCAGGTTGACCAGCACCGCGCACCAGCCGGCCCACTCCGGGTCACGCTCCACCATGGACGGCACGATCGCGTCGCAGGCGGCGATGGTCTCCGTACCCGGCACCGGCGCGCCGTCGTCGCCGACGAAGCCCGCGCCGCCGGGCAGCACCCCGGCGAGCAGCGGGCCGAGCACGGCCTTGGTGGCCGCCGTGCGCGCGGCGATCCGGCCGATCGGCCACCGCATCAGCACATGCGGCGCCCCGGCGACCGTGGCGGAGCGCACCCGCCGCCAGCCGAGCCGCCCGAACAGCGGCTCGTTGCGGGTCTGCACGGTCGCCTCGAACCGCAGCGCGCCCTCCGCCTCGGCGCGCGCGCACGCCGCCCGGACCAGCGCGGCGCCGATCCCCAGCGGACCGCGGGCGCCGCGGGCGACCACCAGCCGGCCGCCGGCCCACCAGCCCAGGTCGGGCCCGTCGGAGGCGGGGCCGAGCCGGACCCCGCCGAGCACCGTGCCGGTCTCCCGGTCCCGCGCCACAAGGACGAGGGTGCGGGGATCGTCGTCGCGGCCGTCCAGGTCATGGCCGTCGAAGAGACCCTGCTCATGGACGAAGGCGGCCCGGCGCAGCCGCCGGTACGCCGCCAGCTCGGGCGCCGCCACGGCCTGTTCGATGTGGAACCCGGGCTGTTTGGCCAGGGTGGAGCGGTCGCCGAGGAGCGCGAGGATGTCCTGCGGGAGGCCGTCGGCCGCCGCGATCCCCCCGCCGGGTACGTCCGAGGTGTCCGCCCCGCTCCGGCCGGTTCCGCCGTCGAGGCTGTACCCCTCGGAGAGCACGCCGCTCATCCGCCCGCCGTACGGAGCACGCTGCACGCCCCGCAGGCCGCGCACCCCGCCCCCTGGTCGGCACCGGTCATGCCCGCGGCGCGCAGCTTCGCCGCGACGCCCTCGGTGACCCGGCGCAGCAGCTCGGCGTCGGGCGCGGCGACCCCGTCCCGCGCGGCGAGCGTGCCGCTCATCGGACGGAAGGGGACCACGAACGGGTAGACGCCCCGCTCGATCAGCGACCCCGCGCCCGCGATGAGTTCGTCGGGGTCCTCGCCCAGGCCCACCAGCAGGTACGTGGAGACCCGGTTGCGTCCGAAGACCCGGACCGCCTCGTCCCAGGCCGCCTCGTACTCCGCCATCGGCACGGTCGACTTGCCGGGCATCCAGCGCCGCCGGACCTCGTCGTCCAGCGACTCGACGTGGATGCCGATGGCGGTCGCCCCCGCGTCGTGCAGCGCGCGGATCCACCCCAGGTCGGCGGGCGGCTCGCACTGCACCTGGATGGGCAGATCCGGGACGGCCGCCAGCACGGCGCGGACCGACCGGACCAGGACGCGGGCGCCGCGGTCGGGGCCCGTGGTGGTGCCGGTCGTCATGACCATCTGCCGGATCCCGTCGAGCCGTACCGCGGCCTCCGCGACCTCGGCGAGCTGCGCCGGGGTCTTGGCGGCGACGGTCGCGTCCGCGCGCAGCGACTCCTCGATGGTGCAGAAGCGGCAGCGGTCGGACTCGGCGTAGCGGATACAGGTCTGCACGACGGTCGTCGCGAGGACGTCCGCGCCGTGCAGCCGCGCTATCCGCTCGTACGACACGCCGTCGGCCGTCGTCAGATCGTAGAACCGGGGCCGCTGGACGGGTGTCAGCGTCAGCCCGGTGTCGGTGAGTTCCCCGTTCTCGTCGCCGAGCCAGACCCGGCCGTCGCGCACGGTGTAGGGGCTGTCGGGGTTGCGCGGCAGCGCTGCGCCGGCACCGTCGACGGGGCCTTGCCCGATCAGGAAGTGACCGTCGTCGCTTGGTCCCGCGCCGTCCGGCCGCCGCACCGGCGCCTCCAACGACACACCTTGCAGGGCGAGTTCGGCACGAGTCATGATCCGTACATCAACCGCCGTCGATTCGGTGCCAACGCTCATGGCGCGCCTCTCAGAGCTGGTAGGTGGAGTTGATGATGGCGCCCTTGCGGGCGTAGTGGATCAGGGCGTCCTGGACATCCAGCGGATGGGTGGGGATCACACCCTCGATCAGGTCCTCCTCACGAGCGCCGTGGAGCGAGAGACCGAAGCGGCAGCAGTACGCCTTGCCGCCCTCGGCGATGAACGTCTTGAGCTGGTTGTTGATGTTGTGCTCGCCGGGGAAGGCGGAGTTGCCGACCGTCGGGAAGCCACGCGTGGCGAGACAGTTGAGCGAGCCGGGACCGTAGAAGTAGATCGCGGTCTCGAAGCCCTTGCGCAGCGCGCGGGTGGCCTGGAGGACGGCGACGAACGACACCGAGGACTCGTGGGCGATGCCGTGGACGAGCGTGAAGTACGACTCGCCGTTCTCCGCCCGGTAGTCGGGGAAGACCTTCGTGGAACCGTAGATGCTGGACCCCTCGGGGAGAGAGGGGTGCGGTATCTCCGACAGCGACTTCTGCTCGACGTCGGTCAGTTCGGCGGTGGACTCGGACATGAGGGTCTCCTTCGGCAGATACGGAGGTTGAGCGCGTAAAGGCTGGGGCAGGGATGGGGAGGGAGCTGCGGGCAGGTGGAGGGGCGGGGGATCGGTGGACGCTCCCGCGGCTGTCGGGCCGTCGGAGGCGGGTCGGTACGCGTGGTTCGGCACGTCGGCACGCGGGCCGGTGTGCCGGTCGGTGTGGAGCTCGCCGTGCGGTTCGGTGAGCGGGGCGGCGGGCGGCGCGCCGCGCCGCCGGAACACTCCGAACAGAACGGTCGAGACATCAGCCAGTCGGCGGGTCAGCCCCATAGCGGCTTCACCACATCACATCCTCAATCTCGGTCGTGGAGCGCAGCGCGGCCTCGGTCGTAGAGCGCGGCCTCAGTCGTAGAGCGCGGCGAACGTGTCCCGGAAGACCAGCCCGCCCAGTTCGCCGTCGCCCGCGGCGGCGGCCAGCCGGGCGTGTTCGCCCGCGAAGTCGCCCCACGGCTGGTCGCTGGCGAAGAGCACCCGGTCGTGGCCGATGCCGCGGTGCTCGATCTCCCGGACCAGCCACAGCGGTGCGAAGCCGATGGCCCAGGAGAGGTCGGTGTAGACGCGCTTGCCGGCGGCGATCCAGTCGAAGAAGCGCGAGCCGACCAGCTTGATGTGGCCGCTCATGCCGCCGCCGAAGTGCACCAGGTGGACCGGCACCCGGTCGGCGTACCACTCGACGAGATGGCCGACCTCGTCGATGTCGGAGGCCGCGCCCGGCGAGGTGTGGACATGGACCACCAGACCGTGGCGCTCCGCCTCGTGGAAGATCCGGTCCAGCATCGGCCGGCACGCGGGATCGGTGGCGCGCCCGCCGAGCAGGAAGCTGAGCTTGAGCGCCCGCACCCCGTCCTCCCCGGCCAGCGCCAGGGCGCGCGCGGTGCGCTCCTCGTCCTCCGGGCGGGGCGAGACCCACAGCCCGGCCCGGATCCGGTCGTCGCTCTGCGCGGCCTCGATCACCAACTCGTTGAAGGAGAAGGCGACATCGGGATCCGGCACCCCGTAGTTGGGAAGGACCAGGGCCCGTTCCGTACCTTCGGCGTCGAGATCGGCGAGGAGCTGCTTGACCGTGGTACGGGCCGTGGTGTCAGGGTTGACGGGGGGCCCGCCGTAGAAGGGATACGAGGGGAGCACACCGAGATGACGGTGTGCGTCGTGCAGCATGATCCGGTGACCTTCCTTGGTCCGGTGACCTGCCTGGTCCGGTGAGCCTGCTCGGTCCGGTGACCTGCCGGGTGCGGTGGCCCTTCCGGGTGCGGTGGCCCTGCTCGCTCCGGTGGCCTTCGCTCAGCCCACGGGAAGCGCGGCGGTGAGCGTGGTGGGTGCGCCGGTGATGGTGCCGCACACATCGGCGAGACGGCGGCTCGCCTCGATGTGGTCCGCGAGGAACTCCGCGTCCCTGCCCACCGATTCGAAGCGTCCCGACCCCCAGGTGAACTGCCAGGGCAGCCCCAGGAAGTACAGGCCGGGGGAGTTGGTGACACCGCGCCGGTGCATCGGGTAGCCGCGCCCGTCGAAGACCGGGGTCTCGATCCACCGGTGGTCCCGGGAGAAGCCGGTGGACCACACCACCGAGGTGATCCCGGCCTTCGCCAGATCGAGCGAGGCGGGCTGCTCGGTGGGCTCCCACACCGGTACGTAGCGCTCCTCGGCCGGCGCGTCGATGCCCTGGGCCGCGATGTGCGCGTCGATGGAGTCCTTGATGGAGTCGGCGACGGAGTCGGCCCGGTCGAGATTGACCTTCAGGTCGTCCGCGAAGTCGAGCACCGTCCCCCGCGCGCCCGTGAGCCGCCCGTACAGCCGCATCCCGTCCCGCGCGAAGACCCGCAGATCGATGTCGCGCCCGCCGTCGCGGCCGGTCACGTAGTGGTTGACCCGCATCCGGACGGAAGCCGCGTCGTCGAAGTCGTCGATGGTCCTGGAGTAGTGCCCCATGTCGTCCAGCCAGGCCACACAGTCCCTGCCCCGGTAGAAGCGGGCGACACGCGGGGCGCTGCCGACGGAGAGATGGACCTGCCGTCCCGCCAGATGCAGATCCTCCGCGATCTGGCAGCCGGACTGCCCGGTGCCCACCACCAGCACACCGCCGTCGGGCAGTTGCCCGGGGTTGCGGTACTGCGAGGAGTGGATCCGGTGCATGGCGGCCGGCAGCCGCTCGGCCATCCGCGGCACCGACGTGGTGTGGTACGGACCGGTGGCCACGACGACCTGGTCGGCCGTCAGGACGCCTGCGGTCGTGGTGAGTTCGAATATCCCGGCCTTGGTGCGCCGCAGCCGGGTGACCTTCACCCCCTCCACCAGGGGCGGACGGAAGAAGGCCACGTACTCCTCCAGGTACTGCACTATCTCGTCCCGGTTCATGAAGCCGTCCGGGTCGGACCCCTGGTACGGGTAGTCCGGCAGCTTGCACTGCCAGTTGGGGGTCACGAGACAGAACGTGTCCCAGCGCCGCGCACGCCATTCGTTGCCCACGCGGTGCGCCTCGATCACTATGTGGTCGATCTCGCGCTCGCGCAGGCAGTAGCTGACCGAGAGCCCCGCCTGGCCGCCGCCTATGACCGCAACCGGATAGTGCGCGCCGTCCACCTCCGGGGTCACCGCTCACTCCCGTCGGCGTTCAGCAGCGCCTCCACCGTGACCAGGGCCGGCGGTTCGGCCCGGTACGTGGCGGCGATGCCCTCGATCCTGGCGAGTTCGGCCGCGGCGGCGGTGCACGCGAAGCCGAACTTCTCCCGTACCCGGTCGCTCGCGATACCCAGAGCCGTCCGGCTCCGCTCGACGAAGTCGGGGACGGTGTACGTGGCCCCCGCGGCGAAGTACTCCTCCACGACGGTGGAAGGGGAGTAACAGCGCTGGATTTCACCGTCCGGCCAGCGCACCCGGACGTACATCTCAGGCAAGGGGTCCTCCAGGCGAGGCGCCGAGGTCTTGTCACCTCGCCGCTGCTTGCGAACCCCCATTCAACCAGAGGGAGTTACCGAAATGAATCATCCGGAATAAAGGAGTGTTACGGAATCCTCACAGCCTGTTTGTCTCTCAGGCAAAAGCGGGGTCGTCGCCGGTCGGACGCGGTCGCGGCGCCGACCGACCGCGCGGAACGGCGAGTTGGAGGACCGGCACCGCCAGGTTGGCGGCGGGGAAGGCCGGTCGGCCGAGGGGGACGGTCGGTCGGGCGAGAGGGGCGGCCAGTTGGCCGAGGGGGACGGCCGGCCGGCCGAGAGGGATGGCTGGTTGACCGGGAGGGACAGCCGGTCGGGCGAGGGAGATGGCCAGTTGGCCGGCGGAGATGGCCGGCCGGGCGACGGAAATGGCCGGTCGGCCGGGAGAGATGGCCGGTCGGCCGACGCGCGGGGGCCGGGCCCGCCCCTAACGTCGGTGCCAGACCCGGCCGCGGACCCACCGCGGCCTCCCGGCCACCGGCCCGCACCACCGGCCACCGCACCCGAGGGGACCCCTTCCGATGACAGAGCAGCCGACGCCCGCCGTACCCGACGCCGCCGCCCACACCACGGAGTTCGAGGCCGACGTCATCGACCTGCTCACGGAGACCGTGCGTGAGGCCACCAAATGCGAGAGCCGGACCGTCGGCACCGAGCACCTGGTGCACATGCTCGTCATGGGCGACACACCGGCGGGCGAGGCGGTCGCCACCAACTGGCGCCGCGCCGGGGGGCTCGGCGGCATCATCGGGGCGCTCACCTCCCCCGACAACCCCCGGCCCTGGGTGCACGACGACACGGCCGCCGGCTCCGATCCCCTGCCGCCCCATCCCGGTGACGAGGCCGAGGCCGACGCCGTATGGCGCGAGGCGACCTGGCTCGCCACGCACAAGTCCGGGCGCGGCGCCGCCCCCGAGGCCGACGCCCTCCCGCCCGAGCCGTCCGGGGCGCTGCGCGCCTGCCTCCTGCGCGCCCTGCGGCTGGCCCGCCGCGAGGGAACACCCAGCGTCCGCTGCCGGCACATCGCCCGCGCCCTGCTCGAACTCACCGACAGCCGGGCGCTGGAGGCCATGACGCTGGAGCGGATAGACAAGGCCGCAGTCTCCACCGCACTGGACGCCCTGGACGCGGGCGCCGCCACGGATCCGGACTTCCCGGAGCCCCGGAGCGTCAAGGGGATGCGCGGTACGGGCGTGCTGGGCGAGGGCGGCGGGCTCTCCCGCGTCCTCCTGTCCTGGATGTTCCGCAGCGGCCCGGACGGCGACGGGATGATCACCTCGGTGTTCGGGGAGGCCGAGCGCCAGACCGTACGGCGCGGACACGGCGTGATCGAGCCGGTGGACCTGCTGCTGGCCGTCATGGCGCTGGACCGGGCGCTCACCCTCACCGGCCGCTCGTTCCCGGAGGGGAACGCCGCCGCCAACGCGGGCGCGGACCTGCTCCGTACGCACGGTGTCCGCCCGGTCTCCCTGCTCGACGCGGCGCGGGCGGCCGTCCCCGCCCCGGCCCCCGGCCCCTTCCCCGCCCCCACCGACGTGCCGCGCTCGCCCGGCATCGAACGGGTCCGGTCCGTCACCCAGCTCACGGTGGCCGAGCGCGGCGACTCCACGGCCGGAACCGTCCACCTCCTGGCCGCCCTGCTCGCCGACGACGAGGGGGAGGCCGCGCGGCTGCTGCGCGCGGACGGTGCCGACGTGGCCGGGCTGAAGGCCCGGCTGAGCCCGAGCCCCGGCGCGTGAGGGCGGGAACCCGCCGTCCCCCGGCCGGTCCGGCGGACGCTACGGTCCCGGGGAGAAGCGCGACGAGGAGCGAGGCAAGGGTGCCGGTGACACGGATACGGGAGCGGGCGCGGCGGGGCGTGCGGAAGGTGTGGAAGGGCGTCCGGCGCGAGGCGGTGGAGTGCGGGGCGGCCCTCCGCGCCGCCCCGCGCCGTACCGTCGTCACCGAGGCGCTGGCCTGCGTCCTGGTCGCCGCCCTCGCGCTGATTCCCCTGACCTACCTGCCCGAGGAACTGGTCGAGGACCGGCCGGTCTTCGCCGCCCTGGAAGGGCTGTGGACGGTCGTGCTGGTGCTCGGCCGACACCGCCACCCCGCGCTCGCCGTGGCCGCCACGGCGCCGCTGCTCGTCGGCTCCAGCGTGTGGATCCTGGCGGCGGTGCCCCTGATCGTGGTGTCCGCCACCCGCCGCGTCGCCCCGCGCCGCGCCTGGCAGGCCGCGGGCGCGGCCTCCGTGCTGGCCGCCGCCCTGGCCGTGATGGTGGCACTGGTGACCGGCGGCCGGACGGCCGGCGACCCGGTGGCCGAGTCCCTGACGTGGCCCGAGATCGTGGCGGGCAACACGCTCTCCGTGGCGCTGCTGATGGTCCTCCCCACGCTGGCCGGCACCCTGCTCGGGCAGCGGCGGCCGCTCGTCAGCCTGCTGCGGGAACGCAACGCCTATCTGGAGCAGGCCCGTTCACTGGCCGCCGTGGCGGCACGGATGGAGGAGCGGAACCGGATCGCCGGGGAGATGCACGATCTGCTCGGCCACAAGCTGAGCCTGATCTCGGTGCACGCGGGAGCGCTGGAACTGGCCGCGGCGCGGCAGGCGCCGCCGCTGGCCGGACAGGCCGAACTGCTGCGCACCACCGCGGGCACGGCGATGGAGGAGCTGCGCGAGATCCTCGGGGTGCTGCGCCGCGAGGAACTCCAGGACCCCACCGTGGAACCCGGCGGCAGCCGGGGCACCCACGACGACATCGCAGCCCTCGTGGCCGAGTCCGCGCAGGCGGACATGGCGGTCACCCTCGACTGGTCGGGCCCCGACACGGCCGACGCGTCCCCGCGGACCCGCCAGGCGGTGCACCGCCTGGTGCGCGAGTCGCTGACCAACGCGCTCAAGCACGCCTCCGGGGCGCCCACCCGGGTGGAGGTCCGGCACGCCGACGGCCGGATCGCGGTCTCCGTGACGAACGAGGCGCCCCGGGTGCCCCGCGCGCCCCGGCCGGGAAACCGCAGCGGCCTGGTCGGCCTGGAGGAACGGATCTCGCTCCTGGGCGGCTCGTTCGGCGCGGGCCCCCTCGCGTTCGGCGGGTTCCGGGTCGAGGCCCTGCTGCCCACGCAGCCGGAACAGCCCGTACGCCCGGAGCAGCCCGTACGGACGGGCCGGTCCGGGCGCCCGGCGGACGCCCGGGAAGGAGCCGGGGACCGGAGCGCGGCCGGGGCGTACCCTCCGCTCCCGGCCGCGGTGCTGACCTGGCCGCGGGTGCTGGGCGCCGGATGCGCGGCGGCGGTGGTCATCCTGCCCACCGTGGCCTTCCTCGTGATCCTGCTGGTGATGGCGGCCCTAAGATAAGGCGATGATCCGAGTTCTCATCGCCGACGACGAGACCCTGATGCGCGCCGGCATCCGGCTGATCCTGGAGAACGCGGAGGACGTCGAGGTGGCCGCGGAGGCCGCCGACGGACATGAGGCGGTCGCCGCGTGCCGGGGCCAGGACATCGACGTGGCCCTCCTCGACATCCAGATGCCCGGCAAGGACGGCATCACCGCCGCCGAGGAGATCGCCAGGACCTCGCCCCGTACCCATGTGGTGATGCTGACGGCCTTCGGCGAGGAGCGGAGCGTCACCCGCGCCCTGCGGGTCGGCGCGACCGGCTTCCTGCTCAAGGACACGGGCCCGGCCGAGCTGATCCGTTCGGTGCGGATCGCCGCGGACGGCGAGCCCGTACTGGCGCCCCGGATCACCCGCCAGCTACTGGAACGGCACGTACGGTCCGGACATGAGGCCGAGGCGGCCCTGCGCAGGACCGACGGGCTGACCGCCGCGGAGCGCGAGGTCCTGGGGCTGCTCGGCACCGGCCTCTCGAACGGCGAGATCGCCGACCGGCTCCATCTGAGCGCGAGCACGGTCAAGGCCCACATCAGCCGCATCCTGACCCGCACCGGCTGCGCCAACCGCGTCCAGGCCGCCGTCCTCGCCCATGACGCGGGACTGCTCACCGACGGCTGAGGCGGACGCCGTCGAAGGTCCGGAAGGCCGGGCCGGCGATCCGGTGTCAGTAGAACTCGACGGTGTTCACGCGGTTGAGCAACTCCCGCCCGTCCAGGAGCCGGGTGGCGTTGGCGGCGAAGAGTTCGGCGATGAGCCGGTCCTCCGCGGGGTCGAGCGCGGCGGTGTGCGGGCTCACCAGCACCCGCTCGTGGTCCCAGAGCGGACTGTGACCCGGCAGCGGCTCCGTCTCGAAGACGTCCAGCGCGGCGAAACCCACCCGGCCGGAGTCGAGCGCGGCGAGCAGGGCCGCCTCGTCGACGACGCTTCCCCGGCCGACACTGACGACGGTGGCTCCGGGGCGCAGGGCGTCGAAGAACCGTGTGCCGAGGAGATGCTCGGTCGCCGGGGTGCCGGGGAGTGTGTTCACGACGGCGTCCACCGCCGGTGCCACCTCGACGATACGGTCGGGACGCACCACGGTGGTGACACCCGCGACACCGGTGACACCCGCGACAGCAGTGCCATCGGTGCACCTCCTGCTCGTGCCGATGACGGTCGCGCCCAGCGCGTGCAGTTTCGCCGCGACGGCCCGGCCGATCCCCCCGAGGCCGAGCACGAGCACCGTCTGCTCGCTCACCTGCCGCATCGTCCAGCGACCGCTCCACTCGTGGTGGCGCTGCTGGCGGGCCAGGCGGGGCAGGTCCTTGGCGCCCGCGAGTACCCCGAGGACGGCGAACTCGGCGAGCGGCCCGCCGTGCACACCGGCCGAGGTGGTGAACCGGACCCGGTCGAGTTCGTCGTCGCCGAGCCGTGCGGCCCTGACCTGGCTCCCCCCGCCCGCGGCCATCGTGTGCACCCAGCGCAGCCGCGGGTTGGCGTGGACCGTTCGGGCCAGGGCGGCCGGGGCCACGTCGGGGATGCCGTAGAGGGCGTCCGCCGAATCGACGGCCGCCTCGTAGGAACGCTGCTGCGCGGGGGTGCGCCGCCACGACGGATCACCGGCGAAGTCGGCGGGCCAGCGCATCGGGGGCAGGAGCGTGTGGTCGACGACGAGGTCGATCCGTGGTTCCAGCTCCCGGACACGCGCGCAGTTCTCCTCGGACAGCGGTGCGGCGACCACGACCCTGAGCCGGTCCTCCGCTGGTTCCTCCGCCCGGTGCCGCAGCCGGTCCTCCGCCCGGTGTCGTGCCGTACTCACGCGAGCCTGCTCCTCGTCGCCGCGACCTCGGCGTCCAGCGCGGCCTCACGGGCGACGATCTCCTCGACCGCCGTGAGCGCCTCGTCGGCGCGGTGCGGCGGGATGACGATGACGCCGTCCTCGTCGGCGGCGACGATGTCCCCGGGATGCACCACGACGCCGCCGATCGCGACCGCTTCGCCGATCGTGCCCGGCCCGTTCTTGAACGGGCCGGCGGGGGTGAGCCCGCGCGCGAAGACCGGGACGCCGAGCTTCTCGATGATCGCGCCGTCGCGCACATAGCCGTCGACGACCGCGCCGACGGCGCCGTAGAGGGCGAACCGCTGGGCGAGGTTGTCGCCGACGATGGCGCGGCCGTCGTAACCGAAGGCGTTGACGACCACGATGTCGCCGGGGCGGATGTGTTCCAGGGCGGCGATCACGGCCTTGTTGTCACCCGCGACGGTGAGCACCGGGAGCGCCGTGCCCACGGCCCTGGCACCGGTCCAGATCGGTGTGATGCCCCCGTCGGCGATGTTCAGCCGGTCGAGGGCGTCACCCAGGTTCGCCACGGAATGCTCGCGGAACCGGTCGAGCACGGCGGGGTCGACGCGGTCCCACGCGGTGTGCACGCGCACGTTGTCCTGGGCCATCACAGTCTCCTTCGGATGCGGATGCGGATGCGGATGCGGATGCGGATGCGGATGGTGAGGGAGGCGGGGCCGTACGAGAGCTGTACGGGAGCGGTACGGGAGCTGGATGCCGTCCGTGATGTCGTCCAACTGCCGTTGTGTTGCTGTGGGCGCCGTGTTGCCGCCGGCGCCCGGGCCGTGGGGCCGTCGGGTGTTCCGTCAGGTCATGAAGTGCGAAACCTTTCGCGTTTCGCCGGGGACAGTCTGCATCCATCCGTGTCGCGAGGCAAGGGTCGAAGGGAGGTGTCCCCCCGGGCCGGGTGGTGCTTCGGTGGGACCGTGCGGCCGACGGTGCGGCCGGTGATCCGTCGGAAAATCCACGACGGCGCCGGAAGATCCCCTGGTGGCCGAGGTGGGAGTCCGCCGGAAACGCAAGGTTGACAAGGGGGTAACGCAAGTCCTTGACCGCCCCCGGAATGCGAATCTATTCTCATTCGCGATTCGAGTCGCAACTTGGCTCCGGCACTTCTCCACGGCCCCGCGCCCTGAACCTCTCCCCCCGGCCCCGGCCGGTGAACGGGTCCCCGGAGGGGGCCGAGCCGCACCACTCCGCCGAGACACCGTCGTCGCCTTCCCGTGAGGACCCACGAAGACCCACGAGAACGCGCAACGCCGGTGGCACGCCTCGGCACAGGGGCGACTGCCGACTGCGACCACGTTCAGCGCACGATTCTCAGGACACCGTTCCAGGAGTCCGCGACACCGAAAGTGAACGTATGACAACGTCAGATCGGCTCGACACGACGTCAGACCGGCACGGGACCACGTCGGTTCACTCCGCCCCGGCAGTGGCCGACGTCGTCACCGCGAACGGCAAGGTCGTCCGCAAGGCCACGGTCGCCGGCGCGGTCGGCTCCTTCGTGGAGTGGTACGACTACGGCATCTACGGCCTGCTCGTCACCTATCTCGCGATCAACATCATGGGCGAGGCCGAGGCCGGAGGGCTCTTCCTCACCAACGTCGGCTTCCTGGTCAGCTTCATCGCACGCCCCTTCGGCAGCGTCATCTGCGGATACCTCGGCGACAGGATCGGCCGCAAGTCCCTGCTGGCCACCCTCCTGGTGCTCATCTCCGCGGCGACAGCGGCCATCGGCCTCATCCCCTCCTCCGCCGTCATCGGTGTCTTCGCGCCCCTCCTCCTGGTCCTGCTCCGTGTGCTCCAGGGCTTCTCGGCGGGCGGCGAGGTGGCCGGCGCGATGTCCTTCGTCGGTGAGTACGCGCCGGACGCGCGCCGCAACTACATGATGAGCTTCATCGCCGTCGGCTCGTTCGTCGCCCTCATGTTCGGCAGCGCCTTCTCCGCCGTACTCATCACGACACTCGGCGACGACGCGATGACCTCCTGGGCCTGGCGGGTGCCGTTCCTCCTCGCCGTCCCGCTCGGCTACATCGGCTTCTACATCCGCCGCCAGCTGGAGGAGACCCCGCACTTCACGGCGCTGCGCGAACAGAACACCGTCGTACGCAACCCGCTGAAGTCGGCGCTCACCAACCCGCGGCACCTGAGGGCGATCGCGCTCACGATCTTCCTCCCCGCGCTCAACGGACCCGGCTACTACCTGCTGTTCGTGTACATGCCGACCTACCTGAAAACCTCCCTCGGCGCGCACAACTTCCCGATGCTGCGGGCGCTCATGGTCACCGCGGTCAGCCTGATCGCCATCGTGATCTGTATCCCGCTCATGGCCCGGCTGTCGGACCGTATCGGCCGCAAACCGGTGCTCATCTTCTCCGCGGTCGCGACGGCCGTGGTCTCCTACCCGATGTTCCTGCTCATCACGACCGGCGAGTTCGGCCTCGCGTGCATCGGCACCACCGTGCTCGCGATCGCGTTCTCCGGCCACGCGGCGGTGGTGCACACCGTGCTCGCCGAGCTGTTCCCGACCACCGTGCGCTACTCCGCGTACAGCATCGGGTTCAGCATCTCGACGATCATCTTCGGCGGCAGCGCCCCGCTCCTGATGACCACACTGATCGAGTCGACCGGATCCAACCTGATCCCGGCGTTCGCCTCCATCGTCACCGCCCTGATCACCCTGGTCACCCTCGCGTTCCTGCGCGAGACCAAGGGCCGACCGCTCGCGTCCCACTGAACCGCACCAACTCCGGGAGACACCATGGGAATCAACTCGGTAGCCGTCGTCGCCGACCTCGGCGAGAGCTTCGGCAACTACACGATCGGCGACGACGACGCGCTGCTCGGCCTCGTCACCTCGTCCAACATCGCCTGCGGCTTCCACGCCGGTGACCCGCGCGTCATCGACCGTACGGTCGCCGCGTGCGTGGCCCGCGGCATCGAACTCGGCGCCCACCCCGGCTACCCCGACCTCGTCGGGTTCGGCCGCCGGCTCATCGAGGCGTCGGAGGAGGAGATCCGTACCGACGTCCTCTACCAGCTCGGGGCGCTCGACGCCTTCGCGCGCGTCCACGGCGGCACGATCAGCCATGTCGCCCCGCACGGCCGCATGGGCTCGATCGCGCAGACCGACGCCAAACACGCCCGCGCCATCACGGACGCGGTCGCCGCGTACAACCCCGACTACCTCGTCATCTGTCAGCGCGGCCTGCTCGCCGAGGAGTCGCGCAAGCGGGACCTGAAGGTCGGCTACGTGTTCCTGGCGGACCGCGGGTACGGCGACGACGGCATGCCCGTGCCGCGCTCGCACGAGCAGGGTCTGGTCCACGACCCCGCGCTCATCGGCGAGCGGGCCGTCCAGGTCGTACGGGAGGGCACCGTGCGCTCCGTCAACGGCAATGTCGTGGAGCTCGGCCACGACGCCGATGTGCTGCTGCTGCACGGCGACCACCCGACGGTCCTGGAGAACGGCACCGCCCTGCGTGCCGCACTCGACGCGGACGGCATCCGTGCCACGGGCCTGCGGGACGTCCTGGCCGAGAAGGCCGGGGCCGCGCTCACCCGTTGAGGGGTGAGGGCGCGATCTCCATGGACACCGCACAGTTCGCCACCGTCGCGATCACCGTCGAACCCTTCGGGGACTCGGCGGTGATGGTGACCGTTCCCGAGGCCGACCGGGGGGTCCGCAGGGCCGCCGTCACCGCCTTCCGCGACCGGTTCCTCGCCAACCGCCCGCACGGTGTGCTCGACGTCGTCTCCGGACTGGAGTCGCTGCTCATCGAGTTCGACCCGCTGGAGACGGCGCTCCAGCACATCGCGTACGCGGCCCGGCTCCTGGCGGAACGGATACCGGCCGGCGATCCGGCCCGGCCCCGTCCGGTCCACCGGTTCGCCGTCCCGGTCGTCTTCGACGAGGAGGCCGGCCCCGATCTGGCGTCCGTCGCCGAGGAAGTGGGCCTGGCCCCGGCCCAAGTGGTCGAGGCCATCGCGGAGTCCACGTTCACGATCTCCCTCCTGGGTGCGGCGATGGCTCCGATGATGGACGGGCTCCAGGTGCCGGGGCCGGTACGCCGGCGCGCCGAGCCGCGTACGGATGTCGCGCCCGGGGCGATCATGATCGCCGGCACCAACGCGATCATCCAGCCGTTCCCGGGCCCGACCGGCTGGCGGGTGGTCGGGCGTACCCCGCACACCATCGTCGACATCTCCCGCCCGGACCCGGTCTCGTTCGGCACCGGGGACCTCGTACGGTTCGTCCCCGTCACCCGGGACGAGGCGGCGGCGCTGGACGCGGGATTCCTGCTCCCGGTGGAGGTGCGGGCATGACGACCGTGGGCCTCGGCATCACCGGTACGGGGTGGATCACGACGTTCCAGGACCTCGGCCGCCAGGACACCGAGCGCCGGGGTGTGCCCACCGGCGGGGCGGCCGACCAGCACTCCGCGGCGGTCGCCAACATCCTCGTGGGAAACGCGCGCGGCGCGACGCTGATCGAGAACCTCGGGGGCGAGCTGGCGCTCGTGCCCGACGGGGACATCCTGGTCGCCGTGACCGGTGCCCCCGCCCGGGTGACCGTCGGCGACGTACCGGTCGACAGCTGGACCCCGATGGTGGTGCCGGCCGGGCACGAGATCAGGGTCCGCTGCGACCTCGCCCGGGGAGCCCGCGCCTACCTGGCCGTGAACGGCGCGATCGCCGCGCCGACCTTCCTCGGCAGCGCCGCCCCGGACGCGCGGATGGGGTTCGGGCAGCTCCTCGGCAGAGGGACGGACGTGCTGCTGGAGACGGGGTTCCGGGGTTTCGGCCGCGGAGCCTTCCGGCCGCCGCTGTTCCGGCTCCCCGTTCCGGTCCTGCGGTGCGCGGAGGGGCCCTGGAACATCGATGTCGTCGAGAGCGGGGGGATCCACGCCATCCCCGGGGTCCGCGAGGTGATCGAGGCGTCGCCCTATGTCGTCACCGCCCGCTCCAACCACGTCGGCCTGCGGCTCGACGGGCCGGTGCGCCACCCCGACACCGACACCGAGATCGTGTCGCACGGGGTGCCGGTCGGGGCCCTCCAGATCCCGCACGCGGACGAGCTCATCGTCCTCGGCAGATACCGGAGCCTGACGGCCGGTTACCCGATCGTGGGCGTCGCCTCGCGGGCGTCGCTCCCGCTGCTGGGGCAGGCCGGACCGGGCCGGGAGCTCCGGTTCCGCTGGGTCGACCGCGAGACCTCGCTCCGTGCCCACGCGGAACGGGAGGCCGAGGTACGGGTGCTGGAGCGCGCGGTGGCCCGGGCGTTCGGGGCCCTCGGCTTCGCGGCGCCCTTGCCCACCGCTAGATGAGAAGTTATTCTCATTTGTAACTCACATCTCACATCTCATGTCTTCTGTGGAGGAGGAACGGTGACGTCGACCGGCAGGACCGCGCTCATCACCGGAGCCGGCAGCGGAATGGGGCGGGAGACCGCCCGGCTTCTCGCCCGGGACGGCATCACCGTCGTCCTCGTCGGCCGCCGGCAGGCGGCGCTCGACGACGTCCGGGACACGATCCAATCCGAGGGCGGAACCGCTCACGCGATCGCGGCGGACATCACGCGCGCGGACGACGTGGCGCGCCTGGTCGACCGCGTCCACGCCGAACTCGGCCCGGTCGACGTGCTGATCAACAACGCGGGAAGTTCCTCGTCCGTGCTCAACCCGCAGTGGCTGCCGCACGACGAGTGGCGCCACGTCCTCGACGTGAACCTCACGGCGGTCTTCCAGCTCACCCAGGCCGTGCTCCCGGACATGCTCGGCCGCGGCACCGGGACGATCGTCACGGTCTCCTCGCTCGCCGCCGTCAACCCCAACCTGCTCGGCGGGGCCGCCTACGGCGCGGCCAAGGCCGGTGTCCGCAACTTCATGACCTTCCTGCACAACACCTTCCGCAACCAGGGGCTGCGGGCCGTCACCGTACTGCCCGGCGAGGCGGACACCCCCATCCTCGACCACCGGGCCCGGCCGCCCGCCGCCGAGGAACGCGCCCACATGCTGCGGCCCGAGGACGTGGCGGAGGCCGTCCGCCTCGCGGTCACGCTGCCCCAGCGGGTCGTGCTCCAGGAGATCGTCGTGGCCCCCACCCGGCAGCGCGACACCTCCGCCGACCTTGAGATCAGCCGCTGGGCGGGGGCACCCGCCGGCGCCGCACCCCACGCCTGACCATCTCCCGCCTCCAGGAGGAGCGCATGCCGCCCACCACCGCCACCCCGCTGCCCGCCTTCGCGCCCGCCGGAGCCGTCGCCCGGATCGCCGCCGCCTCCCGCCGGACGCAGCAGCCGCAGTCCGGCGGCGACCTCGTCTCCCTCGCCATGGGCGAGCCCGACTTCGACACCCCCGAGCAGGTGGTCGAGGCGGCCCACGCCGCGATCCGCGCCGGACGCACCCACTACTCGCCGCTGCTCGGCGAGCCGGCGCTGCGCGAGGCGCTCGCCGAGAAGCTCGCGGGCATCGCCAAGGCACCGGTCTCCGCCGCCGACATCCTGATCACCCAGGGCGGAACCGCCGGTCTCGCCGCGTCGATCCTCGGGATCGTCGACCCCGGCGACAAGGTCGTCGTACCCGACCCCACGTACTCCCTCTACGCCGACCTGGTGCACATGGCCGGCGGTGTCGTCGTCCCCGTCCCGCTCGCGCCGGACCTGCACTGGGACCTCGACCGGCTGGCCGACGCCCTCACGGGCGCGAAGCTCTTCGTGTTCTGCAACCCGGTCAACCCGACCGGGATCGTGCACGGCCGCGAGGAACTCGACGCGCTCGCCGGCCTGCTCGCGGGCACGGACACGATCGTCATCTCGGACGAGGCGTACGCCGACCTCGACCACACCGGCCGGCCCTTCACCTCCACGGTCTCGGTCGACGGCCTGCGCGACCGCACGGTCTACTGCCAGACGTTCTCCAAGAGTTACGCGATGACCGGCTGGCGGGTCGGCTACCTCTGGGGCCCGTCGCCGCTCATCCAGGCGTCCGCGCGGATCCACAACACCTTCAACGGGTCGGTGAACACGGTCGTCCAGGACGCCGCCCTCGTCGCGGTGCGGACCTGCGACGACGACATCGCCAGGATGCGCGCCGCGTACGAACGCCGCGGCGAACTGATGCGCGCGGAACTGGCCGCGGTCCCCGGCCTCACCCTGAGCGCGCCGGAGGGGGCGTTCTACCAGTTCCCGCGGTACGACCTCGACCTGCCCTCGGCGCACGTCGTCGCCGAACTGCGCGCGCACGGCGTCGCCGTCCGGCCGGGCAGCGAGTTCGGCGCCCGGGGCGAGGGGCACCTCCGGCTGTCGTACGCTGCCGGACCGGAGTCCATCACCGAGGGCGTCCGCCGGCTGGCCCGCGGCCTCTCGGCCCTCCGGTGAACCCGCCGTCCCACACACAACGGGGGAGTCGTCCCATGCGCAGCGACACCGAGCGCAACCGCAGGCACCTCATCAAGGCCGCCGCGCTGCTCTTCGAGAACTCGCCGACACCGGTCAGCCTGGCCGAGATCGCCAAGCACGCGGAGGTGTCCACCGCGACCGCCTACCGGCACTTCTCCTCCGTCGAGGAGATCCTGCACGCCTTCCGGGCCCAAGTCGGTTCCGAGCTGCGCGACTTCAGCGCGCGCCAGACCAGCCGGGGCATGGTGAGGCTGGAGGAGGTGTCGCGCTACTGGGTGTCGCTCGTCCTCGAACACGGCGGCGCCATGGCGCAGATGCGCTCGCACCGCGGCTATCTCGAACGGCTGCGTGAGGGCACCGGCTATCTCGCGCCCCAGGCCGAGGCGCTGGCCGAGCCGCTGCGGCAGACCACCGAGGAACTCGGGCTCGGGGACCTCGGGGACGAGGCCCTGTTCCTCTGGAACGCGCTGTTCGACCCACGGGACATTCTCGACCTCATCAAGAGCGGACGCCCCGAGGAGGAGGCCGCGACCCGGCTGGTGGCGGCCCTGCGCGGCGCACTGATCGGCTGGTCCACGGCGGCGCGAGATCACTGAGCGTCTAAGCTCTGGACCAAGGCTTCAGTTTGGGACGGGACCGGTACCGGTACCGCGCCCCGGCGTCGCGCCGGCCGCGGTACCCGGGAGGAGCGAAGATGGCACCGCAGAACTCTCCAGAAGATCGTTTCAACACCGGGGAGGCGCACTCCGCGCGCGTGTACGACTACATCCTGGGCGGCAAGGACAACTACCAGGTCGACCAGGAGGCCGGCGACTCGATGTGCCGGGAGTGGCCCGCGCTCCCCATCCACATGCGGGCCAACCGGGAGTTCATGCACCGCGCGGCCCGTTACCTGGCCGCGGAGAAGGGCATCAGGCAGTTCCTGGACATCGGTACGGGCCTGCCCACCCAGCCCAACATGCACGAGGTCGTCCAGACGGTCGCGCCCGACTCCCGGGTCGTCTACGTCGACAACGACCCGATCGTCCTCGCGCACGCCCGCGCCCTGCTGACCAGCGCTCCCGAGGGCCGTACGGCCTACATCGACGCCGATATGCGGGACCCGGACGCGATCATCGGCTCGCCCCAGTTCCAGGAGCTGCTGGACCTGCGCGAGCCGGTCGGTCTCATGATCATCGGGATTCTGCACTTCATCCTGGCGGACGACGACGACCACGGCCTCGTCCAGCGCCTCCTCGCCCCGCTGCCGTCCGGCAGCTACCTGGCGATGACCATCGGCACCGCCGACTTCGCCCCGGTGGAGGTCGGTCATGTGGCCGAGGAGTATGCGAAGCGCGGCATGCCCATGCAGCTCCGTACGCTGGCCGAGGCCACCGCGTTCTTCGACGGTCTGGAGCTGATCGAGCCGGGCGTGACCCAGGTCCACAAGTGGCGTCCGGACGTCGGTCAGGTGGCCATGGACGACCGTGACATCGCGATGTACGGCGCCATCGCCCGCAAGAGCTGACCCACCGCGCGTCGCGCCGTGGCCAACTGCCGAGCCGAACGGGCACGTTGCGGCGGCCGGCCTTCACCCCGGCCCCGGACGGCGAGGGCGGGGGTGGTCGCGCGACGGGCCGTACGCGACGCGGCTCGCGCAGTTGGTTTCCGGACCGGCTGCGCGTGTGTTGATCCTCGCCCACCTGACACCGTCGGCGACCAGCACGCGGACCGAGTGAACTCAGCTGTCCGGCACGGGTGTCGCCGGCGGGCTTCCCTCGTTGCCGGACGGGGTGGGCTGGTCCGAGTGGGCAGAGCCGCTCCTGCTGACCATCGACCGCGCGGTCCTGCCCCACGACGTCCTGGACATCGAACTGCCCGCCGATGGGCACCTGTTGCGGTAAGCATGGCGATGATGGAGAAATCGCTCACGTCGGACCTCCAACTCAACACTGAGACGCGCCTGATCGGACACCGGAGGGAATCGTCATCTCGACCGCTCCGGGGGCGCGCAGTCATCGACGGATCGCTCGGGAAGCGGGGGTGTGCCGGCCGAATCTCCCCAGATTCTCCCCGGGGCTGATCGAGACCGACTTCCTGCTCATATGTCGACATGACATCGAGCGTTGATTGCAAGGCGACGGGCTTGAAATGCTTGGGAAAATTCCGTCAACGGTTGCCGTGACCCGCCATATCGCAACCTTACGTGAGGGTGGTTTGCTACTGGGGATGATCGAGGGCGACGATCTCAGCACCTACGAAGTAGAGTTCAGCGGCCGACGATTGCCGACCGGAAGAACTTGACAGACCATGAACGTGGCATCGAATCCCCCGATCTATGACCAGCTCCTCCGCGAGCACGGCGACGTCATCACCGAAGCGCGCGAGGCGGCCCACCAGACGACCCGGCAGGCGGAACACGTGCTGGACTGGAGCGGGCTGCACCGGCGGTTCCCCACCGAGCCGGCGCGCCGCGACTGAGCCGTCACGACCGGGTCGTGTCATGGCCGGCCACGTCACGAACGGGGCCGTGTGACGGGCCCGCCGCCGTACCACGAGCCGTCCCGCGCCACCGCGCGGGGCGGCTCGGGCGCGTCGCCCCAGGGGTGTACCGGCCCGACGGTGCCCCGACGCTCCGCGGAGTACTGTGAAGATATCGAGGGTATGTCGCCGTCGGCCGCTTCGCCGGGGGCGTTCTCGATGAAGGACGAGGTCGGAGGCGCGGCCTCCGGGAGGCGTGGTCGGCATGATCGCGGCAGCGACGTATGTCCGTGGCGGATGACTTCTCACAGAGCCCGGTCGGGGCCATCGGCAGGGTCACCGTCCCGATCCCGCCGAACGGGCCCGGCGAGGTGCTGGTGGCCGTGCGGGGCGGCTCCGAGGCCTACGCGGCCTGGGCGGACGGTCCGATCGGCAAGGACCGCCGGGTGGTCGTCGTCGAGTCGATCTCGGCACGCTCGGTGATCGTGGAACTCCTCCCCTCCTGAAGGACGCACTCCACCATGAGGAAGCCGCACGCACGCGCGGCGGCACGACAGCGGTACCGGCGTACAGACAGTACGACAGGAGCACACCATGCTGTTCTGGCATGTTCCCGCGCCCAACGAGGCGATGCTCATCTCCGGCTCCAAACGACAGGCGCAGGACACTCAGTTCCGGATCGTCACGGGACACGGCAGCTTCGTGATGCCGGTCAAGCACAAGGTACGGATGCTCTCCCTGGCGCTCCGCGAGGCGGAGATCGTCGAGGACTGCGTCACCCAGCAGGGAATCCGGCTCAACGTCCGTGCGGTGGCCGTGTTCAAGGTCGGCGACGACACGGTGTCGATCGCCAACGCGGCCCGGCGCTTCCTGGCGGAACAGGACCGGATGGAGGAGCTGGTGGGCCGGATCTTCGCCGGTCACCTCCGCTCCATCGTCGGCGGACTGACGGTGGAACAGATCATCCGCGAGCGCGACCGGGTCGCCCAGGAGGTCAAGCAGGGCAGCCACAGCGAGATGGAGAAGCTCGGCATCGTCGTCGACGCCCTCCAGATCCAGGAGATCGACGACGCCACCGGCTACATCGAGAACCTGGCAGCCCCGCACGCGGCGGCCGTCGCCGGCCAGGCCCGGATCGCCCGGGCCAAGTCGGACCAGGAGGCGAGCGAACGCGAGCAGCAGGCCGCCGCGCTGAAGGCCGAGTACGAACGGGACACCGCGATCAAGCGGGCCGGTTTCCACGCCGAGACGGAGCAGGTCAACGCCCGCGCCGCGCAGGCGGGACCGCTGGCCGAGGCGCGGGCCTCGCAGGAGACCATCGAACAGCAGACGGCCCTGGCGCAGCGTCAGGCCGAGCTGGCGGCGCAGCGGCTGGAGGCCGAGGTGCGGCGCCCGGCGGACGCCGAGGCGTACCGTCAGCGCACCCTGGCGGAGGCCGCCAGGGACCGGGTGAAGTTCGAGGCGGACGCCTCCGCGTACGGCGAGCGCACCCTCGCCCAGGCCCAGGCCGACGCGAACACCGCGCGCGCCGAGTCCCTGAAGGACGGCAACCAGGAGCTCATCGCCGCCAACCGCACGGTCGAGAACCTGCCGGCGCTGGCCGACGCGGCGGCCCGGGGCATGGCGGGTGCCCACCTGACGGTCCTGAACGGTACCGGCGGCGTCAACGACCTGGCGGCCGGACTGGTCGGGCAGGGCATGGCCATCCTCGACTCGCTGAAGGGCGCGTCCAAGGACGGCAAGGACGCCCGTACCCCGGGCGCGGCGTCGGGCACGGACGGGAAGCCCACGCTCCGTGTCACCGAGACCCGGCGCGAGGAGCCCCGGCACAGGAGCGGGAGCGCCTGACCGGCCCGCGCCCCTGACCGGCGCGGAGCCCGGCGCCATGCGGCACGTGCACCCCTGCGGTGTGTACGTGCCGCGTGGCGTCAGGCTCCGGCCGCCGGCGCTCCGTCGTCCGGCGGAGCCGCCGCCTCGGCGAGCCGCTTGATGGCGGCCAGCCGGGCGTCCCAGTCGGCCGCGACCCGGTCCATCCAGCGCGCGGTCACACTGAGCCGGTCGGGCCGTACCGCGTACCGCGCCTCGCGCCCCTCCCGGTGTCCGGTGACCAGTCCGGCCCGGTCCAGGACGCCGAGATGCTTGACGATGGCCTGCCGGCTGACCGGCAGCTCTCCGGCCAGCACCGTCGCGGTCGCCTCGCCGTGCGCCGCCAGGGCGTCGAGTATCCGGCGCCGGGTCGGGTCCGCCAGCGCGGCGAGCACCTCCGCCACCGCGTCCTGACCGCTTCCGGCGGCGGTGCCGTCGCCGGAAGCGGGCGCGGCCTGCCCCGGGTCCCCGCCGGCGGAGTCCGTCGTCATGCGCCGAGCCGCTCCGCGTAATCCCTGATGACGCCGACCATGTCCGTCCAGCCCCCCGTGTGGCTCTCCTTGGAGGCGGTGTCCCGCCGCTCCTCGGGGATCACGATAGCGGCGAAGCCGGTCTCCACCACCCGCAGCCTGGTCCCCTCGCCCTCGGGCGTGAGCGTGAACTCCACAAGGGTGGAGTTCCCTTCGTCGGCCACCTCGCCGGGGTACGCGCTCGCCCAGCGGTACGAGAAGTGGTGCGGCGGGTCGACCTTCACGATGACCGTACGGAACTCGCCGAACTTCCCGTGGTCCAGGAACATGATCCCGCCGGGGCGCAGATCGACGGGCGTCGGCTCGCCCTGCCCGAACCACGAACCGACGTGTTCCGGTTCGGTGAGGACCGCCCAGACGCGCTCCGGGGGCGCCGCGATGAAGACCTCGCGCTCGATGCGGTCGTCGGATGTGGACATGAGAAACCTCCCGGTGGAAACAGCTCTGAGGAACAGCTCTGACGTGCAACTCAAGAGTTGCACTCATCGACCTGTTGTGCAACCGGGAGGTTGCGCATTGGTGTGCCGGTGGGAGCCGGAGGATCTCAGTGGCCGCGGGCCACGGCGAGGCCGAGCGTCACCAGCCCCAGGACCACCCACCCGAACCACAGCCAGCCGTTGCTGCCCAGCGCCGCCGTGTACCCCGTGACCACCACCAGCGCGCCGACGGTCACCACACCCATAGTCTTCGTGGATCCGGACATACGCGTCCTCCTCCAGGCCGGGGCCATGACGCCCATCGTCGCCCGGCGACCCGGGTTCGCGCTACCGCCCCCGGGCCTGGAGCGAGGCCAGGTAGGCGTTGTACTCCGCCAGCTCCTTGTCGCCGTCCCGGTCCGCGGCCCGGTCGGTGCGCCTGGCCTGCCGCTGCTCCGAGTGGTACCACTGGTAGACCAGTGCGACCAGGACCAGCACGGACGGGATCTCGCTGAACGCCCAGGCGATGCCGCCGGCCGCGTTCTGGTCGGAGAGGGCGTCGATCCCGAGCGAGGCGGGCGGGTTCTCGTACGCCTTGACCATCGGCTCGCTCGCCATCATCAGCGCGATGCCGAAGAACGCGTGGAACGGCATCCCGGCGAACAGCTCCAGCATCCGCATCACATACCCGGGACGGTGCGGCCCCGGGTCGATCCCCATGATCGGCCAGAAGAAGACCAGCCCGACGGCGAGGAAGTGCACCATCATCGCGATGTGCCCGGCCTTGGACTCCATCAGGAAGTCGAAGAGCGGCGTGAAGTAGAGCCCGTACAGGCTCGCGATGAAGAGCGGGATGGTGAAGGCGGGGTGCGTGACCACCCGTACGTACCGGCTGTGCAGCAGCGCCAGCAGCAGCTCGCGCGGCCCCTTCCGGCTGCGCCCGTCGCTGCCCCGGCCCGCGACCGGCAGGGCGCGCAGCGCCAGTGTCACCGGGGCGCCGAGCAGCAGCAGGATCGGCGAGACCATGCTGATCACCATGTGCTGGACCATGTGCACGCTGAACATGACCATGCCGTAGTCGTTCAGCCCGGTGCACATCACCAGCGCGATGGTCAGCACCCCGAGGACGAAGGCGACGGTCCGGCCGACCCCCCAGCCGTCACCGCGCCGGCGCAGCCGGACGACGCCCCAGCCGTACAGGGCGAGCGCGACCAGGCAGCCGGTCAGGAAGAAGAGGTCGGGGGAGTACTCCAGCCCTCGTCCCAGCGTGAACGGCGGCAGATCCATGGTCATGCCGTGCCCGCTGTGATCCATCCGTGCGCTCCCGGTGCTTCCCGTGGCCGTGACCGCGGTGCCCGCCGTCCTCCGCCGCGCCCGCCGCCCACCGGCGGTGGTCTGCGCGCCGGCTGTCCCTGCTGTCCGCACCAGACTAGAACCGCCCCCGGCCGCGATCGCGACCGGGGGCGGTCCGTCCCGTACCGGAGGCCGGGGGAGGGGCCGGGGGGCGGGTCAGAGCACGCACTCCGCCTCGGCGTACCGCTCCGGCGGCACCGTCTTGAGGGTCTCCACGGCCTCGCCCAGCGGGACCATCACGATGTCCGTGCCGCGCAGTGCCGTCAGCATGCCGAACTCCGAGCGGTGCGCCGCCTCGACCGCGTGCCAGCCGAACCGGGTCGCCAGCACCCGGTCGTACGCGGTGGGCGTGCCGCCGCGCTGGACGTGCCCGAGTATGACGGGCCTGGCCTCCTTGCCGAGGCGCTCCTCCAGCTCGATCGAGAGCTGCCGGGCGACGCCCGCGAACCGCTCGTGGCCGTACATGTCCTTGCCGCCGACCTCGAACTCCATCGAGCCCTCGCGCGGCTTCGCGCCCTCCGCGACCACGACGATCGCGAACCGCTTGCCCGCCGAGAACCGCTTGCCGACCACCTCGGTCAGCTCACCGATGTCGAAGGGCCGCTCGGGCACCACGATGGCGTGCGCGCCCGCCGCCATACCGGAGTGCAGCGCGATCCAGCCGGTGTGCCGGCCCATGACCTCGACGATCAGCACGCGCTGGTGCGACTCGGCGGTCGTCTTGAGCCGGTCGAGCGCCTCGGTCGCGACCCCGACGGCCGTGTCGAAGCCGAAGGTGACGTCGGTCGAGGCGATGTCGTTGTCGATGGTCTTCGGCACGCCGACGATCGGCAGACCGGCCTCCGAGAGCAGATGCGCGGCCTTGAGCGTGCCCTCACCGCCGATCGGGATGATCGCGTCGAGCCCGAGGTCGGCGACATGGCCCCTGGCCCGCTCCACGCCGTCGCGCAGATGCGCGGGCTGGACGCGGGACGAGCCGAGGATGGTGCCGCCGCGGGCCAGGATGCCGGCCACCGCGTCGAGGTCGAGCTTGCGGTAGTCGCACTCCAGGAGGCCCTTCCAGCCGTCGTGGAAGCCGATCACCTCGTCGCCGTGGTCGACGACGGCCCGGTGCACGACGGACCTGATCACGGCGTTGAGGCCGGGACAGTCGCCGCCTGACGTGAGCACACCAATTCGCATAGCCCGGATTACCTTTGCAACGTGGGCCGACGGCCGGACGCCCTTGTCAGGCCAGATCTTCGCCAGCCTACCGGCGGGCGCCGGGGGTACCGAAACCCCGCGTCCGCCTGCTGGACAGGCGGACGCGGGGCGAGGCCGGAGCCCGGGGACCGCCGAGCACGGCGGTGACCGGTCGGGCCGCTGGTCGGGCCGTCGGTCGGACGGGCCGGGGTGCCGGTCAGGCGGGTCGTAGCGCCGGTCAGGCGGGCTGGGCCGCCGCGGCGACCCGCTCGGCGCGCAGCGCCTCGTACCACCGGTCGTCAGTCGGCGGCAGCGCGTTCACATCGAGGGCCAGCTTCAGCAGCAGGTCCGCGATCTGCGGGTTGCGCGCCATCACCGGGCCGTGCATGTACGTACCGAAGACGGTGTCGTTGTACGCGCCCTCCGTGCCGTCGCCCGTGCCGTTGCCCCGGCCGAGCTGGACCCGCGCGAACGGCCGGGCCGCCGGGCCGAGGTGGGTGATGCCCTGGTGGTTCTCGAAACCGGTGAGCTGCGGCAGGTTCAGCCGCGGGTCGATGTCCGCCAGTACGTCGCCGACGCACCGCGCGCCCTCGCCGCGGGTGGAGATCACGTCGAGCAGCCCGAGACCGGCCTCGCGCTCGCCCAGGTCGTTGACGAACTCGTGCCCGAGGATCTGGTAACCGGCGCAGACCGAGAACACGATGGCGCCGTTGGAGACGGCCCGGCTGAGCCCGCCGTCGCGGCGCAGCCGCTCCGCCGCCAGCCGCTGGGGCCGGTCCTCGCCGCCGCCGATCAGATAGATGTCGCCGGAGGTCGGCACCGGCTGGTCGCTGCGTACGTCCACCCGCGTGACACCGAGGCCGCGCTGGCGCGCCCGGCGCTCCACCACGAGAGCGTTGCCCTGGTCACCGTAGGTGCTCAGCAGATCGGGGTAGATCCACACCAGCCGCAGGCTGTTGTCGCTCATTCTGGCTCGTCCTTCCGGGTTCCGGGGAGTCATGTATCCCGACATGGCTTCAGTTGCCCACCCGTCTGCGCAGATCCTGGAACGACGTGTAATTGGCGATCGCCTCGATACGGCCGGGCGGTGCCATCCGCACGGCCTCGTCGGGCGTCTCGCAGACCCGGAAGTCCAGGCCCGCGACCTCCAGACGTACGGCGAGGTCCAGCTTGCGGTCCCCGATCACGAAGATCGGGTGGCCCGCCAGCCGGGTGTAGTCCACGTCCCACAGCCACGAGGTGTCCGTGCCGTCGGCGCCGCGCGCGTTGACGGCGAGGATGACCGGCGTGGGCGGCGGGTCGATGAGCGAGAACGTCTCCAGCCAGCCCGCCGGGTTCTTGGCGAGCAGCAGCCGCAGATCGCGGCCGAGGAACGAGACCACGTCGTACCGGCCGGCGACCGCCTGCACCTGGTACATCCGCTCCAGCGCCACCTGCGGCGGCACCCCGAAGGTCGCCGCGACGGCGGCGGAGGTCGCCGCGTTCGCCTTGTTGGCGCGGCCCGGGAGCTGGAGGTGGATCGGCCAGGCGGAGCCGTGCGGGTCGAGGACGTGGTCGCCGTGGAGCGCCCAGCTCGGCGGCGGCCGGCGGAAGCCGCACTCGCCGCAGAACCAGTCGTCGCCGGGGCGCTGCATCACACCGCCGCAGGAGGGGCACGACCAGGCGTCGTCCTTCCACTCCTGGCCCGCCGCCACCCAGACCACGTTGGGGGAGGAGGAGGCGGCCCAGACGATCAGCGGGTCGTCCGCGTTGGCGATGACGACGGACTTCGTGCCGGCCAGGCCCTCCCGCCACTTCTCGGCGAGCATCCGGGTCTCCGCGGCGCGGTCGAGCTGGTCGCGGGAGAGGTTGAGCAGCGCGATGGCCTTGGGTGTGGTGTCCCTGGCCACGCCGGCGAGGTACTTCTCGTCGACCTCGATCACACCGAACCGGGCGTCCGAGCCGCCCGCGAGGGCCGAGGTGATACCGGCCGGCATGTTGGCGCCGAGCGCGTTCGACACCACGGGGCCGGCGGCGCGCAGGGCCTCGGCGATCAGCCGTGTGGTCGTGGTCTTCCCGTTGGTCGCCGACACGAGGATGACGTCGAGATGCTGAGCCAGCCGGCCCAGCAGATCTGGGTCGAGCCGGAGCGCCACCTTCCCGCCGATCACCGATCCGCTGCCGCGGCCTGCGGCACGCGACACCGCCGCCGCGGCTTTGCCCGCCGTCACGGCCAGCTTGGCCCGCGGCGTCAGCGGGTCCGTGTTGCCTGACATCGCCTTGATCCTCCTTGCGTCGGTCCGTGGGCCAGCCTATCGAGATCAGGCCAGGGCCCCGAACCGCGGCACCGCGCAGATCGCGGGGTTCACCGTGGACCGTACCCTGACCGTCATGCGAAACCGTCCGATCCCCGGCAGTACCGGGCGAGTACGAGCCATGAGATTGCTCGGAGATCCCGTCCTGCACGCGCCCTGTGAACCCGTCACCGACTTCGGTCCCGCGCTCGGCGCGCTGGTCGAGGACCTGTTCGCGACGATGTACGCCGCCCGGGGGGTCGGGCTCGCCGCGAACCAGATCGGCGTCGCCCAGCGGGTGTTCGTGTACGACTGCCCGGACGACGAGGACGTCCGCCATCTCGGACACCTCGTCAATCCCCGGCTGGTCCAGGCGGACGACATCGTGCTGCGCGGGCCCGAGGGCTGTCTGTCCCTGCCGGGCATCGAGGCGGGGACGGAGCGGTACGACCACACCGTCGTGGAGGGCTTCACCCAGGACGGCGCACCGGTCAGGGTGGAGGGCCGGGGCTTCTTCGCCCGCTGCCTCCAGCACGAATGCGACCACCTGGAGGGCACCCTCTACTCCGACCGGCTCACCGGATGGCGGCGCTCCAGAACCCTCCGGGCGGCGCGCCGGGCGCCCTGGGCCACGGGCCGGCCGGCCACACCGTGACCCGGGGCCACACACCGTGACCCCGGGCGCCCCGCCGGTCCTGCCCGCCGCGCGGCCCCGTACGCCGCGGACGTACCGGACCGCCGTGCGGCCGAGTACGCCGCGGACGTACGCCCGTGCCGTACCGGCTCAGAAGCCGGGGCCGCCCGCGCGGTCGTCGACCTCCGCCAGCCTGCCCCAGAGCAGATCCGCCAGGCTGCGCACCAACTGGTCGCGCGGGCAGGGGCGTTCCCCGAGCCACCAGTCCCCGGCGCCGTGCATCATGCCGACGATGCCGTGGCCCCAGACCCGGGCGAGCTGCTCGCTGCCGGGGCCGAGGTCGACCCGGTCCTCTATGACCTTGGCCAGCTCCTCGCCGAGCCGGCGCAGCAGCGGGGCCGAGTGGCGGCCGACGTCGAAGCCCTGCTCCGGGAGCTGGGTGTCCTCGGCCGGATGCATCAGGAACCGGTAGACCTGGGGTCTCGCCTCGATCGCGGCGAGATACGTGTCCAGCGTGGCCTCCACCCGCTCGCGCCGCCCGGCGGGCGCGTCCAGCGCGGCCCGCAACGCGTCGAGCAGCGCGTCCGTGTGGCGCTTGGCCAGCGCCCGGTACAGTCCGCCCTTGTCGCCGAAGTGGCGGTAGAGGATCGGCTTGGTGATGCCGGCCTCCGCGGCGATGGCGTTCATGGAGGCTCCTGGGCCGTCCCTGAGCACCACCCGGTCGGCGGCCTCCAGGAGCTGCCGGCGCCGCTGCCGGGTCGAGCGCTGCTGCTCGGCCTGCTGTGTGCTCTCCATAGGTGTGTCTCCCCGCCCGTGCGATTGCGTGACGCTCGGGCAACGTAACACCCTGCCCGCCGTCAATGCTGATCAGAAGGTGGCCGGTTGACATCCCCTACTTATGAGTAACAGACTGCTGTTACCGCAAGTAACATTCTGGAGCGACACCGTGGGTGACGTGGTGCTGGAGGGGAACATGACCGGGTTCACGCTCGATCTCAACGACGACCAGAGGCAGGTCCGTGACTGGCTGCACGGCTTCGCCGCCGATGTCATCCGCCCCGCCGCCGCCGAGTGGGACGAGCGTGAGGAGACCCCCTGGCCGGTCATCCAGGAGGCCGCCAAACTCGGCATCTACTCCCTGGACTTCTACGCCCAGCAGTTCTTCGACCCCACGGGGCTGGGGATCCCGCTGGTGATGGAGGAGCTCTTCTGGGGTGACGCGGGCATCGCGCTGTCCATCGTCGGTACGGGGCTGGCGGCCGTCGGCGTCCTAGCCAACGGCACCGAGGAGCAGGCCGGCACCTGGATCCCGCAGATGTACGGGGACCCCGACGACCTGAAGCTCGCCGCCTTCTGCTCCTCGGAGCCCGACGCGGGCTCCGACGTCGGCGCCATGCGCACCCGCGCGGTCTACGACGAGGCCAAGGACGAATGGGTGCTGAACGGCACCAAGACCTGGGCCACCAACGGCGGCATCGCCCACGTCCATGTCGTGGTCGCCGTCGTCGACGCGGGACTCGGCACGAAGGGGCACGCCTCCTTCATCGTCCCGCCGGGCACCCCGGGTCTCTCCCAGGGCCAGAAGTTCAAGAAGCACGGCATCCGCGCCTCCCACACCGCCGAGGTCGTCCTGGAGGACGTACGGGTCCCCGGGCACTGCCTGCTCGGCGGAAAGGAGAAGCTGGACGAGCGCCTCGCGCGGGCGCGTGAGCGGGCCGCGGCGGCCGCCGCGGGCGGCAGTGGCAAGGGCGACAGCGAGCGCGTGAAGAACGCCGCCATGGCGACCTTCGAGGCGTCCCGCCCGGCTGTCGGCGCGATGGCGGTGGGCACGGCGCGCGCCGCGTACGAGGTCGCCCTCGACTACGCGAAGACCCGCAGCCAGTTCGGCCGCCCGATCATCGACAACCAGGGCATCGCCTTCCAGCTCGCCGACATGCGCACCCGTATCGACGCCGCCCGGCTGCTGGTCTGGCGCGCGTCCTGGATGGCCAGCACGGGCAAGCCGTTCACCGCGGCCGAGGGCTCGATGTCCAAGCTGTACGCGAGCGAGACGGCGAAGCAGGTCACCGCGCAGGCGGTGCAGATCCTCGGCGGCAACGGCTTCACCCGGGAGTACCCGGTGGAGCGGATGCACCGGGACGCCGCGATCTACACGATATTCGAAGGCACGAGCGAGATTCAGCGGCTGGTGATCGCCCGCACCCTGTCGGGGATGCCCATCCGGTAGTTCCCGGGAGCCGCTTCCTCGGGTGCCGCTTCCTCGGGTGCCGCTTCCTCGGGTGCCCGTCGAGGACCCGGCCGACGGGGTGTCAGGCGGGGAGCTGGGCCTCGATGGCCGCGACGACCTCGGGGGCCTCCGGCTCCGTGCGCGGCCGGATCCGGGCGACGACCTCGCCCTTCGGGGAGATCAGGAACTTCTCGAAGTTCCACTGGACGTCTCCCGCCTCGCCCGCGGCGTCGGCGGTCTTCGTCAGCTCCGCGTAGAGCGGGTGCCGGGTCTCCCCGTTCACGTCCGTCTTCGCGAGCAGCGGGAAGCTGACGCCGTACGTCGTCGAGCAGAACGTCCGGATCTCGTCCGCGGTGCCGGGCTCCTGCCCCATGAACTGGTTGCAGGGCACGCCGAGAACGGTGAAGCCACGCTCCCCGTAACTCTGCTGGAGCCGCTCCAGACCGGCGTACTGCGGGGTGAGGCCGCACTTGGACGCCACGTTCACCAGCAGGACGGCCCTGCCCTCGTAGGCGGCCAGGGAGGTCGGTTCGCCGGTCAGGGTCGTCAGGGGGATGTCGTACAGCGTCATCGGGATCTCCTCGCTCGACTGTGGTCCGCCCTCATTGTGGACCCGTGACCGTGGCCTCCCGCGGCCGGGCTGGTAGACGTGGTCCGTGGACGAAACACCGCTCGACCCCCCGCCGCCCGTCGACGACGGCCGGCTCCCCGGCTCCGTGCCGGACGCGGCCGGCCCCCGGCCCGTCCGGTGCCGCATGTGCGGCCGACCGCTCACCGGCACGGCCTCGCGCCGCACCGGTCTCGGCCCCGCCTGCGACGCCAAACTCCATCCGCCCGCGCCGGAGATCAGAACCCGGCGCCGCGAGGCCGAACAGGACCCGCTGCCCGGAATCTGACGCCACGGGCGGTCCCGGGGGCCTTATGCGGTCTCCTCCGTCTCGTCGGCCAGCAGCCGGGCGATACCCCGGGCGCTGAAGATGTCCTGTGTGGCGAGGGCGATGCCGCCGTGGAGACCCGAGGCGGGGCCGAGCCGGCTGGTGGTGATGGTCAGTTTGCGGGTGGCGAGGGGCAGGGCCCGCTGGTAGACCACGGCCCGTACGGCGGAGAGCAGATCGTCGCGCAGCTCGCTCAGCGGGCCGGCCAGGACCAGGGTGCGCGGGTTGAACATGTGGACCAGCATCGCCACCACCTCGCCGATCTCGGTGGCGGCCTGCCGTACGGCGTGCAGCGCGGGCGGATCACCCTTGGCGACGCGCTGCGCGAGGACCCGGGCGCCGTGCAGCGGGTCGTCGTCGGTCGACTCGGGGATGCCGAGCGTGCGCAGGATGGCCCGGTGGGAGGCGATCGCCCCGACGCAGCCGACGTTGCCGCAGGCACACAGCACGTTGTCCGCGCCGACGGCCCGGATGTGGCCGATGTCGCCGGCGGCTCCGTCGGCGCCCCGGTACACGTCGCCGCCCGCGGTGATGAGGCCGGCCCCGATGCCGCTGGAGATCTTGACGCAGAGCAGGGGAGTGCCCGACGAGCCCTGCGCCGCTTCGCCGAGGGCCATCAGGTTGACGTCGTTGTCGACCACCACGGGCGCGTGGAAACGCTCCCGCAGATGGTCGCTCACCGAGTGGCCGTCCCAGCCGGGCATGCCCGTCGGCTGCACCGCGCAGCCCTGCTCGAAGTCGACGGGCCCCGGGAGGCCGACCACCACCGACCGCACCCGGCGGGGATCGCGCCGGTGCTTCTCCAGCAGGGTCAGCAGCCGCTCGCTCACCGCGTCCAGCACGGCCCGGGGCCCGGCGTCGATCCGGATGTCCACGGTGTCCTGCGCGATCAGCCGCCGCGACAGGTCGGCGATGGCCACCTGCGACGCGCCGGTGTCGATGTCCGCGACAGCGATGGTCCCGGCCCGCGGGCTGATCGTCAGCACCCGGGGCGGGCGCCCGCGCACGGACTGCCGGGACTCCAGCTCCTGCAGGATGCCGCGCCCGACGAGATGGTCGACCTGCTGCCCCACCGTCGACCGGGCCAGGCCGCTGCGACGGGCGATCTCCGCGCGGTTGGTCGCCTCCCGGGAGACGACCAGGCCCAGCACCCGGTGGAGTGCGGCGGGCACCGGCGTCGGTGGGGTCGGCTCCGCTGTGTTGCCCTCGCCTTTATGCATTCAAGTGACCTTAATGTTGCCAACTTGTGTCCGTCAACGCATCCTTCCTCGGGGCGGAACTTAACCGATGTTACGGCGACATACCGTCCGTTCAATGCCTTCTTTTAGGCCTTTAAGAAAATTAAAAATCCTCTCTTGTGCTCGATGTGCGAACTAAACGATGGTGATGCGCAACGCGGCGTTCAGGCCGCGGTCGGTCGCCGTACGACGGAGGTGCAACCGTGCCCGGCTCCCCGCGAGCGGTCGTGACCGGGACCGGCCCCCGCGCCGCCACCGCACACCGCGCCCGCTGATCACACCGGCCGACACCACACACGGGCGCGCACACCGGTCCGTACCGGATCCGTACCGCTGCCCGTCGGTGACCGGGCACGGCACCGCCAACGCACAAGAGATCGCAGGAGACTCATGGGCCAGGAACACACGCGGCACCGCATCGGGATTCTGGGCGCGGGCAACATATCGGGCCGGTACATCGAGGGCCTGCGCACCTTCCCGGAGCTGGACGTGGTCCGCATCGCCGATGTCGACACGGCCCGCGCCGAGCGCGCCGCGGCCGAACACGCCATCCCGGCATGGGGGAACGACACCGAACTCCTCGACGACGACCGTGTCGAGATCGTCGTCAACATCACCCCTCCGCGCTTCCACGCGGAGACCGTCATCGCCGCGCTGCGGGCCGGCAAGCACGTCTACGTGGAGAAGCCGCTGGCCGCGACCGTCGAGGAGGCCAGGGAAGTCCTCGAAACCGCCGCGGACAGCGGGCGGTTGCTCGGCTCGGCCCCCGACACCTTCCTCGGCAGCGCCGTGCAGACCGCGCGCAACGCCCTCGACACCGGGCTGATCGGCGAGCCCGTCGGCGCCACCGCCTTCGTGCGCTCCAGCCGCGTCGAGACCTGGCACCCCGACCCGCGCTCCTTCTACGGTCCCGGCGGCGGGCCCGTGATGGACATGGGGCCCTACTACCTGGCCGCACTCGTCAACTGCCTCGGTCCGGTACGCCAGTTGGCCGCCGCGACCCGTGTCGGCGCGCGGACCCGCCGGGTCACCAGCCCCGACCGCGTGGTCGACGAGATCACCGTCGACGTGCCCACCCACGCCTCCGCGTCGCTGACCTTCGCCTCCGGTGCCATCGCCACGGTCCTGATGAGCTTCGACGTCTGGGACACCGAGCTGCCGCGCATCGAGATCTACGGCACCGAGGGCACCCTCGCGCTGCCCAACCCCAACTTCTTCGACGGCGACGTACGCGTCAAGCGCCACGGGGACACCGAGTGGGAGGTGCTGACACCGGTCACCGAGCTGTTCGGCGCCGTCGGCACCGCCGAGCAGCACCGCCGCGGGCTCGGGGTGCGGGACCTCGCCCGCGCGCTCGGCGGAGAGCCGCACCGGGCCAACCCCGCCTTCGCCTTCCACACGCTCGAAGTGCTCGCCGGTTTCGAGGTCTCCCAGCAGGAGGATCGTTTCTTCGTTCCGACGAGCACCTGCCCGCGTCCCGCGCCGCGGACCGCCCTCTGAGCGGCGCGCCGCACACCGAGCCGCACACCGCCCACCGAAAGGACCACGGAACATGAAGATCAGGCAGGACCGCCTCGCCATCAACCCCCTGCAATGGGTGGCGAGCGCCGAGGGGTGGATCGACCCTGCCCTCGCCCCGCCGCTCGACCGGCAGCTGTCCGTCATCCGCGACGCGGGCATCACGGCACTGCACAGCGCCGTCCCCGGCGACATGACGCCCGAGGCGTACGCCGCCCGGCTCGCCGACCACGGCATCGCCCCCGCGCCCGGCTACATCCCGGTCCGCCTCACCGAGGACGCCGCCGCGCGGCAGACGTACCGCGACTCCGCGGCCCGGGTCGCCGAGCAGCACGCGGCCCTCGGCGTACCCGTCGTCTTCCTCGCCATGGGCATGGCCAAGGACGCGGAGCGTGTGGCGCGTCCCGCGGTCGGCCACGCCGCGCGGCGGGACCGGCTGGAGGAGGTGCGCGACCTCCTCGCCGGGATCGCCGGGATCATCCGGGCGGAAGGCATCACCCCCGCCTTCCACCCGCACGTGGGCACCTGGGCCGAGACCGAGGAGGAGACCCGCTTCATCCTCGACACGGTCGACGCCTCGCTCCTCTCCTTCGGACCGGACATGGGCCACCTCGCCTGGGCGGGCGCCGACGCGGCCGGGCTCGTACGCGACTACGCCGACCGCGTGGCGAGCGTCCACATCAAGGATCTCGACCTCGGCCTCGCGGCCCGGGCCAGGGAGGAGGCCTGGGACTACCGCACGACCGTACGGGCCGGCCTGTGGTCGGAACCGGGCCACGGGAACGCGGACATCGAGGGCTTCGTCGACGCTCTCCCCGACGGCTTCGACGGCTGGCTGATCATCGAGGTCGACCGCGGGGCCCAGGACACTCCCGAGGACAGTGTGCGACTCTGCGGCGAGTGGGCCGCCGGGTACGTGTGACGACCACCGCGTGTGTGCGGCGGGCGCCGGGTGTGTGTGACGACCGAACGCGCACCAGGCGTGGTGGACCCGGCCGTGCACGGCCGGGAGCGGGTGACCGGGGGGAAACGAGGAGACTGTGGACATGAGACAGGTGGAGAAACCATGCGCAAGACAGTGGCGTTCATCGGTGCCGGACTGCTGACCGTTGCCGCGACGGCCTGCTCCGGCGGCACTCCGACCGGCGGTGGCGGCGACAGCACGCTGACCCTCGCCCAGTCGGTCACGGCCACACCGTGGGATCTGGCGAAGGCCAGCATGGGCCCCGAGGCCCAGTACTACCAGCCGGTCTACGACACGCTGATCAGGATCGACACCAAGGGTGAGCCCACCCCGAACCTGGCCGCGTCCTGGTCGTACGACAAGGCCCAGACCACCCTCACACTGAAGCTCCGCGACGGTGTGACCTTCACCGACGGCACCCCGCTCGACGCGGACGCCGTGCGCGCGAACCTGCTGCACACCAAGAGCGGCACCGCCAGCGCCGCCGGCGAGATCCAGGACATCACCGGCGTAGACGTCGTGGACGCCCGCACGGTCGCCGTGAAGCTGAGCCACCCGACCCCGGCCCTGCTGCCCGCGCTGGGCCAGGTACCGGGCATGATGGCCGCCCCCGCGTCGCTCAAGGACCCGAAGACCCCGATCGGGTCGGGCCCGTACAAGCTGGACACCGCGGCCACCACCGCCGGCCAGACGTACACCTACACCCGCAACGCGGACTACTGGAACGCGAAGGCGTTCCCCTACGACCGCGTCGTCATCAAGTACCTCGCCGACCCGACCGCCCGCACCAACGCGCTGATGTCCGGGCAGCTCGACGGCGCGACCCTCAACCTCAACCGGGTCAAGACCGTCGAGGGCCGGGGCCTGAAGGTCAGCACCTACCAGCCCGGCGACGTCGAGGGCCTGTACATCTGGGACCGAGCCGGAAAGAAGGTGCCCGCGCTCGGCAAGGTGAAGGTCCGGCAGGCGCTCAACCACGCCTTCGACCGGCGGGCCATCATCAAGGCGGCCAAGACCGGCCTCGGCAGGCCCACCACACAGCTGTTCGCGCCGGGCGAGGAGGGCCACGACGCCGCGCTCGACGCGACGTACTCCTACGACCCGGCGAAGGCCAGGAAGCTGCTGGCCGAGGCCGGTTACCCGAACGGCTTCGCGGTCACCCTGCCGGACTTCTCCGCGGCCTTCCCGCAGGAGCAGGCCGCCCTCACCCAGTCCCTCAAGGACATCGGCGTCAAGGTCACCCTGGACACCCTGCCCAGCGACCAGATCTTCAGCAGCATGCTCGCCGGCAAGTACGCGATGTCGTACTTCAAGCTGGGCGCGCCGACTGCCTGGGACAAGGTGCAGTTGCAGCTCACCGGGAAGTCGACCTGGAACCCGTTGAAGTACACCGACGCGCACTCCGCCGACCTCGTCGCGCGCATTGGTGACGCGACCGGGGCCGAGCGGACCGCGCTGATGAAGGAGCTCAACACCTACGTGGTCGACCAGGCATGGAACGCCCCCTGGGACGTCATCGCCTACGCCTACGCGACCGCCCCCGACGTCAGCGTCACGCCGCAGCCCGGCACCCAGTTCCCACCGATCCAGAACTTCGCACCGGTGGCGAAGTAACCACCGCCCCTCCCCTGCACGGAAGGAGGAACTGACCGTGTTTGCCTTCCTGTTCCGGCGCCTCGCCGCCGGCGCCGTCCTGGTGGTCGTCGTGGCCACCGCGACCTTCCTGATGCTGAGCCTCACCGGCACCGACGTCGTACGCAACGTCCTCGGTGAGACCGCCTCACGCTCAGCCGTGGCCGCCAAGACCCATGAACTCGGCCTGGACCAGCCCCTCGCGGAGCGGTACGGGCACTGGATCGGCCAGGCCGTACGGGGAGACCTCGGCAGTTCGTGGTTCACCGGCGACCCGGTGAACCAGTCCCTGACGGACACCCTGCCGGTCACCCTCTCCGTCGTTCTCGCCGGCCTGCTCGTCGCCATGGTGCTCAGCGTCGCGCTGGGCACCGCGGCGGCGCTGCGCGGCGGCTGGGTCGACCGTGGCGTGCAGTTCGCCGCGGTGCTCGGCACCGCCGTGCCCAGCTTCCTGATCGCCCTCGTCCTCGCGGTCACCCTGGCCGTCCGGCTCGGCTGGCTGCCCGCCACCGGATACGTGGACCTCGGCACCTCGGGCACCGGCTGGCTCCGGTCGATCGTGCTGCCCGCCGTCTCCCTGGCGGTCGGCGCGACCGCGGCCACCGCCCTGCAGGTGCGCGGCGCCCTGATCGACGTCCTGCGCGCCGACTTCGTCCGTACCCTGCGCAGCCGGGGCCTGCCCACCCGCAGCATCGTGTACAAGCACGCGCTGCGCAACGCGGCCCCGCCCGCCCTGACGGTGCTCGCCCTGCAGTTCATCGGCCTGATCAGCGGCGCCGTCGTCGTGGAGAAGGTGTTCGGACTGCCCGGTATCGGCACCCTCGCCAACTCGGCCGCCGTACGCGGCGACGCCCCCGTGCTGCTCGGCACGGTGGTGGTCGCCGTCGTCATCGTCGTCGCCGTCAACCTCCTGCTGGACATCGCGTACGGCTGGCTCAACCCGAAGGTGCGTGTCTCATGACCGGGACCCCCACGGCCGCTCCCACGGCCGGTCCCGCGGCCGAGGCTCCGGAGGGCCCCCTGGCCGCCGGCCGGGACCGCCTGCTGCGCAGGACCCTGCGCGACCCCGTGGCCGTCGTCTGCCTGGTGATCCTCGGCCTGGTCGTCGCCGCGAGCCTGGCGGCGCCCCTGCTCACCCCGTACCCGCCCGAGCACAGCACCATGGCGGACACGCTCGCCCCCCTGTCGGGCGCGCATCCGCTCGGCGGCGACGGTGTCGGCCGGGACGTGCTCGCCCGGCTGCTGTACGGCGGCCGCACCAGCCTGCTCGGCGGTACGCTCGCCGCCCTTGTCGCCTTCGCGGTCGGCGGGCCGCTCGGCCTGGTCAGCGGCTTCTACCGGGGCTGGTTCGACGCGGTGGCCGGCTGGGCCGTCAACGTCGTCATGGCGGTGCCCGCGATCATCGTGATGCTCGTCGTGATGGCGGCCGTCTCCCAGGACCTCAACGTCGCCATGACCGTCCTCGGTGTGATCATGGCGCCGATGGTCTTCCGCCTCATCCGCGCGTCGGTGGTCGCCGTCCGGGAGGAGCTGTACGTCGACGCCGCCCGGGTCTCCGGACTCGGCGACCCGCGCATCATGCGGCGCCACATCCTCCCCGTGGTGATCGCTCCGTCCGTCATCCAGGCCACCCAGCTCTTCGCCGTGGCGATCGGCATCCAGGCCGGCCTCTCCTTCCTCGGTCTCGGCAAGGCGTCGCAGGCGAGCTGGGGCGCGATGCTGGCCGACGGCTTCACCAATGTGTACAACGCGCCCGAACTCCTGGTGTGGCCGGGCCTCGCGATGAGCCTGACCATCCTGGCGGCCAGCCTGCTGGGCAACGCGGTGCGCGACGCGCTGGGCACCGGCGAGCGCCGGGTGACCGGACGTCCGCGGCCCGTCGCACGGCGCACCGGCGCGGCGGCCGCGGAGCCCGTTCAGGACCGCCTGCTCACCGTGACGGGGCTACGGGTCGGCTACCCGACGCCCGGCGGCGTCAGGACGGTGGTCGACGGGGTGAGCCTCACCGTGGAGCGCGGCGAAGTCCTCGGCCTGGTCGGGGAGTCCGGCTCGGGCAAGAGCCAGACGGCGTTCTCCGTCCTCGGGCTGCTGCCGTACGAGGCGCAGGTGAGCGCCGATCATCTCTCCTTCGACGGACGGGAGTTGCTGGGGCTCGACACGGCCGCGCTCAACGCGCTGCGCGGGCGCGGGATCGGCTACATCCCGCAGGAACCCATGTCGAACCTGGACCCCTGTTTCCGGATCGGCTCCCAGCTGGCGGAGCCCATGCGCAGGCACCTGGGACTGTCCCGCGCCGAGGCCCGTACCAAGGCGCTGGCCCTCCTGGAACGGGTCGGCATCCCCGACCCGGAGCGGGTGTACCGGTCGTATCCGCACCAGGTCTCCGGCGGCATGGCGCAGCGCGTCCTGATCGCCGGCGCCGTCTCCTGCGACCCGCGGCTCCTGATCGCCGACGAGCCGACCACGGCCCTCGACGTCACGGTCCAGGCCGAGGTGCTCGACCTGATGCGCTCGCTCCAGCGGGAGGGCGAGATGGGGATGATCCTCGTGACACACGACTTCGGCGTCGTGGCGGACATCTGCGACCGGGTCGCCGTGATGCGGGCCGGCCGGATCGTGGAGACCGCGCCGGCCCGGCAGATCTTCGCGGAGCCAGGGCACGCGTACACCCGCAAGCTGCTGGCCTCGACCCTCGAAGGCGGGCCGGTGCGCGGGGAGCCGGGCGCTCCCGCCGCTCCCGCCGCTCCCCAGGAACCCCTCGGGACGCTCCAGGAACCTCACAAGGAGGTGACGTCATGATGTCTCCGTCTCCCCGGACTTCTCCGGCCGTCTCCCCGGAGTCGCCGGACTCCTCGGACTCCTCGGACTCCGCTGCTCCCGAGGTCCCTTCGACCGCCCCGCTCCTCGAACTCGACGACGTCGTGGTGGAGTACCCGGGAAAGGGCCGCCGCGGGAAGCCGTTCCGCGTCCTGCACGGCATCGACCTGTCCATCGCCCCCGGCGAGACCCTCGGCCTGGTCGGCGAGTCCGGCTCCGGCAAGACCACCCTGGGCCGGGCCGTGCTCGGCCTCGCCCCGGTCACCGGTGGTGAGATCCGCTACGAGGGGCGTCCCGTCTCCCGGCTGGGCAGGCGGGAGCGCCGGGCGCTGAGCAAGGACATCCAGGTCGTCTTCCAGGATCCGTTCACCTCGCTCAACCCGGCCATGACGGTCATGGACATCCTCACCGAACCGCTGCTCGTCACCGGCGTCGCACGCGCCGACGCGGAACGCCGGGTGCGCACCCTCCTCGACCACGTGTACCTGCCGCGGGACGCGGCCCACCGGCTGCCCCGGGAGTTCTCCGGCGGCCAGCGCCAGCGGATCGCCATCGCGCGCGCCCTGTGCCGGGACCCCAGGCTGATCGTCTGCGACGAACCGGTCAGCGCCCTCGACCTGACCACACAGGCCCGGGTGCTCGACCTGTTCATCGAGATCCAGGAGGCGACGGGCGTCGCCTATCTCTTCGTCACGCACGACCTCTCCGTCGTACGGCACATCAGCCACCGGGTGGCCGTGCTGTACCGGGGAGAGATCGTCGAGACGGGGGACACCGCCCAGGTCACCGAGCGCCCCGAACACGCCTACACCAAGCGGCTGTTGCTCGCGGCGCCGGTACCGGACCCGGATCGGCAGGCCCAGCGCCGCGCCGAGCGCCTGCGGCAGGCGGCCTCATGACCGGCCCGGCCGGGGACACCGGCGCCACCGCGACCGCCGACCCCGCCCCGTTCGTGGCCACCCTGACCCGCTACCTCGCCCTCTGCGACGTACCCGCCCGCGCGGAGGGCGAGTTGGGCGACCTGTTCACCGAGGACGCGGTGTGGGAGGGCGGCGGCAGCGCGTACGCCGACAGGTTCGGCCGTACCGAGGGCCGCGCGGCGATCGTCGCGATGCTGTCGGCGTATCTGCCGCCCGCCCCGCACTTCCTGGCCAACACCCATCTGCTCTTCCCCGGCACCGTCGACGTGAGGGACGGTACGGCGCGGGGGAGCTGGCAGATGCAGCAGCTCTCGCGGTACGCGTCGGGCGGCGCCGAGATCATGGTCGCCCGCCTCGACGTGGCCTTCCGTACCGGCCCCGACGGGCCCCGGATCTCCGCCTTCCGTACCGAACGGCTTTTCGCCGCACCGCTGTTGGAGGAGCGATGACGGACCCGACGACAGTGGCGACAGCCCCGACGGCAGCGACGACAGCGGCGACGGACCGGACGATGCTGCTGACGTGTTACGCCGACACCCACGGCTACGGCTGGCACCACGTGGACCTGTTCGTGCACGACGGCGCCGGCCGGGAGGTCAACTGGGTGCACTGGCAGGTCGAGGAGGACGGCCCTGCCGGCGCCGACGCGGCCACCGCGCGGGTCGAGCCGGCCCTGCGCCGTACGAGCGCGTGGCGGCACGGGATCAGCGCCGACGGAAGTGAGTACTGGACCGCTCCGGCCGCCTGGGACGGATGAGATGTGCCTCGTCTACATCCTGGACGACGACGAGGCGCTGAGCGAGTCGCTCGCCTGGCTCCTCGGGTCGGTGGGTATCCGCTCGGAGCGCTTCCGCGACGCCCGGACCTTCCTCGCCGCGTACGACCGCGGCCGGCCCGCCTGTCTCGTCCTCGACGTGCGGATGCCCGAACTGAGCGGGTTCGGGGTCCAGCAGCTGCTGAACGAGACGGGCTCGCCGCTGCCCGTGGTCTTCGTCTCCGCGCACGGGGACATCCGGATGTCCGTACGCGCCCTGCAGAACGGGGCCGTCGACTTCCTGGAGAAACCGTACGACCCCCAGCACCTGCTCGATGTCGTGCAGTCCGCGCAGCGACTGGCCCGCGAGCGTTTCGAACGGGCCGCCCGGCAGGACGGACTGCGGGCCAGGCTCGCGGGCCTGTCCGTGCGGGAGCGGGAGGTGCTGGGGCTGGCCGTGGACGGTCTGCCGAACAAGCGGATCGCGGTACGGCTCGGCATCAGCGCCAAGACCGTCGACGTGCACCGGGCCCGCATCCGCGAGAAGACGGGCGCCGAGAGCCTCACCACGCTCGTACGCGACATGCTCCGACTCGGCCTGCGCCTCCCGGAGGCCGGAGAATGAGAGGCACCGCCCCATGGCCGGACCCCCGCCGGACCCCCCGCCGGACCCCGCGCCGCGGGCCACGCCCGGACTCGCCCCTGGTGACTTCGAGGCGCTGACCCAGGCCCTGAAGTACTGCGTCCTGCTGCACGACGCCCGTACCTTCGAGATCCTCTGGGCGAACGGCGCGGCCTGCGACCTGCTCGGCTGGAGCGTCGAGGAGCTGAAGCCGCTCAAAGCACCGGACATGAGCAAGAACGCCCGCGAGTACAGCCGTGAACTCGGCCGTCGCTGGCTGCGCCACGCCGTCGCCGACGGGGTCAGCGCCACCGAATGGTGCTACCGCTCCAAGAGCGGCGAGGAGATCCTCACCGAGGCCATCGCGATCCGCGTCGACCTGCCCGCCGGAACCGTGGTGATGGTGCAGTTCCGGGACATCGCCGAGGAGAAGGCGGTCCGGCGCGATCTGTTCCGCACCGAGAGCCGGCTCCGTACCTTCCTGGGCGGCCTCGCGGAGGGCATCGTCGTCCTCGACGACGCCGGCCGGGTCGTCTTCGCCAGCGAGTCGGCGACCAGACAGCTCGGCGAGGGCCTCCACGGCGCCGACTTCGCCGGGTACTGCCCCGACGGGCCCGTGCCCGGCCGCGAGGGCCGCTACCGGTTCGCCGCGCCCGGCGCGGCCCCTCGCTGGTACGCGGCGACCTGCCAGTACATCGGGATCGAGAGCGATCTGCGCGGCCGGATGCTCCTCTTCTACGACATCAGCGACCGCGTCCGCGAGGAGGAGGAGCACCGCCGCGACACCCAGCGCCTCGACCACCTCGCCCGCTACAACGCCATGGGCGACATGGCCATGGCCATCGCCCACGAGGTGAGCCAGCCGCTCGCCGCCGCGTACAACTTCGTCGAAGGGGCGCGCGGCCGGCTCGCCGCGGGCGACGAACAGGTGGCCTGGGGGCTGGACAACGCCGTCCGGCAGATCGACCGCGCCCGGCGGATCCTGGGCAGCCTGCGGCAGTACGTGGGCCGCCTGGAACAGTCCGAACAGCTCACCGACCTCAACACCATCGTCCGCGACTGCGCCTACTTCATCGAGCTGCGCGCCCAGGAACACGGCGTGGTGACGGAGTTCGACCTGACCGCGGAACCGCTCCCGGTGCGCTGCGAGAACGTGCTCATCGGGCAGGTCGTGATGAACCTCGCCTTCAACGCGGTCGAGGAGATGGCCCGCCGGCCCGTCGCGGAACGCAGTGTACGGATCACCACCCGGCGGGCCGGTGACGGCGACGCCGAACTCGCCGTCCGGGACCGGGGCGACGGCCCGCCACCCGGCGACCGGATCTTCGACGGAGTCTTCACGGCCAAGGAGAACGGCAGCGGTATCGGCCTCGCCCTCAGCCACCGCATCATCACCCGCCACGGCGGCCGGATCGGCGTCGGCCCGAACACACCGCGCGGCGCGGTGTTCCGCTTCACCCTGCCGAGGGCCCGCACCACCGGATAGGGGAATTCCCCTACACAGTGCGGTCAAGTCCCGATGGTGGACGGCCGGTTGCCGCGCCTAGCGTAAAGGCAGGGCGGTCGAGAAAACCGCCGCCCGGCAATGCGAGGAGAAACTCTCATGACGCGGACGCTGGATTCCCATCCCCCGCACGATGCCGCCCATTCCCCGGAGATCGCCCCGGAGACCCCCGTCGCGACCTCCCCGGGCACCTCCTTCGACACCTCCCGCGACACCTCCTCTGCCGTCGAACGGGTCCTGGACGTCGTGGCCGAACGGCGGGCCGAATTCGAGGAGAAGCGGCATGTTCCGCGCGATGTGATCGCTGAATTCAAGCGTGCGGGAATCTACCGGTCGAGCGTCCCCACGCGATTCGGCGGCACTCCGCTGCCGCCCGCCGAATTCCTCCGCCTCATCGAGCGGATATCGGTCGTCGACGGCTCGGCCGGCTGGGTCGCGAGCTTCGGCTCGTCCCATGTCTATCTGGCCGCGCTTCCCGTGGAGACCCAGGCCGAGTTGTACGCCGACGGACCGGATGTCGTTTTCGCGGGCGGCCTGTTCCCGGTGCGGCCCGCCGAGCGTGTCGAGGGCGGCTACCGGGTCTCCGGCCGGTGGAAGTTCGCCAGCGGGTGCAAGGGAGCCGACGTGTTCGGCGTCGGTGTCAAGGCCGGCGAGGACCGGGCGGGCCGTCCGCTGACCGCCGTACTGCGGCCCGGGCAGGTGGAGATCGCCGAGAACTGGGACGTCATCGGCATGCGCGGCACCGGCAGCCACGACCTGGTGGCCGACGGTGTCGTCGTCCCCGAGGAGTGGACGTTCGTCCGCGGCGGCGAACCCACCGTCGACGAGCCCCTGTACCGCTACCCGACGGTCCCGTACGCCGCGCAGGTCCTCGCGGTGGTCGGACTCGGAGTGGCCCGCGCGGCCCTCGACCACGCCGTCGCGCAGGGCGGCCGGTCCGGCTTCACCGGCGCGCCCAGGCCGGCCGAGCGCGCGACGTACCGTATCGCCGTCGGCCGGGCGGAGGCGCGGCTCCGGTCCGCGCGCGCCTTCTTCTACGAGGCGACCGAGGAGGTCTGGGAGACGGTGACCGCGGGGGACCCCGCGAGCGCCGGCCAGGCCAGCCTGCTGCGGCTCGCCGCCACCCACCTCGCGGAGACCTCCTTCGCGGCCGTACGGAGCGCGTACCAGCTCAGCGGCATCGCCGCCATCGCGGACGGCAGCCCCATGCAGCGCTTCCTGCGCGACGCCTCGGTCGTCCCGCAGCACGCCTTCCTCCAGGAGGGCATGTACGACGGCGCCGGCGCGGTCCTCACCGGTGTCCCGCCCTTCCCCGGCTACCTCTGACCGCCGCCGCCCCTCCGCACGACCGCCATCCCGCCATCCCTGAAAGGCAGGACCCCTCCATGCCCGAGCCCGAGTCCGGCACCGCACCTCTGCGGGTGCTGTTCTGCATCGGCGTCAACCAGAACTTCTTCGATCTGCCCACCGGCCAGGGCAAGGCGGTCTGGGACGGCTTCATGACCATGCTCGGCCGGCTCCACGGGATGCCCGGCGTACGCGTCCTCGGCACGATCGACGACGACCAGCACATGGTCGGCCCCTCCGGCTCCTGGCCCTGGACCTCGTACGTCCTGGCCGACGTCGTCGACCAGCCGACCGTCGCCGCGGTGTGCAACCTCTTCCGCACCGTCCAGGTCGGCGAGTACGGCCTGTGGCGCTACATGAAGATCGAGGCGCGCGCCGGCCGCCCGCTGCCCGATCCGGAGGCCACCCGATGACCGCGTCCCCGCGGACTCCCGACATCGCCTCCCTCGTCGGCCACGACCGGGTCTCCGGCACCCTCTACACCGACCCCGGGCTCTTCGAACGGGAGATGGACCGGATCTTCCACCGCACCTGGGTGTGGGTGGCGCACGAGAGCGAGATCGCCGAGGCGGGCGACTTCAGGACCGCCTGGGTGGGCCGCCGCCCCGTCATCGTCAGCCGCGACCGGCGCGGCGGCATCAACGTCCTGCTCAACCGCTGCCGCCACCGCGGCGCCAGCGTCTGCGAGACCCCCAAGGGCAACGGCAACGGCTTCACCTGCCCGTACCACGCCTGGTCGTACGCGCTGGACGGCACCCTCCGCGGCATCCCGTACCCCGAGGGGTACGAGGACGTCGCCGAGAAGAAGGACATGCCGCTGCAGAGGCTGCGGGTCGGCACCTACGGGGGCATGGTCTTCGCCAGCTTCGACCACGACATCGAGCCGCTGGAGGATTTCCTCGGCGGGGCCCGGCTGTGGATCGACCGTTTCATGAAGCAGGGCGCCGGCTACCCGGTCAAGGTGCAGGGCGAGCACAAGTTCCGGTTCGACGGCAACTGGAAGATCCAGCTGGAGAACACCACCGACTGGTACCACTTCCCGATCGTGCACCGCTCCTGGATGTCGTCGGTGGACGCCGAGACCGCGAGCATGCTCTCCATCATGACCGACGAGACCGCGGTCACCCATGCCCTCGGCAACGGCCACAGCGTGTCCGTCTCCGTCGCCGCCCACGTCGACCTCGACGTCGACGACGGGACGGAGAAGCTCCAGGACCGCTTCCGCCATGTCGTCGAGGAACTGTCGAAGGACATGCCCCCGGAGAAGGTCCGGCGGATCGTCCGCTCCCTGCACGGCGCCGGGTTCAACCTCAACCTGTTCCCGAACGTCGCCATGTCGATGTCGTTCTTCCGCGTGCTGCGGCCGATCTCGGTGGCCGAGACCGAGGTCCGCCACGTGGCCCTCGGCCTGGACGGCGCCCCCGACATCGTCAACCGCGAACGGCTCCGTATCCACGAGCATTTCCAGGGACCGTTCGGCTTCGGCAGCCCCGACGACGCCGAGGCGTGGAACCGCGTCCAGCGCGGTGTGACCGGCGGCGCGGAGATGCCGATCCTCGTCAACCGGGGGCTCGGCCGGGAGAAACCCGACGACCTGGGACAGCCCACGTCCCACGCGACCGACGAGACCGGAATGCGCGAGGCGTACGCGATGTGGAAGAGGACGATGACCCATGACGACTGACGCCCTCATCACCGCGGTGCCGGCGGCCGAACTCCCGCTGGACGATCCGCGCGCCCTCGCCGCCGTATCGCTGATCTGGCGCGAGGCCCATCTGCTGGACGCCCGGCGGTACGCGGAGTGGGACCTTCTGTGGGCCCCGGGCGGCGAGTACATCGTCCCCATCGACCGTGACACGACGGACTTCGCCGGCCGCCTCAACCTGGTCTACGACGACGAGCGGATGCGCCGCATGCGCGTCGAACGGCTCACCGGCGGCTTCTCCATCTCGGCCGCCGCCGCGGCCCGTACGGTCCGGTCGGTCTCCCGCTTCGTCGTCACGGCACGCGAGGAGCACGCGATCGAGCTCTGCTCGGCGCAGATCCTGGTCGGCTACAAGCGCGAGGAGACCTTTGTGCTCGCCGCCGACGTCACCCACCGGATCACGTATGCCGCAGACGGCACGGCCGGTCCGGACGGCACGGACAGGCCTGACGGCGCGGGCGGTCCTGGTGGTCCGGGCGCTCCCCGGATCGCCCGGAAGATCGTGCGGCTGGTCAACTCCGAGGACACGGTGACGGCATCGGGGTTCCTGCTGTGAGCCCGCACGGAACCGGCGAGGGCTGGGAGGACGACACCCACCGCATCGCCCTCGTGACGGGCGCCGCCCGCGGCCTCGGCGCCTGTATCGCGGGCCGGCTGTACGACCGCGGCTACCGCGTGGCGCTGACCGACCTGGACGAGGACGGAGCCGTCGAGGCGGCCGCGGAGCTCGACCCGGCCGGGCGGAACGCGATCGGCCTCGGTCTGGACGTCCGCGACAAGGACGCCTTCGTACGGGTCCGAGACCGGATCGTCGCACACTGGGACGCCCTCCACGTCCTGGTCAACAACGCCGGCGTCGCCAAGGCCGAGCCGCTGATGGACATCACCCCCGACAGCTTCAGGACCGTGGTCTCCACCAACCTCGACGGCACCTTCTTCGGCTGCCAGGTCCTCGGCGCCTACTTCGCCGAGCGCGGATACGGACGCATCGTCAACATCGCCTCCCTCGCCGGCCAGAACGGCGGCACCGCGACCGGCGCGCACTACGCGGCGGCCAAGGGCGGCGTGGCGACCCTCACCAAGGTCTTCGCCCGTGAACTCGGCCCGCACGGGGTCACCGTCAATGCGATCTCCCCGGGCCCCCAGGACCTGCCGGTGGTCCGCGAGATGGTTCCTCCCGAACAACTCGCCAGGATCGAGGCATCGATTCCGGCGGGCCGGCTCGGCCGCCCCCGCTTCATCGCCGACATGGCCGTGCTGCTCGCCTCGGAGCACGCGGACGCGGTCACCGGGGCGTGCTGGGACGCCAACGGCGGCCTGTACATGCGCTGACGGCGCCGTCAGCCCCATCCCTCCCGAACGTGAAGGCAGACGGATGTTCACTGTCACCGTCACCGACGCCGTCGACGAGACGGACGCGGTCAAGGTCCTCAGGCTCGCCCGCCCCGACGGCACCGCCCTCGCCCGCTACCCGGCGGGCGCCCACATCGATGTGACCGGGCCCACCGGAATCACCCGCCCGTACTCGCTGTGCGGGCCGCCGGACGACACCGGCGCGTACACCATCGCGGTGAAACGCGAACCGGACTCGCGCGGCGGCTCCCAGGCCCTGCACGACAAGGCGCCGCGCGGCACGGAACTGACCGTGGGCGCGCCCCGATCGCTCTTCGGCCTCGCCCCGGACGCGGGCGAGCACCGCCTGGTGGCCGCCGGCATCGGCATCACGCCGCTGCTGGCGATGGCGTACGAACTCCACCGTGCGGGCGCGGAGTTCCGGCTGTACTACGTGGCCGGGAGCCGGGCCGAGGCGGCCTTCGCGGAGGTCCTGGAGGAGTCACCCTTCGCCGACCGGGTGGTCTTCCGCCTCGGGCTGGGACGCGAGGCGAACGCCCGTGTGCTGGAGCGGGAGCTGGCGGAGCTGCGGTCCGACGCGCACGTCTACACCTGCGGCCCGCGGGGCTTCATGGAGTACGTCACCGGCCTCGCGGCCCGCAGTGTGCCCGAGGAGCAGATCCACTCCGAGCTGTTCCAGGCGGGAGACGCGACGGACACCGCACCCGCCGAGGGGTTCGAGGTCGAGCTGGACACCGGCGAGGTCTACCCCGTACCGCCCGGCAGGAGCATCGCCGAGGTGCTGGAGGCGAACGGCGTACCGCTGGACACCTCCTGCCGGGAGGGCATCTGCGGGACCTGCGTCCTGCGGGTCCTCGCGGGCGAACCCGACCACCGCGACCACTGCCTGACCGCCAAGGAGAAGGCGGCCGGCGACCGGATCGCCGCCTGTGTCTCCCGGTCGAGGACACCGCGGCTGGTGGTCGAGGTGTGGTGAGCGCTCGGGGGCGGGCCCGAGGACACACGCAGGCCCGAGGACACACCACCATGCAGCAACACGAGAGGAGCGGCCCGGCCGTGAACGCCAGTCAGACCGAATTCCGGGAGGCGATGGCCCATCTCCCCGCGGCCGTCAACATCCTGACGACGGACGGCCCGAACGGCCGTTGCGGCATCACCGTCAGCGCGGTGTGCTCCGTCACCGACGACCCGCCGACCGTGCTGGTCTGCGTCAACCGCAGGAGCGCCATGCACGACGTCTTCAACGCCAACGGACGGGTGTGCGTCAATGTCCTCGGCGGCGACCAGCGGGCGCTGGCCCTGCACTTCGCGGGCGCCACGAAGGTGTCCATGGCGGAGCGCTTCACCTGGGACGTCTGGGACCGCACCCACGATGTGCCGGTGCTGAAGGACGCCCTGGTCACCGCGGTCGGCCGGATCACGGACACCAAGCCCATGGGCTCGCACAGTGTGCTCTTCGTGGAGGTCGAGCGGATCCGCACGCGCTCGGGTGGCCGGAGCCTCGTCTACTTCAACCGGGACTTCCACAGCCTGGACGCGACACCGCCACCGGTGGCCTGCTGACGGCGGACTCCGCCCGGCGAGCGCACCGTCCGGTTTCCCCGCCCCCTACCCCCGCCGAAAGCAGGTTGATGTGTCGGTACCCGCATCCGCATCCGCATCTCTGTCTGTGCCCCCGTTCCCCTCCGCACCCGCACCCGCACCCGCATCCGCATCCGCAACCGCAACCGCGTCCCGGTCCGTGGAGGACGCCCTGGCGCGTCTGGAACGGACGGAGGGGAAGATCCACGCCTGGGTACGGGTGGACGCGGACGGCGCCCGCGCGGCGGCCCGGCGGGCCCCGGACGGGCCGCTCCACGGCGTCCCGTTCGGGGTGAAGGACATCATCGACGTCGCGGGACTGCCCACGGAGTGCGGCTCGCCCCTGCGTCGCGGCCGGATCGCCGCGGCCGACGCCTGGCTGGTGGAGCGGCTGCGCCGGGCGGGCGCCGTACCCCTGGGCAAGACGGTCACCACCGAGTTCGCGTACTTCCAGCCGGGACCGACCCGCAATCCGCACCGTCCGGCGCACACCCCGGGCGGCTCCTCCAGCGGCTCGGCGGCGGCCGTGGCGGCGGGCGTGGTGCCCCTCGCGCTCGGTTCCCAGACGGCGGGCTCACTGACCCGGCCCGCCTCCTTCTGCGGTGTCGCCGGGTACGTCGCCCCCGTCGGAGCCTGGTCCACGCGGGGCATCGCCGGGCTCAGCCCGAGCCTCGACGCGCCGGGGCTGCTCACCGCCACGGTCACGGAGCTGGCGGCCGCCGTCGCCGCCGTCGACGCCACCACCGCCGAGGAGGTCCCGGACGACATCGAGGTGCTGGTGTGGTCCGGCACCGAACTGGCCGACATCGAACCGCCGATGCTCGACGCCCTGCACCGCACCGCCCGCGCACTGGGCGCGGCGGGAGCGCGCCGCGCCGACCTCGGCGACCGGGTTCCGGTCGCCGAACTCACCGACGTCCACGCCACGGTCATGGCCCACGAGGCCGCGCGTTCCCTCGCCGCCGAGGCCCGGCACCCCGAGGCGCTCAGCACTCCGCTGCGGGAACTCCTCGACCGCGGGGCCCGGTCCTCCGGGGCCGAGTACCGGGCGGCGCTGGAGACCGCGCGTGCGGCACGTACCCGGATCCTCGCCCTGCTGGAGCGTACGGACGTGATCCTCGGCCCCGCCGCACCGGGCCCCGCGCCGTACGGGGTGGGCGCCACCGGCACCCCGGTGCTCAGCCGCTGCTGGCAGCTCCTCGGGCTGCCCGTCGTCACGGTTCCGGGCCACCGCGATCCGGACGGCATGCCGCTCGGACTCCAGCTCGTGGGGCACCCCGGGCGGGTGGGCAGGCTGCTCGGCATCGCCCGGCGCACCGAGCAGCTGATCGCCGGAACCGCCGGAGGAGCCCGGTGAAAGTGACCGCGATCGAGACGGTCCCGTACGCGATCCCGTACACCAAGCCCCTGCGCTTCGCGAGCGGCGAGGTGCACACCGCCGAGCATGTGCTCGTCCGGGTCCACACCGACGAGGGCCTGGTCGGGGTGGCCGACGCGCCGCCCCGCCCCTTCACCTACGGCGAGACACAGCACTCCGTGATCGGTGTGATCGGAACGCTCTTCGCCCCCCAGCTCACCGGCATGGACGTGTTCGACCGCGAGCGGATCCATGCCCGGCTGCACCGCACCGTCGGCAACCCCGCCGCCAAGTCGGCCGTCGACATGGCCCTGTGGGACATCGCCGGGCAGGCGCTCGGACTCTCCGTGACCCGTCTCCTCGGCGGCTGGAGCGACCGGATGCGGGTGGCGCACATGCTCGGCTTCGACGCCCCGGAGCGGATGGCCGCCGAGGCCGAGCGGATGCGGGACACGTACGGCATCACCACCTTCAAGGTGAAGGTCGGCCGCCGCCCGCTCCGGCTCGACCTCGACGTGTGCCGGGCCCTGCGCGAAGCACTGGGCGACGAGGCCGAGTTGTACGTAGACGGCAACCGTGGCTGGACCGCCTCCGAGTCGGCCGCGGCCCTGCGCGAGCTGGACGGGATCGGCATCACACTCGCCGAGGAACTCTGCCCCGCCGACGATGTCCTGGGCCGGCGCCGGCTCGTCCGCGACTGCCCGGTGCCGTTCGTCGCGGACGAGTCCGCCACCACCCCGGGCGAGGTGACCCGCTCCCTGCTGGACGGTTCGGCCACGGCGATCAGCGTCAAGACCGCCCGCACCGGGTTCACCCACTCCCAGCGCATTCTCTTCCAGTGCGAGGGGATGGGCGCCGAGGTGGTGATGGGCAACCAGATCGACGGCCAGCTCGGCACGGTGTGCACGGTCGCCTTCGGGGCCGCACACGCCTCCTCCGCCCGGCGCGCCGGGGAACTCTCCAACTTCCTGGACATGAGCGACGACCTGCTCACCGAGCCGGTCGCCCTCACCGACGGCACCCTCGCCGTCCGGGACCTGCCCGGACTGGGCGTGGCGATCGACCCCGGGAAGCTGGACCGCTACCGCCAGGACCGCTGACCACACCGCATCGACACCACACACCGACACCACACACCGACATCCTGACCGGCAAAGGAGCCCATCACCATGTCCGACACCACGCTCAAGGCCACGGCAGCCGCCTCCGGCGCCTCCGCCACGGAGCGCTTCCTCAGCGACAAGACCGGTGCTCCCGCCCGCACCGCCGACAGCGAGCGCGTCAACACCCTGGCCACCGAGGTGATCACCGCCGTCCATGACGTCATCCGGCGTCACCGGGTGACGTACGACGAGTACAACGCCCTCAAGTCCTGGCTGATCTCCGTCGGACAGGACGGCGAGTGGCCGCTCTTCCTGGACGTGTGGGTCGAGCATGTGGTCGAGGAGGTCGCCACCGCCGGACGGCGGGGCAGCAAGGGCACCATCGAGGGCCCGTACTACGTACCGGGCGCCCCCGTCCTGCCCGCCGTCACCGTCCTGCCGATGCGCGACGACGAGTCCGGCACGCCCCTGCTCTTCCAGGGGCAGGTCACCGGTGTCTCCGGCAAGCCCCTGGCCGGCGCCGTGCTGGAGATGTGGCAGGCCGACGACGACGGACTGTACGCGCAGTTCGCGCCCGGCATCCCGGAGTGGAACCTGCGCGGCACCGTCGTCGCCGACGCGGAGGGCCGTTTCGGTGTGACCACCGTCCAGCCCGCCCCGTACCAAATACCCACCGACGGTTCCTGCGGGAGCCTGATCGCCGCCGCGGGGTGGCACCCCTGGCGCCCCGCCCATCTGCACCTGAAGGTCTCCGCGCCCGGTCACGAACCCCTCATGACCCAGCTCTACTTCCAGGGCGGCGAGTATGTCGGCGACGACGTCGCCTCGGCCGTCAAGCCCGAACTCGTCGTGGACCCGCGGCCGGCGGGCGACGGCGGCCACCAGGTCACGTACGACTTCGTCCTCGACCCCGCCTCCTGAGAGGACGCCCCCGTGCTCTTCGCCGTGGAAATGACCGTTCACCTGCCGCCCGGTCTCGCCCCGGACGTCCGGGCGTCGCTGCTGGCCGCCGAGAAGGAGTACGCGCGAGGGCTCCAGCGATCGGGTGAGTGGCTGCACCTGTGGCGCCGCGCCGGCCGGTACGCCAACCTCAGCGTCTTCGACGTCGCGGACAACGACCGGCTCCACGAACTCCTGTGGAGCCTGCCGCTCTTCCCCTACCTGGAGTGCACCGTGACCCCGCTCGCCCGGCACCCGTCGGCGATCGGGTGAGAGACCGTCATCCGGCGGCGGGAACCGTGATGATCTCGCCCTTCTCGTCCACGGCGTGGGTCTCCCAGTAGATGTCCCACTTGTCGCCGACCTTCTCCGGGACCTTGCCCTCCGGGTAGCGGACGTAGCCCTTCGGGGGGTCCTCGCCCTCGGGCGTGCAGGCGCGGCCGGTGCTGCCCACCGTCATCACCGGGTACTCGCCGTCGGAGCAGATCGCGTCCTCGATCGCGCAGCCGCTCAGCGCCGCGACGGCCGCGCAGGCCAGGACGAGTCCCGTGACCGTCCGCATCGGGCGCCGGACGCGCACGGGCGGTGAGGTACGGAATCGGCTGGTGGTACGCATGGTGGGCTCCCTCTGTGTGGGTCGGTGCGCCCATCCTGCGGGACGGAGCGAGGCCCGGCGTGAGTACACGTACTCACGTGTCGGCGGTAATTTCCCCCGGATGCCCGCCACGGGGCCGCGAGGGCGGCCCCGTGGCGCTGTCCGCGCTCCCGTCGGCACCGCAGCAATCGTCCGGGCGTCGGCGTCCTCGTCGGGGATCGGGCCGGTGCGGAAGCGGCGGGCGGAGCCGGCGGTGGGTTCACCAGTCGTGGACGGAGCCGTCCTGGAGCCGGTTGACCGGCAGGTACGCGGCCTCGTACGGGTGCGCGGCAGCCAGTTCCTCGTCCAGTTCCACCCCGATTCCCGGGGCTTCGCCCGGGTGGAGGTGTCCGTCGGTGAAGGTGTAGGCGTGCGGGAACACCTCGTGGGTCAGCGGTGTGTGCCCCGCGTACTCCTGGATCCCGAAGTTGTGCACCGCCAGGTCGAGATGGACGGCCGCGGCCATGCCGACCGGCGAGATGTCCTCGGGGCCGTGGATGGCGCTCTTGATCTGGTACTGCGCGGCGAAGTCGAAGAGCTTTCGCAGCGGGGAGACACCGCCGAAGTGGGTGACGGCCGAACGTACGTAGTCGATGAGCTGCTCGCCGATGAGCGTCTGGTAGTCGTACACGGTGTTGAAGACCTCGCCGATCGCGAGGGGTGTGGTGGTGTGGCGGCGGACCAGCCGGAGGGCTTCCTGGTTCTCGGCCGGGGTGCAGTCCTCCAGCCAGAAGAGGCGGTAGGGCTCCAGGTCCTTGCCGAGCTGGGCCGCCTGCGCGGGGGTGAGGCGGTGGTGCGCGTCGTGGAGCAGGGGCAGCTCGGGCCCGAACTCGTTCCGTACCGCCTCGAACACCGTGGGCATGTGGCGCAGGTACGCCGCGGTGTCCCAGTCCTCGACCACGGGACGGGCCTGCTGGTGGGGTGCGGCCTCGGCGCGGTCGGGGCTGCTGTGCACCCCGTACACCGTCTTCAGCCCCGGTATGCCCGTCTGCACCCGGATCGCGGGATACCCCTCGGACAGGCGGGCACGGATCGAGTCGAACAGCTCGGGAACGTCCCGCCCGTCGGCGTGGCCGTACGTTCCCACGCGCTCCCGGCTCGCGCCGCCGAGCAGTTGGTACAGCGGGAGGCCGGCGGCCTTCGCCTTGATGTCCCACAGCGCGACGTCGACGGCGGCGATCGCGGCCATCGTCACGGGCCCGCGCCGCCAGTAGGCGCCGCGGTACAGCGACTGCCAGGTGTCCTCGACGCGGTGCGGGTCGATGCCGATGAGCAGGGGTGCCACATGGTCCCGCAGATAGGCGGCGACGGCCAGTTCCCGCCCGTTGAGGGTGGCGTCCCCGAGGCCGGTGAGTCCCTCGTCGGTCGTGATCCTCAGCGTGACGAAATTACGGCCGGGGCTGGTGACGACGACCTTCGCGTCGACGATCTTCATGAATGCGTTCTTCCTGAGCTGTGTGATGCGGACGGTGAACGGTGGACAGGACGGGGGAGAGGCAAGAGGGAAGGGAGGGGGAGGGGTCAGCCCTTCGAGGCGCCTGACGTCAACCCCGCCACCAGGTATTTCTGTCCGAGGACCGCGGCGAGGACGACCGGCACCGTGATGAGGCCGGCGGCGGCCATCAGACCGCCCCAGTCGGTGCTCGCGTAGGAGATGAAGTTGAACAGCGCCACGGGCACGGTCTGTGTGCGTTCGTCGGCGAAGATCAGCGCGAACATGAAGTTGTTCCAGCTGAAGACGAAGGCCAGCAGGGAGGCTGTGGCGGTGCCCGGCGCGGCCAGTGGCAGCGTGATGCGCCAGAACGCGCCGAACGCCGACAGCCCGTCGGTGCGCGCCGCCTCTTCGAGTTCGACCGGCAGGCCCTCGAAGAAACTGATCATGATCCAGAGGATGAGCGGGACCGAGACGAACATATGGCTGAGGATCAGCACGGTGTAGGAGCCCACCAGGCCGGCCCGCGCGAACAGGTAGTACCAGGGGACCAGCAGGGAGACCGCCGGAACGATGCGCGCCACCAGGATGAGCGATCCGGTGCGGCGCATCCGGAACCGGCCCACGGCCCAGGCGGCCGGCACGGCGATGAGCGCGGAGAGCACGGTCGACACCACCCCGACGAGCAGCGAATTGCCCATCGGCCGCAGGATCTGTCCGGTGTCCAGGACGTTGCGGAAGTTGTCGAGGGTGGGGGAGAACCACAGACCGACGGTCGGGTCGGTCACCTGGACGTTCGTCTTGAAGGCGGCGGCGAACATCCAGACGACCGGCAGCGCGAAGACGAGTGTCACGGCGGCGATGGCGGTGCCCCGCAGCCAGGAACCGTAACGCCGCGGGCGCCGGCCGGGAGCAGGGGCACCGGTGTTCCGTACGGAGGAGGCGGCGGTGGGGCTCATGCGGTCTTCCTTCCGGTACGGCGGCGGAGCAGGACCACGACGCCGATGATGAAGATGGTGAACAGGGCGAGGACCGCCGACGCCAGCCCGTACTCCTGGTAGTCGAAGGTGAGGCCGTAGGCGTAGACGTTGAGGGTCTCCGCCTCGAAGTCGGAACCTCCGCCCGCTCCCTTCGTCGCGTAGAGGACGTCGAAGGTCTTGAGCGCGTCCACGGCGCGCAGGACCAGGGCGGTGGCGAGCGTCGGGCCGAGCATCGGCAGGATGACGTGCCGGAACCGCTGCCAGCTGTTGGCCCCGTCGACCAGGGACGCCTCCTCCGGCTCCTCGGGGAGGGTGGTCAGCCCGGCGAGCAGGAGCAGCGTCATCATCGGCGTCCACTGCCACACGTCGATGAGCATCAGTGTGGGCAGGGACTGGCTCACCGAGCCGAGGAACTCCTGCGGCGGCAGTCCGGCGGCGGTGAGCAGATGGTTGGCGATGCCGTTGCTCGGGTCGAGGATGAGCAGCCACAGGATGCCGATCGCGACCGGCGTGGTGAGCAGCGGGATGATCAGGACCGTACGCACCCAGCGCATGGCGCGGAACGGCCTGCGCATGAGCATCGCGAGGGCCAGGCCCAGCACGGTCTCCAGCAGAACCGCGCCCACGGTGAAGATCACCGTGCGCTGCACCGCGGGCCAGAAGCGGCGGGAGTCGCCGAGGGCGTCGGAGAAGTTCTGGAAGCCCACGTAGTTGTTGCCGGAGTTCACCGCGCCGAAGGCGTCGGTGAGGCTGAGGTTGAGTGTGAAGGCCAGCGGAAAGACGATCATCAGGCCGACGAAGGCGAGCGCGGGTGCGAGCATCGCCCACTTGAGGCGCCGGTTGGCCTGCTCGAAGGTGCGCGGCGGGCGCGGTCGGGAGGGCCGCGCGGGCAGCCGCCGTGTGCCGGGGGCGGTGCCGGGCGTCCCGTCCGGCGTCGGCATGGTGGTCTCGGTCGTACGCATCAGGACTCCCGGTGGCGGTTGTCGCGGACCAGGAAGTCGTTGAACTCGGCGTCGGCGTCGCGGGCGACCGGTGCCACCCTCTTGCCGAGAATTCCGGCCACCAGCGGGCGTCCGACGATGTCGCGTGAGCGGCCGACCTGGAGGACCTGGGGCCGGTCGTGCCCGATGCCCCGCTCCGCGTTGGTCCGCATGGTCGCGGCGAGTTCGGGCGGGAACGCGGCGAGCGTCCTCGGGTCCGACCACGCCGACCGGCGGGCGCCGGGGATGCCGGCCGCCTGCAGTTCCGCCACCATCTCCGGGCCGGAGGCCCACCGGACGAACTCCCACGCCTCGTCGCGCAGAAGGGAGAAGCGGTTGATGCCCAGGCTCCAGGAGGGGATGTTGTGCGGCCGGGCCCCGGCCGGACCGGCCGGGAACGGGGCGAACCCCACGGTCTCTCCCACGGTGGAGATCTTCGGGTCGAGGAAATTGCTGTAGATGGCGTCGGCGTCCACGTAGAAGGCAGCCTTGCCCTGCGCGAAGACCGGCATGGCCTGTTCCAGGCTCATGTTGGTGGCCCCGGGCGGTCCGGTCCGCTCCAGCAGGGCGCCGTAGTAGGTGTACGCGGCCACCGCCTCCGGCGACCCGATGCCCGACGCTCCGTCGACGACGAAGTCTCCGCCGAAGGAGTAGAGGAAGCTCGACCACTGGCTGACGGCGCCGTTGCGCTGCCCCCTCCCGACGTAGCCGAAGAAGTTCCGGCCCCGGTCGGCGAGTTCGAGCGACATCTCCCTCAGATCGTCGAGGGTCCGGGGCGGCCCGCCCAGCCCTTCCACCAGGTCCTTGCGGTAGTAGAGCGTCGGGCGCTCGGTCACCACGGGGACGCTGAGGACCTTGCCCGCGGTGACCGACACCTCGCGGGGGGCGTCCTGGAAGTCCGCCCAGTCGTACGCCTTTTCGCCCTTCACCAGGCCGGTGAGATCGGTGAGCCAGCCGTTGAGCCCGAAGAGCGACTGGTCCTGGAGCGCCCGGATCATCATGACGTCCACGTCGGTTCCGGAGGCGTTGAGCTTGACGTTGTAGCTGTTGGAGAGCTGGTCGGCGGTGAGCAGGGTCATGGAGACCCTGCGCCCGGCCCGGCTCTCGAATTCCTTGAGACGGCGCCTGATCGCCTGCGACCAGACGTGGTTGATCGCCATGATCCTCAGCGGCGCGTCCGCCGGGGCGGTGCCGCCCCTGCTCGAACAGGCGCCGAGCGACCCCATGCCCGCCGCGGCCGCGAAGCCGGCGGCGGCCTTGCCGAAGGAGCGCCGGCTGAGGAACTGGCTGCTCGTGGACCTCATCGTCCTCGTCTTTCTGGTGTGTTGCGTCCCTATCTGCCCTATTCAACTGGTCCAACTGGTAGGACCAGTTGTGGCAGTGACAGGGACCGTAGCAAGAGGCGGCGCACACTGAACAGCCCTTGCGTGCCGGTATGACGCTGCGTCCCGCGGCGCACCACGGAACGTGCCGGAGCGGTGGCCCGCGAGGGGGCCGCGCGGCCGATCGTCCGCCCGTAGCCGAGCGCCGTGCGGGCCCGCTCCCCGGCGGACCCTAACCCGGGTGGCCGGCCTGGCCGAGCAGCGATTCGATGTGCTGCCGGGCCATCGCGTGCACACTGACATCGAGATCGGCGCCGTAGGTGCGCAACCCGAGGGTCAGGTGGGCCCGCATCCGCTCGCAGGCCAGCTCCACATCGCGGGCCTCGATCGCTTCGAAGATCTCGGGATGGTGCGGTACGCCGGCCTCGCCGATCGACGGATCGGAGTTCGAGCGGAGCATCATCTCGAACATCATCCCGCTGATCGAGGACAGCATGATCCGCAGGACGGGGTTGCCGCTCGCCGCCGCAATCGCGTCGTGGAAGTCGACGTCCGCCTGGGCCTTGGCGACGACATCGGTGGCCGTCTCCACGGCGTCCCTGGCCGCCCGCATCGCGGACATGTCCGCCGCGCTCGCGCGTTCCGTCGCCAGCCGGACGGTCTCGACCTCGAGCGGCACCCGTGCCTCGATGAGCTGCCGGACCGTGGGCCGGCCGGCGCGGTACAGGGCGTCGTAGCTGCGGGCCTGGCCGGGCGTCTGCTCCCGGACGAACGACCCGCGGCCCGGCGCGACCTCGATCAGATGCTGGGCCTCCAGCCGGCGCAGCACCTCACGGACCACGTTGCGGCTGGAGCCGAACCGCGCGGCGAGTTCACGTTCGGAAGGCAGTTTCGTGCCGACGGCGATCTCTCCGGACCGGATGTCATGCTCCAGCTGACGCGCGAGGCGTTCGGTCAGGAGTCCCGACTGGGCGGGAAGTGCACCACGATCCGGCTGCGGGGAAGGGGCAGGCGGCATGCGCAGCAGGATACAGGGGGCTCACACGGCGTCCGGGACGCGAGTCCGCCCGCGAAGGGCAAGTTCACGTCTTTATGAATTCAGGATCCCATGTACTGCTGGTGGAATGTTGACCCTCGCTGCTGACATCGAGGTGCTGGCGCGGTTCGGCCGCGCCCTCGCCGATCCGATCCGCTGCCGGATCCTTCTCGCCCTGCGCGAGGCCCCGGCCCACCCCGCCGACCTCGCGGACGCCCTGGAGATCTCCCGTACCCGGCTGTCGAACCACCTGGCCTGCCTGCGCGACTGCGGCCTGGTCTTCGCGGTACCGGTCGGCCGGCGCACCCGCTACGAACTCGCCGACGCACGTCTCGGCCGCGCGCTGGACGACCTGCGCACCGCCATGGTCGCCGTCGAGGCCGACAAGACCTGTGCGGAGGCGGACGAGAAGGGCTGCTGCCGATGACCGCCGGGACCTCCGTAGCCCGGCCCCGGCCCGCCGCGACGTCCTCACCCGTCGTATACGGCTGCTGGTCGCCGCCACGATCGCCTACAACGTCGTCGAGGCCGTCGTCGCGATCACCGCCGGCACGATCGCCTCGTCGACCGCCCTGGTCGGCTTCGGTCTCGACTCCGTGATCGAGGTGTCCTCCGCCACGGCGGTCGCCTGGCAGTTCTCCGCCCGCGACCACGCCGTCCGCGAGGCCAGGGAGAGGACCACACTGCGGATCATCGCCGTCTCCTTCTTCGCCCTCGCCGCCTACGTGAGTGTGGACGCCGTCCGGGCCTTCACCGGCACCGGCGAGGCCGAGCGTTCCGTTCCTGCGGTCGGCACCAACAGCTTGGAAGAGGGTCAGTGGCGGAACTCCGGCCTGGCCGCGCACTGCGAGGGCGTGACCGTCCTCGGAGACTGCGCCTACATCAACACCGGCCTGATCGTCCCGCACCGCAAACGCCTCGGACGGCCTCTGCTCAAGGGTGAAGAAGAGGACAACGCGCAGCATCGCGAGGTCCGCGCCCGCGTCGAGGGCACGCGACGGCCTCCACCGCGCCGTCAAAGTCATCGCCTGCATGCACAACTTCGCCTTGCCGCATGACCGCACAGCCCCGGACACCCGCTCCGACCTGCCCGGTCACGACTTTCGGTAACGCCCTTTAGGCAAGAGTTGCCGATGCGATCGCAGTCGAGAGAGTCCTAATTTGAAAATAGGAGCAAAAACTTCGAGGAGGAATTATGACTTCCGTAACTCAGGTGGCCGCGTGGGCAAATGACTGCGCGGCCGACACTGAAGGGCACTCGGTTTGGAATAGCGGCCCGAGTGCCCCGGTTCTTGGTACCCCCGCCGCCGTAGCCGGCACCATTGCGGCTGTCCTGACGGTTGTTGCCGTTGAGGGGGGAATAGCGACCCTCGCAGTGGTCCACGGAATAGGTGGTTTCACCACGGAAGCGTTTGCGCCGAGCGAGAGTGCCCCGGAAGGGAGCTCATTCAGCGCCTTGCTCGCCAGCGTTTCCTGACGTTTAAATTCGTTCGACGCGGGATCATCTGGGGTCCAATCACCCACGATGATCCCGCGTCTCGGCCCTGGTCGGGACGACGATGCGATGTCCAGTTCTCCTTCATGGCGGAGGGAGCCGTTGCCTCGCTGCAAGAGTTAAGAGGAGAGCAACTTCAGGAGGGACGTGACCGTCGGTGGCGGACATTCACGTGGCTAGTGCGGACAGGAGTCATGAATTCCCCCCAAGAGCTAATGCGTAGCGCAATGGCGTGTTGACGCGAACCCTTCGGGATGATTCACAGAAACCGTGTCGCCGGTGCCTGATTTCTTCGATTCACTTCATTGTGGAGATGTAATGCAAAATCATCGAGCGGTCACTAATGGCGGTGACGCCCTCGACAGGGTGTTTCGGCGGGTAGAGATTATCACGTCGGTGGGTTCCGTCATAGGCGGTCTGGAGCAAATCGCTACCGCTTCGAACCTGGCGGATGACGATATCTTCAGCTGGCCGGTCCTCCGTCTGATGCGGCCGCGGCTGACCCACGGTCCAGCTCGGCATATTGCGAAGATCATGCAGTATCCCCAGGTTGTAGGTCTGATTCAGACTAAAACTCTGGCGGCTGCCGGACTGATGCTGCCAGGATCCAGTCGCACCCAACGCGGAGTGATGGCCGCTGCGGTTTGCGGTACAAACCTGGCGAGTCAAACGCGCGCACCCTTTGGGCTGGACGGTTCCGACCATTTCGCGTTTATAAATTATGCAGGGGCTGTACTGGAAAAGCTTTTCCCTCATGATCAGCGGGCCCGGGAGGCAGCTGCGGCATTCATCGCCTGTCATAGTTGTCTGTCATATTTCACTGCCGGAGTCAGCAAGGCTATTTCGCCGGTATGGCGTGACGGCACTGCCATTCCGTCGATCTTCCGTACCACCACGTACGGCGATCAAAGATTTTACCATTTCGTACGCGACAGGCCTCGGCTCTCCAAGACTCTGGCATGGACGACCATCATAGGTGAGACCGCCTTCCCGTTGGCGCTGGTGGCGCCCAAGCCCATCGCGCGCGGCATTCTAGGAATGGGCTTGGCATTTCATCTTGCCAACGCCCGCTACATGGGCCTCAATCGGTTCATCTGGGCATTCGCCGGCACATATCCTGCAGTCGATCACCTCTCATCCAGCATCGGACCCTCGGTACGGCGATCCTTGGCGCCCACGGTTCGAGCAGCCGTCGCCAGACCGGGGCGTGTGGCGGCTGGGGCTGGGCTCACCGCCGCTGCGGTAGCCGGCACGGGGGCAGGCGTGACGCTTTTGCGGAACTGGCGCAGAAAGCGGTTGGCACGCTCCGCGCCCGGAGACTTTGTCACGGTCGGGGGCAACCGAATCCACGTCATGGCCCGCACCGCAAACACTGGTGGCGGGACTCCCTCAGTCATCTTCGAGAGTGCTATGGCTTGTCCCGTAACTGAGTGGTCATGGGTAATGGAAAAGTTGCGGCCAGACATCCCCTATCTGGCCTACGACCGACCGGGAAACGGCTGGAGCGGGCCAGCCAACAGTCTAGATGCCGAAAAATCCGTGGCTCGACTGCGCGTGCTGACCCAAAAGATTGGACTGAAGCCACCTTATATCTTGGTTGGGCATTCTTCAGGCGGTCTGCTGATCCGTTCCTTTGCCATGCGTAACCTGGACTTGGTAGCCGGGATGGTTCTCGTCGATTCTTCTCATCCCGATCAGATCAATCGTTCCGCCCGGCAGCGCGAGAGCATGCCATGGACCAGGCAGCGGCTGGCCCGCCAGTACTTCAAGTCTTTACTATGGCCGGAGAAGGCGCGGAACGGCTTGGGGGAGTTCGCGTCGCTACCCGAGGCGGCAGCGCGGGCCAGCGTTGAGTGTCTCCACTCCCCGGAGGCTTGGCGGACCGCCCGGCGAGAATTCACCCAGGTGCATACGTCCTGGGCGCATGACGCTCGCAAATTGACTGACCTTGCACCTCTTCCGGTGGCTGTACTGACAGCCAGTGGAACCGTCGCAGGCGATCCGGTCCACGGTGAACTCCAACATGATCTCACAAAGCTTTCCAGTGTACATCGGCACGAGATCGTCGACGACAGCGACCACTCCAGTTTGGTAATGCATCCTACAAACGCAGAACGGGTCGCAGCGCACATCGACTGGGCGCTCTCATCTCAGCCCTCCCTCATGGGAGTGACAAAATGAGTTCTCCCGGCACCGGTTTCAGGGATACTCCGAGGTATGCCCTGTACGCGCTCCTCACTGCTTGGTTTTCACTCACCGTGGTCCGTCAATTCCAGTCACCTTGGGCAGAGCGGATCTGTAATCGGGTAGATCCGACTCACTCCTTCCTTCCCATTTCGACATTCTTCGCACCCAGACCGGGAAATTCTGATAATCATCTACTGGTCCGTGACAAGCTCTCGGACGGAACTGTCACTACGTGGGCGGAGTACCCGTTCGTTCAAGAACGGGCACTGCGGCACATGGTCTGGCATCCCGGGCGCCGCCAGGAGAAGGCACTGTTTGATCTGTTATCGAATCTTGGCGTCGTCCTGCAGAAAGAAAAGAGGATCGAGTACCTGCAGCTTTCCACGCCGTATCTGCTGGTGCTCAACTTAGTCACTCATCGATATCCTCATCATCCGTCGGCTGTAAAGACGCAGTTCCTTCTGGCCACCTCCACTGGCTACGATAAAGGCGATGAGCCCCGTGGCGTACTCACCTCGGCGTTTCATGATCTGCGCTGACTCTGTACACGGAGACATTCCGGTAGCTGCTCGATGTGAAACGGTTCCCCGCAGCAGCCACCGAAGCGTTCCACCAGTTGCAGCCCGGCCAATTCCCCGAGCAGGTCCAGCTCACGACGGCGAGTTCAAGGGGCTCAACCGGTTCGTTCTCGCGTTCGGCGCCACCCATCCGGCGATCCACTGCGTGCTGGGCCGGCGCCGTCGCGAACTGGCCACCACAACCCGGCCCGGCGCCGTCCCTGCCGCGTGAGCCGCGTGGACGCGTCTGTGCGCATCTTCCCCGAAGCAGTCACCGAAACGGAGAACTCATGACGATCGCAGACATCGGCTATGGCGGGCAGTTCGAAGGCTGGTACGACCGTATCTTCCCGAACGATGCCGCCACACAGGTCACCGTTGACGCCATCGCCGGGTTTCACCCGGACCCGGCCTGGGGCACGCTGGAGTTCGGTGTCGGGACCGGCCGGATCGCGTTGCCGCTGTCGCGCCGAGTCGGCCCGGTCATCGGTGTGGACTCCTCGCGGGAGATGCTGGCGGCCTGTGAGAAAAAAGCCGATGAGGGCGAGGTGACCACAGAACTCGGCGATATCCGGACCTACCGCGGTGATCGGCAGTACGGCCTGGTCTACTGCGTCTGCTCCACGCTCTCACTGATCCTCGACCCCGACGGACAGCGGGACGTCATCGCCCGGGCGGCCGAGCACCTGCGGCCCGGTGGCAGGCTGCTGGTCGAGACGCACAACCGCCCCGGCGTCATCGCCCTGCATCAGGGGCTGGCGCGCACCACGATATTCGTGCCCTACCCGGAGCCGGATACCGGCCTGCAGATGCACGCCACGCTCCTGGGGGAGAATCAGTTCTGGCAGGTGTCCACCCTGTGGTTCGAGGCCGATGGTACGCACCGCATCGGCACCGAGACCGCGCGTCTGCTCACGCCCGACGAGGTGGACATGCACGCCCAGGACTCCGGGTTGCGGCCCGAGGGCCATTACAGTGACTGGCGGCGGTCCGATTACGTTCCCGGGGCTGGTGTGTTCGTCGCTTCTTACACCAAGTCGGCATGAAAGTCAGGAAGACGGTCCGCCGCCACCGGGTCCTGCTGTTCTCCGGCCGGCAAGCCGCTCGCCTGGCCCATCACATGGATCGCGGTGTTCTTCCTCGCGGACGCAGGCTTGAGCACCGGACATGCCTACGCGATCGGCCGGGCCGGGGAGAACATCGTCTTCGAAGCCCGGCGTATCCTGGGCAACCGCCTGCCCCACAGTCAGATCCCGCGCTTCTCGCGCCTGGAGGACGGTGACGTCTCCGCCCGCATCGTGTCCGACACCTCGATCGCCTGCCTGGTCATCGCTCAGGCAATGGCGTCACCTCCATCCTCATGGTGGTCGGCAGCATCGTCCTGATGGCCCGGCTCGACTGGCAACTGCTGCTCATCACCATCGGCTGCCTCGGCCTGGCCAGTGCGGCGCGCTGCTGCTGGCCCTGAGCCGCAAACAGGGGAGCGCCATCTCCCCGTGCCCGCACAGCCACAACGCCAGCCTGGACCGTTCCAGCCGGCAGGACCTCCACGCAGCCACGCGGGATACTCGCGCTCCCCTGGAGTTCCGGCGTTGTCGAAGGTCACGTAAACAGGGTGAAAACACTCAAGCGGGCCATGTATGGCCGTGCGTCCTGCGAACTCCTCCGGACCCGCATCCTCATCCGGCGAGGACGCCGAGCAGGAGCTCGCGCCTTTCCTTGTACGGACGGGTGCGTCCCCGAACTCGGGGCGAGACAGGAGATCCCACACCGAAGAGCGCAGGTTCGAGGATTCCCGGACCGTCCTGCGCACGAACCCGTCCGTTGCTCGGTTCATCCTGCCCGGCCGGGCCACGAGTTCGCGCAGGCGAGACCGCGTGGGGCGTGAGGAATGGCGGCTGGTCGTCACGCCTCGAAGTCCACACCGTTGCGCCCGCTCGGTGCTGCTCAGCGCGCGGACTGCGAGGAGTCTGCATGCATGTGGCGGTGTGGCAGTGAAGCCTCAGATTGAGGCATCGCCGGCTCTGCTCCCGGACGGGGCCCGCCCGGTGTGCTGATCGCGGAGCAGAAGGCGGACGGGTTCCGCGCCATCCTCTTGTTGGTCCTTCCTGATCAGGTGCTGATTAAGAGGCTGCACGGATAGGGCAGTTTCAGGGGCGTCGGATTGGGCGGTTGTCCCAGCGGTGAGTGGTCCAGGCGCGGCGGGTGAGGCTACGTACGGTGATGACGGCGTCCGCGAGGTCAAAGAAGGCGTTGATGACGTGGAGACGGCGTTCGTAGCAGCGGGCGAGCCGATGGAAGGCGTTCTGCCAGGCGTGGGTGCGCTCGACCTGCCAGCGCTGAGTGGCCTGCAACGGCGCCTTCTCGCCTTTGTGGGCGATCTGGCCGCGGAGGCCGCGTTCGTCGAGGACTGAACGTGTTTTGGCCGAGTCGTAGCCGGCATCCAGGTGCACGGTGATGTCGTCGGGCAGCGGGCCGAGGTCGTTCAGGAGGTCCAGGGTGGGAGCGAGCAACGGGGAGTCGTGGCAGTTGGCCCCGGCCAGGACTCGGCCCAGGGGGATGCCGTAACCATCCGTCACGGCTGAGCGTTTCATCCCCCGTTTGCCTCGGTCGACGGGCGAACGTCCGGCGGCTTCCCCGCCTCCGGAGGCCTTTGCGATCGACCCGTCGATGGCGATCTGCTCCAGCACGAGACCGACAATTCGGTCATAGGCGTTCAGGACGATCTCCCTGAGCTGGGCGAAGGCGCCGAGCCGGATCCACTCGTCGCGACGGCCTCGGATCGTGGTGGCTGAGCAGGTGGAATCGGCGATGGCTTGGTAGGAGCAGCCGAAACGCAGCACCTGCAGCAGTTTGTCGAAGACGATCCGGTCGCTGACCCGGCGGCGGTGGCAGCCCAGCGGGTGGGCCGGATCGTAGACCGGCCGCACCGGCAGCAGGGTCGCGAATTGGTCCCAAAGCGGTTCGGTCAGCCATGAGGGAAGCGCAGGCACAGGTTTCCCAGTGATCACAGAGCGCCGTCACTGCAGTTCCATGAGGATGTCGGCGCGGGCGTAGTAGTCGGCCACGGGGAGACGGTCGCGGGTGATCCTGCCGAACCCAGCGGCCTCGTAGAGGTGAAGGGCGGGGGCCAGCATGCTGTTCGTGCCGAGGAACAACCGGGTCCCATCGAGTGCCCGGGCGCGGTCGATCGCTGCGGCTATGAGTTGGCGGCCGATGCCGCGTCCTTGTGCGGCGGGAGCCACGGCCATCTTCGCCAGCTCGAACACGGCGTCCGGATAGGCCAGAAGTGCGACGCACCCAACTACAGTGCCGCTGCCCGGCTCGCGCGCCATGAGTACGTCGCCGCCCGGGCCCACGATGCGGCCGAACGGATCTCCGAGAACGGCCAGGTCCTCTTCCTGCAGCGTGAACAGACGCGAGATCCACTCCTCGTTCAGCGCGTAGAACGCGTCTGCGTCACTCTGTGAGCCGATCGAGGAGATCATGGTCGGGGCAGAGGTGTGCGGCATGCGAAGGGTTCCCTTTCCGGTGTGGCTTCCCGTAGCCTCCGACTTCACTCACCCATGTGTCCAATACACGCCTTGACCTCTATCAATAAGCTCAAACTATGGATCAGCGAATCGAGCTCCGTCATCTGCGGTACTTTCTGGCTGTGGCTGAGGAACTGCACTTCGGCCGCGCCGCCCAGCGGCTGCACATCGCTCAGCCCGCCCTGTCCCAGCAGATCAGGCAGCTTGAGAAGATCGTCGGCGTTGAGCTGTTCCGGCGGACCTCTCGAAGTGTTCGACTCACAGAGGCGGGAGCGGCGTTCCAGCCAAGGGCCCGGAACCTTCTGGGCCGTCTGGCGGCCGACCTCGACGAGGCCGGGCGCGTCGGCCGAGGTGAGGCCGGCCGTCTGGATGTCGCCTTCATCACCTCCGCCACGGCGATCGTCAGCGAACACCTCCGTGCATTCTCCCGCCGCCGCCCGGACGTCCAGGTCAAACTTCACGACGGTTTCACCACCGATGTCCTGGCGGCCCTGGAGCGGGGTACGGCCGACGTCGGGATCGTGCGGGACGCCGAGGAGCGCGACGCCATCGAACTTTCTCTACTGGCATCGGAACGGTTCGTCGCCGTCATCCCCACAGAGCACCCCGCCGCAAGGGGTGACCGCGTGGAAGCAAGGGTGCTGGCCGCTGACCCGCTGATCCTGTTCCCGCGTTCAGCAGGAGCTCACGCGTTCGACTTGAACACGCAGCCGTTGCGGAACGCCGGCATCGACGTCCAGGTCGCGCAGGAGTGCTCGAACTGGCACACCATCATCATGTTCGTCGCGGCCGGCCTCGGCGTCAGCATCGCCCCCTACAGCGTCACGACGCTGCTTCCCGCAGGCGCCCGCAGGCTCGAACTCGACGGGCCTCCTACCGTGAGCCGGATCTTGATGGCCACCCGCCGAGGAGACGACCGTCCTCTCCTACAAGCCTTCATCGCAGCATCCGAGTCCAGACAGGCCATTGCCACGACCGGACGATGAGCGTGCGCCGACTTGGAGCGAGCACCTCCAAGCAAGGGCCACTCGAAGGCGTACCGTGCGCAGCCTCATCCGCCGTGCCTGGAGCACCCACCGCTGCAACAACAGCCCAAGCCGACGCCCCCGAAACCGCCCCTATCCGCGCAGCCTCTTACGAGTTGGTGCGTGATAGCGGGTGGGCATGCTCTGCTGGTGGAAGGCACGGTGGATCGTTCGGTCCTGGCACACCCGTTGTTCACAGGTGTCTCGAGGAGTCATCTGTCGTCGCTGGTTGCCGAGTTGGCTCGGCCGTGGGTGGTCGCAGTTGAAGGCCGCCGACACCAAGCTCGGGGCGGTGCGAGGAAGCGGGCACCGGGAGCCGGTGCCAGGCATCAGTTGGTGTTCGTGGACCGGCTCGTCGCCACACTCATCCACCTGCGTCACGACCTCCCACACGCGGTCCTGGCTCTCCTTTACGAAGTGGACCGTTCCACCATGACCCGGGCAATCGGTGAGGTGCGCCGTCTGCTGGCCGGGAGAGGCTGCGC
>NZ_JBHYZP010000014.1:0-187892 GCF_042752355.1 Streptomyces sp. NPDC059255
GTGCCCGCGGTCCGCCCGGACCGCCGGGACCCGGCACGATCTTCCCGAGGAGCAAGATGACCCGCGCCCCGTCGCCCCGCTGGCTGCGCCGGCCGCACGACGCCACCGCACCGGGGTTCGCCTACGGCGCCGACTACAACCCGGAGCAGTGGCCGCGCGAGGTGTGGCACGAAGACATCCGGCTGATGCGCGAGGCCGGTGTGAACATCGTGTCCCTCGCCATCTTCTCCTGGGCCCGTATCCAGCCCGGCCCCGACGTCTGGGACTTCGGCTGGCTGGACGAGATCATGGATCTCCTGCACGCCGGCGGGATCTCCGTCGACCTGGCCACGGCGACCGCGTCCCCGCCCCCGTGGCTCACCACACTGCACCCCGAGATCCTCCCCGTGGGGCCGAACGGTGAGACGGTGTGGCCGGGCGCCCGCCAGCACTGGCGGCCCACCTCCCCGGTGTTCCGTACCTACGCGCTGCGGCTCGCCACCGCCATGGCCGAGCGGTACGGCGACCATCCGGCGCTCGTCGCCTGGCACATCTCCAACGAGCTGGGCTGCCACAACGTCTACGACTTCTCCGACGACGCGGCCCGCGCGTTCCGGAGCTGGCTGGCCGCCCGCTACGGCACGGTCGAGGCGCTCAACCACGCCTGGGGCACGGATTTCTGGTCCCAGCGCTACACGGAGTGGGAGCAGATCCTGCCGCCCCGGCTGGCCGCCTCGCACCCCAACCCGAGCCAGCAGCTCGACTTCAAGCGCTTCTCCTCGGACGCCCTCAAGGAGCATCTGCGCGCCGAGCGTGAGGTGCTGTACCGGCTGACCCCCGAGGTACCCGTCACCACCAATTTCATGGTGATGGGCGAGACCAAGGGCATGCACTACGCCGACTGGGCGCACGAGGTGGACTTCGTCTCCAACGACCACTACGTCCACCCGGGGCCCCAGGCCCTCGACGAGCTGTCGTTCTCCGCGAACCTCACCGGCTCGCTCGCGGGCGGGCATCCGTGGTTCCTGATGGAGCACTCCACCAGCGCGGTCAACTGGCAGCCGGTCAACCTGGCCAAGCGTGCGGGGGAGCTGGCCCGCGACTCGCTGCTCCATGTCGCGCACGGCGCCGACGCCGTCTGCTACTTCCAGTGGCGGCAGTCCGCGGCGGGCGCCGAGAAGTACCACTCGGCGATGGTGCCGCACGCCGGTGCCGACAGCGAGGTGTTCCGCTCGGTGACCCGGCTCGGCGCGCTGCTGGGCGACCTGTCCGAGGTCGCCGGGTCCACCCGGCGCCCCGCGCGGGCGGCGATCCTCTTCGACTGGGAGTCGTGGTGGGCCAGCGAACAGGACTCCCACCCGTCCTCCCTGCTCCGTTACCGGCAGGAGGCGCTCGACTGGTACTCGGCGTTCCTGGCCCTCGGGGTACGGGCCGACGTCGTCCACCGCGGGGCCGCACTCGACGGCTACGACCTGGTGGTGGCGCCGATCCTGCATGTGGTGCCGCGCGCCCTCGCCAAGGAGCTGAACAGCTTCGTGGAGAACGGCGGCCACCTCGTCACCACCTACTTCTCCGGTGTGGTGGACGAGAACGACCACGCGTGGCTGGGCGGTTACCCGGGTGCGCTGCGCGATCTGCTGGGCATCAGGATCGAGGAGTTCGCGCCGCTGCCCGAGGGCCGCAGCGTCACCCTGGACGACGGTTCCACCGGCACGCTCTGGACGGACCCGGTCACCCTCACCGACGACGCGGTGGAGGTGCTCGCCTCGTACACCTCCGGTGACCAGGCGGGCCGCCCCGCGATCACCCGGCGTCCGGTCGGCCAGGGGTCCGCCGCGTACGTCTCCACCCGGCTCGGCGCCGACGGAGTACGGGGCGTGCTCGCCCGGCTGCTCGACGGCGCCGGGGTGAGCGGCGAGCTGCCCGCGGCGGCCCGCGGCCGGGTCGAGCTGGTGGTGCGCGGCCACGGCGACACCGCCTACTGGTTCCTCGTCAACCGCACCGACGAGTCCGTCGAACTCCCCGGTGTGGACGGAACCCTGCTCGCGCTGACCGCCGGGGCGGACGAGCGCCCCGCCGGGCAGCCCCTCGTTCTCGGCCCGCGCGGCGTCGCGGTGGTGCGCCGCTGAGGCCGCCGCGCCGCTGAGAGCCTTCCTCCGCAGATCCACAGATCCGCAGATCCGCAAGCCGCAGAGAAGGGACGTACGCCCCACTCACCCCTCCGTAAGGCACGTGCGCAGTTCTCCCCCGATGACGCGACGAGGACAAGGGAAGACCCCACGATGAAGCGACCCCGTACCATCCGGTATCTGCCGGCGGCCCTGGCCGTCGTTCTGGCCACCGGCGGTGTACTGGCCGGCGGACCGCTGCCGGCCGCCGCCGCCGAGCCGGGCTCCGCCGTCACCGTACGGCCGGACCCCTCGTACCAGGGACAGGAGTTCGAGGGCTGGGGCACCAGCCTGGTCTGGTTCGCCAACGCCACCGGTGGCTATCCCCCGGCGATCCGCGAGAAGCTCGCCAAGCTGGTCTTCGGCGACGACGGGCTCGCGCTGAACATCGCCCGCTACAACATCGGCGGCGGCAACGCCCCCGACGTACGGGACTACCTGCGCGCGGGCGGCGCGGTGCAGGGCTGGTGGAAGGCGCCGGAGGGCACCACGCGCGAGGACACCACCTGGTGGTCGGCGGACGACCCGGCCGACTGGAACCCGAACGCCGACGCCACGCAGCGCTGGTGGGTGAACCGGATCGCCAAGGACATCACCCACTGGGAGGCGTTCTCCAACTCGCCGCCGTGGTTCATGACCGAGAGCGGGTACGTCTCCGGCAACTTCCAGGCCGGTCAGGACCAGCTCAAGCCCGGCTCGGTGGACGACTTCGCGGCGTATCTGACGGGCGCCGTGGAGCGGCTGGAGAAGTCGAGCCGGATCAAGGTCGACACCATCGACCCGTTCAACGAGCCCAACACCTCCTACTGGGGCACCACCCTGGGTCCGGACGGCGAGCCGGTCGGCGGCCGGCAGGAGGGCGCCCACGTCGGCCCCGAGCGTCAGCAGCAGGTCATCAGGGCGCTCGCGGCGAAGCTGGGCACGGCGAAGACCGACGCGGTGATCTCGGCGATGGACGAGACCAACCCCACCACGTTCGCCCGCAACTGGGAGTCCTACCCGCAGGACGTACGGGAGCTGGTCGCGCAGCTCAACGTCCACACGTACGGCACCGGGGGCAGGACCACCGCGCGGGACATCGCCAAGGCGGCCGGCAAGCCGCTGTGGATGAGCGAGGTCGACGGCGACTGGGGCGACGGCCAGGACTTCACCAGCATGCGTCCGGGGCTCGGGCTCGCGAAGCACATGGTGGACGACCTGCGCGATCTGGAGCCCACCGCCTGGCTGTTCTGGCAGCCGGTGGAGGACTACGACAACATGAAGCCGGGCGGCGAGTCCGCGAAGGGCGGCAACTGGGGCTCCATCCAGGTGCCGTTCAGCTGCACCGCGAAGGACACCCTGGAGACCTGCCCGATCCGGACCAACACCAAGTTCAACACGGCCCGGAACTTCACCCACTTCATCAAGCCGGGCGACCGGCTGGTGAAGACGGACGACACCACGAGCGTGGCAGCCGTCTCCGCGTCGGGGCGGGACGCCACCGTCGTCCATGTCAACGACACCACCGCGGCGCGCGCCGTGACCGTGGACCTCTCCGGATTCGGCCGGATCGCCCGGGACGCGACGGTCACCCCCGTGGTCACCGACGCGGGCGGCGCCCTCGTCAAGGGGGCTCCGGTGGCCGTGAAGAACGGCGGCGCGACCGTCGCCGTACCCGCCCAGTCGGTGACCAGTCTGCTGGTCAAGGGGGTCTCGGGGGTCGCGAAGGACGCCGCGGAGCTGCAGCGGGGGCACAGCTACACGCTGACCGGCGTGGGCAGCGGAAAGTCGCTCGACGTGTCGGACGACGCCACCGGCACCGTCATCCGCACCCCCGACACGGCCGACACGGGCCAGCGGTGGCGGATCGAGAAGGTGTCGAACGGCACCGGCAACCGGGACCGCTACGTCGTACGCAACGCGGAGCGGAAGCTGCGGCTGGCGGTGCGGGACGGGGCCGCCGTGCTGGAGCCGGACCGGGGCAGGGCCGGCGGGGCCGCCCGGTGGATCCTGTCCACCACCGGTGACTCCACCTACACCCTGGTCGGCGCGGAGAGCGGCACGCTGCTCGAAGTCCCGGGCCAGGCGGCGGCGGACGGCTCACGGGTCTCCGTGTGGACGCCCAACTCCGGTACCAACCAGCGCTGGAGGATCACCGACGTGACGTCGTAGCCGGCATCGCGTGAAACAGCCGAGGACCGGCCCGGGAGGGCCGGTCCTCGGTCGTTGTGCGGGGTGATGCGCTGTACCGCCCGCCGGTGTACGCGGTCGGCCGGCCGGTGGGTCAGCCCCGGACCGGGGCCAGCTCGATCCTGTCGATGTTCGGCGCCCAGGCGGACGCGTTCCCGATCGTGAGGGTGTTGGCACCCGGCTTCAGGGTGACCGGGACGCCGAGGGTCCAGAAGTCGTCCCAGCTCCAGGTGTTCTTGAAGGTCACCCGCCGGGTGTCGCCGCCGACGGTGATGTCGGCGGTACGGGACATGATGTCGGTGTTGTAGGCGTGGCCGTTGTCACGGCGGTCGTTGTGGCTGTACGAGAGCACCAGGACGTACTGTCCCGCGCGGGGCGCGTCGACCGTGAAGGTGGCGGTGCTCGCCGCGCTGTTGCCCAGCCGGCCGATGTACGTACCGGCCGAGGCGCCGGCGCTCGCCACGAGCCGGGCGCCGCCTGCCAGCGTGGCCCGCTCGCCCTCGTGGACGACGGAGCCGGCCGAGGTGCCCGTGCCCGCCACGTCGAGGGAGCGCAGCGCCGCCCGGCCCGAGGCGGTGATACGGTTGTTGCCCGCCACGAGGTACAGCTTGAGTGCCTGGTCCGGGGCGGCGGTGACGGTCTCGCCGTGCAGCGAGAGCCGTACGGCGGCGGAGGCGCGTGAGGTCACCGTGTAGTACCCGTCGCGCGGGGCGTACACGTCGAGCACCGCCTTGCCGCCGGAGCCCAGGACGAGTGCGCCCGTGCCGGTGCCGGTCGCGTCCCGGTAGTCGTAGGACACACTGCCGGAGATGTCGGCGAACGTGGCCTCGTACGCGGTGGCCGGTGTGGTGCGGGCCGTCAGGTCGATCCGGTCGAGGGTGACCTCGCCGGTGCCCTTGGCCAGGGTGAGGGTGTGGCGGCCCGCGGTGAGCTCGACCGTCACGTCCTGCTTGGCCCGGTAGAGCCAGTTCTGGGTGGACGGGTAGCCGACCGTACGCGCCGCGCCGCCGTCGACCGAGAGCCGCTGGGTGGCCGGGGCGCCGGACTGGTTGCCGTACAGGACCGACAGCTCGTACGGGCCGGTGGCCGGCACGTCCACGGTGAAGTCGACCTTGCTGGCCTCGGTGTTGAGCGAGCCGACGTCCTTGGTGCCGGAGGCCGCGTACCCGTTGGCGTCGGAGACGGTGCCCTGGGTGTAGACCTGACCGCCGGTGATCCGCGCGTCCTCCGCCTCGTACGACGCCGACCACGGCACGGCGGGCACGGCGGGCGCCCCGGAGCCCGCCGGGGTGAGCAGGATCCGGTAGGCGGACATCTTGTCCAGGCCCGTGAGCGGAACGGTCACGGTGCCGTCCGCGGCGACGCGCAGTTTCGTACGGGACAGCACCCGCGGGGCGGCGTGCTGTCCCTCGTAACCGGACCAGGCGGCCTCGGCGACGGTCGCGGTGACCGAAGTCCCGAAGACCGCCGGATCGACCCGGCGCACGGAGACCTCCGCGTCGCCGGACGAGCCGCCCAGCAGGACCTGCGCCTGCCGGCGCGCGGGGTCGGCCGAGGCCAACCCCTGGAGCGTGTCGACGGTGTTGGGGGACGGCGGGGTGACCTTCACGGTCCGGCCGGTCAGGCCCGCGTACCAGCGGAAGAACCACCAGCCGCCGTTGGGGATGTTGGTGTGGACGACGTTGCCGCTGAGGTTGCCCGCGGCATCCCAGTACGCCTGGTTCGCGGATACCTTGTTCCGTTCGAACATCGAGACCCACTGGACCAGTTGGCCCGGCACCGACAGGTCACGGCGATTGGCGTACTCGTCGATGTTGACGGGCAGCGGGCCGATGCCGAGGCTCTTCTCGATGGCACGGTAGTTGTCGTGGTGGGCCTGGAAGTCCCGCAGCGAGGAGGGGCCGAGCTCGTGCCAGGTGGTGACGTCCGGCAGGACGTTCTCCCTCTTGGCGAAGGTGAGGAAGTCCGTCAGCAGCCGTGTGTGGTAGCCGGATTCGTTGGGCCCCGCGATCCGGGCGTCCGGGTCGATCGCGCGGATCCGCTGGTAGACCGTCTTCCAGTCCTTGAGGAAGCGGTCCCGGTTGACCTCGTACGCCGCCTGGTCGGCGACGCCCAGGTTGTACCAGATCTGGTCGGGCTCGTTGAACGGCACATAGACGAAGTGCTCGCTGTCCGGAGCGGCGGCGATGTCCGCGGTGATCCGGTCCACCTTGGTGAGGTAGTCGTTGATGCCGAGGTCCTCGTACGGCCACTTGGCGTACATGTCCTGCATCAGCACGAGGATGTCCCCGCCGCCGTTGCGGAGGAACGACTCCGAGACCGATATCGCGTCCCCGTTGGGGTGCTGCGCCCCGCCCTCCGGCTTCTGCGAGACGCTGGTGAGCTTCAGCGGCGCCAGGGCGGCGTCGCTCGGCACTCCGTCGTCGCCCAGCCCGTAGAGCGCGCCGTTCGCGCCGAGCATGACCTTGCCCTCGGGGGCGGCGAGGTCGACGGTGAGGCGCTGGGCCGCGGCCGGGGCGGGCTCTCCTGCCTGGGCGGCGGGCAGGAATCCTGTGGTCAACGCTGCTCCCAGCAAGGTCGCGCCGATGGCGGTGGACGCGCGGTGTCCGGTCCTGCCCGGTGTGCGCGGGGTACGGGACGTGCGGGTCGTACTCACTGAACCTCCGGTTGCTCGACGTTACTTGACGGCTCCGCTGGTGATTCCGGACACGATCCTGCGCTGGGCCACCAGGAAGACGGCGACCATCGGCAGGCTCATCACCACCACGTACGCGAAGATGAGATGCCAGTTGTTGAGGTAGAGCTGTGCTCCGGCGACCTGGTACAGGTTGATGGGCAGGGTCGCCGCGTCCGAGCCGCCGAGAACGAAGAAGGCGTAGAAGATGTCGCTCCAGGCGTAGAGCATCACCATGATCGTCGCGGTGGCGATCACCGGCCGCAGCAGCGGCAGGATGACGCCCAGGAAGATCCGCGCCGGCCCCGCGCCGTCGATCCGGGCCGCTTCCTCCAGTTCGGTGGGGATGGTGCGGATGAACCCGGTCATGAAGAAGACCGAGGTGGACAGATACATGCCGGTGTAGACGGCGATCATGCCGGGGCGGGTGCCGGCGAGTCCGAGCTGGCGCAGCTCCATCACGATGGTGATCACGGCGGGCGGCAGCAGGAGGCCGCTGATGGTCAGCGCGTACGCCGCCGAGACCAGTCGGGACGAGCGGCGGGCGAAGACCCAGGCCGCGCCCGCGCCGAGGATCAGCACCAGCGCCACCGAAGGAACCACCACCAGAAGGGAGTTGACGAAGCCCCGGAGCATCTCGCCCTGGCCGACGGCGTCCGCGTAGTTGTCGGCGGGCTGCCACTGCCGGGGCGGATCGAGGCCCGGCCGGACCGCCTCGCCCTGCGGCTTGGCCGAGGTGACGAGGACCAGCCACAGGGGTACGCCGACGGCGACGGCCGCGAGCAGCACCACCAGAACGGGGCGCCCGTGACGCCAGGCGCGCGGCTCCCGGCCGGGGACCGGTGCGCGGCGGGGCGCCGCCGGGGCGTGAGCGGTGGTCACAGCATCTGCTCCCTTCGGCGCAGCCCGATGACGAGGGGGATCGCGATGGCGACCACGATCAGGAAGAGGACGAGGCTCATCGCGGAGGCCTGGGCGTACAGGCCCTGTCCGAAGACCCGGAACATGTAGATGTTGAAGACCTCGGTGGAGGCGGCGGGGCCGCCGCCCGTGGTGGCCTGGACGATGTCGAAGGTGTTCATCGAGCCGATGAGGGCGGTGGTCACGTTGAAGGTGAGGGCGGGCGCGAGCATCGGCCAGCGCACCGAGCGGAAGGTGCGCCAGGGCCCGGCCCCGTCGACCTTCGCGGCCTCCAGCATGTCGCCGGGGATGCCCTTGAGCCCGGCGAGGTAGATCAGCATGGACAGGCCCATCCACTTCCAGCCGTGGATGACGGAGACCAGGACGAGCGTCCAGGTGGTGGAGCCGAGCCAGGGGATGTCCGTGCCCAGCACCGCGTTGACCGCGCCGTCCTGGTCGAGCAGGGCCTGGAAGACGTAGCCGACGGCGAGTGCGGAGATCAGCACGGGCAGGAAGAACACGGCGCGGAAGAAGCGGTTGAAGCGGGAGTCCTGTTCCAGGAGCAGGGCCAGGCCGAGCCCGAAGCCGTTCTGGAAGAGGGCCGCCAGGGCCGCGTAGACGAGGGTGGTCCTGATGGCCCGGACCAGGGAGCCGTCCTCGGCGATGGTGGCGAAGTTGTCGAGTCCGGTGAAGGCGATGTCGGGGTGGTACGAGGACCAGTCGGTGAACGGGTAGTAGAAGTTGAGCAGGTTCGGCACCAGGAAGAAGGCGACGAAGAGCACGACCGCCGGCAGCGCGAACCACCAGGGGTGGTGGACGGCCGCGCGGGGCAGCCGTCCCACCGGTCCGCTCTTCCCGTAGGCGGGCGGCGCCGCCTTGCGTGGGCGTATGGCTGTCTCCGCCACGGCTGACATCCCTCGTTCCGAAGTGTTCCGTTACCGAAGTGTTCAGTGATGGGGCAGTGTTGAGGCGCCGGCCGGGACCCGGTGGGAAAAATCATGACGAGCCGTCAGAATCCCGGTGTGCCCTGGGCCTTGGCCACCTGGGCGAACTGGTCCTGGATGGCCTGGGCCACCTGCGCCGGGGTTTTCTTGCCGTAGATCATGTCGGCGAGGTAGAGATGGGCGTCCGGGGCGACGACGGCCTTGGCCTGGAACACACCGTTGGCGGTGGGCAGCGCCTTGAGCTGGGCCAGCGAGGTCCCGGGCAGCCCGTCGGGGCTGGGTACGCCGGGCTGGACGGACGGGATCTTCATCGCCTTGATGTACTGCGCGTAGTCCGTGCCGAGCCAGAAGGCCAGGAACTGGCGGGCGGCGTTCTGCCGCTTCTCGTCGCCGGTCCTGAAGGCGACGACCCCGTTCGTCTGGTCGGGCGAGTACATGCCGGTGGCGTCCGAGTGGGAGACCGGGAACCAGCCGATCTTCCGGTCGATCTCCGCGGTGCTGTGCTTCGCCTGTAACTGCGTCTGGAAGGAGGTGACGTTGAGGACCATGCCCGCCTCGCCGTTCCACAGCGCGTCGGCGGAGCCGGTGAAGGTGCCGGTGCGGTAGTTCTTCTGCGCGAGTCCGGCGCCGAGGAGTTGGTCCTTGTAGGTCGTGATGGCCTTGACGACGACCGGGTCGGTCCACTTCTCCTTGTTGGAGTTGAGCCCGGCCCACCACCGCTGGTCGAGGTCGGTGAGCTGCACCTGCATCTGCCACTGCATGGGCCACTTGTCGCCGCCGGACTCGTAGAACGCGGCGGCGCCGGTCCGGTCCTTGACCGTGTGGCCGAGCTTCAGCAGCTCCGCGTAGTTCCGGGGGAACCGGTCCTCGGTGATGCCCGCCTTCCGGAAGACGTCCTTGTTGTAGTAGACGCCGAGCATGGCGGGGCTGGTGACGATCGCGGCGTACCGCTTGCCGTCGACGACGCCGAGGGACCGCTCCGTGTCGCCGAGCTTGTCGACCCAGGGTTCGCCGTCGAGTGTGAGGAGGTTCTGCGAGGGCTGGACGAAGGGCAGTGTGGAGATGGACGGCTGCCAGAACATCAGGTCCGGCTTGTCGCCCGAGGCGAGCTTGGTCGGTACGTTCTGCTCGTACAGGTCGGGGATGGCCTGGGTGTCGACGGTGGCGCCGGTGGCCCGCTCGAAGGCGTCGATGACCTGCCGGGGCGCGTTGACGGTGTTCTGCGCCGTCCACATCGTCAGTTTCACACCGTCGAGCCGGGCCGTGGGGTCGACCCGGGCTCCGGAGTCCGCGCCGCTCCCGCCGTCCCCCGCCGTGGGGTCGCTGCACGCGGTGGCGGTGAGGGCGGTCACGCATATCAGGACGAGGGCTGGGAGAACTCTCTTCATCGGGGGCTCTGCCTCACTGCGTAGAGGGACATGGGGAGGGCGCGCTCTGGCGGTGGGTCCTGGCGTGGGGTGCGGTGTCACGGCTCCCGGGTGGTGGCGGGCGGCGGGCCGGAGCTCTCCCGCACCACCAGCTCCGGTACGGACAGGGGGCGTGGCGCCACCGGCGCCGACTCCTCGACGACGCCGTGCAGCAGCCCGAAGGCGGCCCGCCCCAGGCCGGTGAAGTCCAGTCGTACGGAGGTGAGCGACGGGGTGAGATAGGCGGAGCCGGGCGCGTCGTCGAAGCCGGCCACGCTCACCTCGCCGGGGACCGCCCGGCCCGCCTCGTGCAGTGCCCGGATCACGCCGAGCGCGAGATCGTCGTTGCCACAGAGGATCGCGGTGACGTCCGGGTCGGCGGCCAGCTTCCGTCCCGCGGCGTACCCGTCGGCAGGTCCCCAGCCGCCCTGGATCCGGCGCGGCTCGGGCGCCCCCGCCTCGCGCAGCGCGGCCCGCCATCCAGCCGTCCGGGGTGCGGTGCGGCGGGTGCTGGAGGGGATCGCGACGTAGTGCACGGTCCGGTGGCCGAGCGCCAGCAGATGGCGGGTGGCCTCGTGGGCCGCCCGCCGGTCGTCGGTCCAGACCCAGGGCAGTTCGTCGCCGGGCGGGCGCGCGGGGGTCTCGACCACCCCGACGACCGGGAGTCCGGCGGGGACGGCGTGCAGCGCCGCGACCCCGGCCGGATCGTAGGCGATCACGATCAGTCCGCCGCCGGTGTCGGCGGCGCGCTGGACGTCGGCCCGTACGGCGCTCTCCTCGGCCGATTCCAGTACGCCGATCCCCATGGCGTAGGAGGCGCCGCGGGCCGCCTCCTCGATGCCCTGGAGGATCGCCGCGTAGCCGTGGTGCGTGGTGTTCGCGGTGAGCACGGTGACGGACCGGGAGCGGCCGCTGGCCAGCGCGAGCGCGGTGGCGCTGCGCCGGAACCCGAGTTCGTCGATGGTGGCGAGGACCCGTTCGCGGGTGGACCGCTTGACGCTCGGGTGGCCGTTGATCACACGGGAGACGGTCTGGTACGAGACGTCCGCCGCGGCGGCGACGTCCCGGATGCTCGGGCCCGCCTTCGCGCCCGGCTTGGCCGTCTTCCTTGTGTGACCGGTCACATTCATGCCAGGATTGTGACCGGTCACACAGGGCTCGTCAAGAGACCGTAACGAAGGATTCACGCACCGGACGCACACCGCCGGCACCGGCGGTTCGGGAGGGGACACGTTGACCGGTCAGTCGGCGAACAGCACGCGGGAGACGTTCACTTGGGGGCATGCGGCGCTCCGGGCGGAGTTCGCCACCGCCCCCGACGGCACGCTGAGGATGACCGGGCCGGCCCGCCCTGACGGGACCGGCGGCGCCGTCACGGGCGACCGCCCGGACCCCTCCGGGGCGGCCCCCGCGGGCGGGCTCCGCGACACCTCGGCGCCGCTGCCGCTCGTCGAGGTGACGGCGCTGGGCCACGGGAGCGGATGGTCGGGGCAGCGCTTCCTGGACGGGGCGCTCGGCTCCCGGCTGCGGCACCGCGCGCACCGCTCCGTACGCGAGGGTGACTGGCACCGGCTCACGGTCGAACTGCACGATCCGCTCAGCGGGTTGACCGCCGAGGTGCGGTTCTCGTCGCCCGACGGGGTGGCCGTGCTGCGGAGCGAGGTCCGGCTCGTCAACGAGGGGGTGGAGCCGCTCGTCGTGCAGTCGGTCAGCAGCCTGCTCCTGGGCGGGCTGCCCTCCCCTGACGTCCTCGACGTGCACCGCGCGCGCAACGACTGGCTCGCGGAGTGCCGTTGGTACCGCGCCCCGCTGCGCGAGACCGTCGCCGGGCTCAACCACGAGGCCCACGAGCACGACAGCCGTGCCGCGCTCACCCTCGCGGGACGCGGAAGCTGGCCCAGCGACGGCCATCTCCCGATGGGCGGGCTGACCGACCGCGCCACGGGGCGCGGGCTGCTCTGGCAGATCGAGTCGGCCGCGGGGTGGCGATGGGACACCGGCGAGCGGGCGGGCGCCGCCTATCTCGCGCTGAACGGGCCCACCGACGCCGAGCACCAGTGGCGTGAACGGCTGGCGCCCGGAGGGGAGTTCACCACGGTCGCCGCCGCGGTCGCCGTGGGCGCGGACTTCGAGGACGCGCTCGGCCACCTCACCGCGTACCGCCGGGCCGTCCGCCGCCCGCACCCGGACCACACCACGCTGCCGGTGGTCTTCAACGACTACATGAACACCCTGATGGGCGACCCGACGACCGAGCGTCTGCTGCCGCTCGTCGACGCCGCCGCGGCGGCGGGCGCGGAGTACTTCTGCATCGACTCCGGCTGGTACGACGACCAGGCGAAGGGCTGGTGGGACAGTGTCGGCGAGTGGCTGCCCTCGGAGCGCCGCTTCCCGGACGGCGGCATCCAGGCGGTGCTGGACCACATCCGTTCGCGCGGGATGGTCCCGGGGCTGTGGCTGGAGCCGGAGGTGGTGGGGGTCCGCAGCCCGGTCGCCAAGAGCCTGCCGCCCGAGGCGTTCTTCCGGCGCGACGGTGTCCGGATCACCGAACACGGCCGTCACCAGCTCGATCTGCGCCATCCGGCGGCCCGTGCCCATCTCGACGCGGCCATCGACCGGATCGTCGGCGACTGGGGCGTCGGCTATCTCAAGCTGGACTACAACATCAGCGTGGCACCCGGCACCCAGGGCGAGGGGGACACCTCGCCGGGCGGCGGGCTGCTCGGCCACACCCGCGCCTACCTGGAGTGGCTCGGCGCGGCGCTGGACCGCCATCCGGGCCTGGTCGTCGAGAACTGCGCGTCCGGCGGGATGCGCATGGACGGCGCCTCGCTGGCCGTCACCCAACTCCAGTCCACCAGCGATCAACAGGACCCCCTGTACTATCCGCCGATCGCGGCCTCGGCGCCCACGGCCGTGCCGCCGGAGCAGGGCGCGGTCTGGGCCTATCCGCAGCCTGGGTTCACCCCGGAGGAGATCTCGTTCACCCTCGGGAGCGCGCTGCTGGGCCGGATCCATCTCTCCGGGCACCTGGACCACATGACGGAGCCCCAACTCGCCCTGGTGCGCGAAGCGGTGGCCACGTACAAGTCACTGCGGGGCGATCTGGCCACCGCCGTGCCCTTCTGGCCGCTGGGGCTGCCGCGGTGGACCGATGCCTGGATCGCGCTGGGGCTGCGTCCCGGCGGGGCGCCCGCCGGGACGCAGCCCCAGCGGGTGCCCGCCGCGTCCCCGGGGACGACCTATCTGTCGCTCTGGCGCCGGGACGAGGAGGCCACGCGCACCCTGTCCGTACCGCATCTCGCGGGCGTCGAGGCGCGCGTGGAGATCCTGCATCCCCTGGCCTCCTCCGGCCGGGCGCGCTGGCGGGCGGAGCGCGCGGAGCTGACCGTCGAACTCCCGGCCGCCCCGGCCTGCCTGCTCGTCGCCCTCACCCCGGCGCTCCACTGACACCGGCGAGGATTCCGGGACGGCCGATCCGTGCACGACCATTGACGCTGTGTCGCACACGTGACAACACTTCGGGACGGCCGTTCCAACAGGAACACGCAATACCTCACAGACCCATCCCGTCCGGGGAGGACCTCCATGCGCCCCCGCACCGCACGCAGAGGCTTCGTTCCGCTCTTCGCCCTGCTGCTCGGACTGCTCGCCGTCCCCGGAGGACCCGCGCACGCGGAGTCCCCGGGCGAGGGCGACAGGGCCGCCACCAGACTCGCCGCCGAGCAGCTCACCGTGGCCGGTCTGGACGATGTACGCGGCCATCTCACCCTGCCGGACACCGGCACCGGTGCCACCTCCGTGAGCTGGAGGTCCGACAAGCCTGCGGTGATCGACGCGACCGGCCTGGTCCACCGCCCCCGGCACGGCTCCGGCGCGCGGTCCGTACGGCTCACCGCGACCGTCACCCGCGGCAAGGCCCGCGCCACCCGGGCATTCGCTGCCACCGTCCGCGAACTGCCCGCGAAGCAGAAGTACACGGGCTACGCGTTCAGTTACTTCACCGGCGAGGGCACCGCGGACGGCGAGCAGATCCGCACGGCGCTCAGCCGCGGCAACGACCCTCTCCACTGGCAGGAGTTGAACGGCGGCAGGCCGGTGCTCTCCTCCGAGCTGGGCACGAAGGGGCTGCGCGACCCGTTCGTCATCCGCTCCCCCGAGGGCGACACGTTCTACCAGATCGCCACCGACCTCCGGATGTACGGCAACGGGAACTGGGACCAGGTCCAGCGCACCGGCAGCAAGTCCGTCATGGTGTGGGAATCCACCGACCTGGTGAACTGGACCGACCAGCGGCTGGTGAAGGTCGCCCCGGACACCGCGGGCAACACCTGGGCCCCCGAGGCGTACTACGACGACACGCTCAACGCGTACGTCGTCTTCTGGGCCTCGAAGATCTACGCGGACGACGACCCGCAGCACACCGGCTCGACGTACAACAGGATGATGTACGCGACCACCCGTGACTTCCGTACCTTCAGCGAGGCGAAGGTGTGGAACGACCCCGGCTACTCGGTCATCGACTCGACCGTGATCCGGCACGACGGCAGCTACTACCGCTTCACGAAGGACGAGCGGGACGGCTCCTCGTCCACTCCGTGCGCCAAGTTCATCACCGCCGAGAAGTCCGACGACCTCCGCTCCACCTCCTACGACTTCGTCGCCGACTGCATCGGCCGGGGCTCGGTCTCCCGGGGCGAGGGGCCGACGGTCTTCAAGTCCAACACCGAAGAGAAGTGGTACCTGTTCATCGACGAGTTCGGGGACCGCGGCTACATCCCCTTCGAGACCACCGACCTCGGCTCCGGCACCTGGACCATGTCGGAGAACTACGAACTCCCGGCCAGCCCGCGCCACGGCACCGTCCTGCCGGTGACCCAGGAGGAGTACGACCGGCTGCTCGGCGCGTACGCCCCCGAGGCATAGGTCGCCGACGCGACGGCGAAGGTCACCCTGGGCCGTGCGCCCGGAAGGGGCGGCTGCCGTCCGGAGTCCTGGACGGCAGCCGTCGTACGTCGCGGGTGCCGGGCGGGGTTACGGCTTGGGCAGGGTGCAGCCGGCCGCGTTCAGGTCGATCCTGCTGCCGGTCGTGACGCAGGGCACGATCCCGTACGTCTCCTGTGCGTAGTTGATGCCCTGGCGAACCGTGACGGTGCCGTTCGCGTCGACCTCGCACGGGTTGTTGAGCGTGCAGCGCGCGCCGTCCTCGTTGCCGGTGTTGTTGACGGCGACGACCTTTCCGGTGGCGTCGTCGATCACGGGCGAGCCCGAGGTGCCGCCGATGGTGTTGCAGGCGGAGGTGTAGCGGACCGAGTCCTTCCAGGTCCAGCTGCCCTCCTTGAGGAGATAGGCGAAGCCGTCGATGTTGCAGCTGTAGATGCGCTTCCAGTAGCCGGAGACCACCTTGATCGCGGTGCCCTGGACGGGGCGTGCGGCGTTGAGTTCCAGCGCCGTGATGCCGTACGCGCTCTGGATCTGGGCGTAGGTGCTGGTGAGCTGGTACAGCGAGATGTCGGTGTCGGTCATCGTCCCGTACGCGATCTTGCTGGCCCGCAGGGTCGCCACGCCGGTACCGGCCGAGTTGAGCAGGGTGAACGTGCGGGTGGACGCCCGGTCGACGATGACCTGTCCGGCGGCGGGGAAGCCGGTCTCCAGGCAGTGCCCGTTGGAGAGGACGAGCGCCGGGTCGGTCGGCTGCGACTGGGGCGTGCGGACGACGGATCCTGAACAGTTGCTGAGCGCTACCGTTCCGGCGAAGTCGACCGCCGCGAGCCGGGACTGGGGTGCCGGGTCGGCGACGTCCGTCGCCGCGTCGGTCCGTACAGCCTTCGTGGGCGCGCCCGCGTCATGGCTTGTGGCCATCGCGGGTGCCGTGCCGGCTCCGAGGAGCAGGACGGCGAGCAGCGCGCCGAGGAGAGGCTTTCTCATGTGGGATCCCCTCTGTGACCGAAGTTCCTTCGGTGTTTTTTGTCATGGGCATTGTTGACGCAAGAAGGCCAACAGGCAACCATGCCTGGGGAGTTCGGGATCCCTGGAGCCGGAGAAACAGAGCGGGGCGGGACCGTGCCTGCCGGCACCGCCCCGCCCCGCGCACTCGCTGGTCGGAATCAGTTGATCAGTTCATTGCCCGCCTGGACGGCGTCCGTTCCGGCCTGGACGGCCTTCTTCACGGCGCCGACCTTCTTGCCCAGCTTGTTTCCGGTGACACCCTCGACGACCGGCTTGGCCTCCTGGCCGACGGCGACGGCGGTCTTCGCCGTACTGGTCAGCGTGGATCCCAGGTCGAGGGCCTGGGCGGAGGGGGCGACGGCGGCGAGAAGCGCGGAACCGGCGGCGGCTGCGGTGAGAATCCGTTGCACGTTCATGATCGATACAACGAGCGCGGGCCCCGGAGGGCACGTACCCGAACCCGATGGGATGACAAGCCGCGACCCGCCGTCACCCTGCCTTGCCTGTGGGCACGTTGTACGACATGAGCGCGGGCGCGCCCGCGCTCACCCGTACTTCGGTGATCGCGCAGTTGCGCAGCCCCGGCAGGACCCTGCGGTACTCGCTCTCCGGGATCCCGAGCAGCCGGCACAGCACCAGCCGGAAGAGCGTGTTGTGCGCGACGACCAGCACCCGCCCGCCGGGCCGCGCGTCCGCGAGGCGCAGCAGCGCGGCGGCGCCCCGCCCCGCGGCGGCCTTCGGATCCTCGCCGCCCGGCAGCGGATGGGCGGCCGGATCGTCGAGGAAGGCGGCCGTCTCGCGCGGGTGGGAGGCGTGGAGTTCGGCGATCGTGCGCCCCTCGGCGACCCCGAAGTCGATCTCGGTCAGTTCCGGTTGGACAACGGGCGTCAGACCGGTCGCCCGGGCGGCCGGCTCCGCGGTGCGCCGGGCGCGGGCGAGGGGGGAGGTGACGATCGCGTCGAGCCGGGCGCCGCCCGCCCACGCGCCGAGTTCCCCGGCCTGCTCGACGCCGCGCGGGGTCAGTTCGATGTCGCTGACCCCGGTGTAGCGGTTCTCCGCGTGCCAGACGGTCTCGCCGTGGCGCGCGAGGAAGAGGGTCGTCGGAGTGGGAGGGGGTGCGGGTGTCATCCGTGCTCCCGTGCGTAGGCGGCGGTCGGTGCGGGCAGCCAGCCGCGCTGTTCCAGCGCGTCGACGAGGGCGGTGAAGGGTTCCTGGAAGCGGGCGCCGACCCGGGGGCGCGGTTCCAGGACCGTACGGACGCGGACCATCCCGCGCAGGTCGGAGAGGGGGGCGTCGGGGCCCGCCCGGCCGGAGTCGGTGGCGGCGCGCCGTACGCCGTGGGCGGCGAGGACCGCCATGCCGAGGGCCGAGTCGGTGTGGGCGGGGACGGTGGCCCTGCGACCGAGGACGTCCGCGCGGAGCTGGTTCCAGTAGGCGCTGCGGGTGGCGCCGCCGGTGAAGGTGACCGCCCGGTCGACGGGGGCGCCGAGCAGGCCGAGGTAGGCCAGGCAGAGCCGTTCGGTGAGGGCGACGCCCTGGAGCAGCGCGGCGTAGCGGTCGGCGTCGTCGCGGGGCGTGCCGAGCACGAAGGGCTCGGCGTCGGCGGCCAGGAAGGGGAAGCGCTCGCCGCGCGAGACCAGGGGGTACGCGACGGCGCCCGCCGGTTCGCGGTGCGCGGCGAGGCGGTCGAGGTGGGCGAGGTCGGCGCCGGGGAACGCCCGGGTCAGGGCGCCCGCGCCGACGCTGGAGGCGCCGCCGGGGAGCCAGTGCCCGTCCGGGGAGAGGTGGCTGTAGAGCACCCCCGCGGGATCGTGGAGCGGGGCCGCGGTGACGCCCTTGAGGACGAGGGTCGTGCCGAGGACGGTGTTCCACTGGCCGATGTCCCAGGCCCCGGAGCCGAGTTGGGCGGCGCAGCCGTCGGTCATGCCGGCGACGACCGGGGTGGAGACGGCGAGCCCCGTCGCGTCGGCCGCCTCGGCGCACACCGTGCCGAGCGGGGTGCCGGGGAGCACCACGGGCGGGAAGTCCAGCTCGGCGAGGCCGAGTCGGTCGTGGACGGCGACGGGCCAGGACCGGGTGGTCAGGTCGTAGCCGGTCTTCAGCGCGTGGCTGGTGTCGGTCGGTACGGGGTGTCCGACGAGCCGGGCGGTGACGAAGTCGGTCTGGTGGCAGACCCGGGCGCCCCGGAGCGCGCCCGCGTCTCCGGCCTCACCGGCCCCCGGGCCGGTGAGCCAGAGGAGTTTGGCGAGGGCCCAGCTCGGCTGGATGCGGTGTCCCATGGAGCGCCAGACGTCGGCGCCGGCCTCCTGGGCGCGGGCGGCCTCGGCCCCGGCGCGCCCGTCGTCGTACATGAGCGCGGGGGTGAGCGGCGCCCCGTCGGGGCCGGTCAGCAGGACCGTACCGGACGTGCCGCAGACGGAGACGCCCCGCACCCGCGAGGCGGCGACGGTACGGAGCGTGCCGCGCAGCGCGGTGCGGACGCCCGACCACCAGTCGGCCGGGAGCTGTTCGTGGCGGTTCCCGTCGCGGTGGCCGGTGAGGGGCGCGGAGCCGCGGCCGAGCACCTGGCCGTCGTCGGTGACGGCGAGGGCGCGCACGCTCTGGGTGCCGAGGTCGACTCCGATCCACACGTCCTGGTGGCGTGGGTCCGTCACAAGCTCCCGCCTTCCCGTCGTTCCCGGTTCCTGGTTCCCGGTTCCCGGTTCCTGCCGTCGTATCGTCCGGCGACGCGTGACCCCACGGCGCTTTTCACACCCGTCGCCCCCGGCCGCGGTCCCCCGTCCCGGCGGCCGTGAAGGAGCCGGATCCGTCATGTCCTGCCTGGTGAGGAACGCGTCGCCCCGTCGGTCGACGGGTTGACCGGGCCGCCGTCCGTGGTGAACACTGCCGACGGTACATCAACAAACAATGTTATATCCTCAGAACTTGATGTTACTGAGGTGTCGCTGGAACAGGACCGAGGAATGTCACAGGACAAGAGCCGGCGGGGCCCCCTCCAGCGCCGCCGCGAGATTTCCGACCATGTGCTGACCGAGGGTTCGGTGTCGGCGTCGGATCTGGCGGAGCGGTTCGGCGTGAGCGTGATGACGATCTACCGCGACATCGACGAGCTGGAACGCGAGGGCGTGCTGCGCAAGTTCCGCGGCGGGGTCACCGTCCAGCCCTCCGGCGTGTTCGAGAGCAATGTGGCGTTCCGCAAGAAGACCATGCGGCTGGAGAAGGAGGCGATCGCGGCCCGGGCCGCCACCCTGATCGAGCCCGGCATGTCGGTGCTGCTGGACGACTCGACGACCGCACTGGAGCTGGCCCGGCTGCTCCCCCGCATCGAGCCGCTGACCGTGGTGACCAACTTCCTGGAGGTCCTGAACCTCCTCGCCGACGAGCGCGGCCTCCATCTCATGGCGCTGGGCGGCGACTACGACCCGCTGCACGACTCGTTCCTCGGGGTCCCCTGTGTGGAGGCCGTGGAGGCGCTCCGTGTCGACCTGTGTTTCGTCTCCACCTCGTCGGTCTACGGCGACTACGCCTTCCACCAGGAACAGCGCATCGTCGCCGTCAAGCGCGCGATGCTCAAGGCCGCCGGGCGCAGCGTCCTGATGATCGACCACTCGAAACTCGACCGCACCGCGCTGCACCGGCTGACCCCGCTCACCACCTTCGATCTGATACTGATCGACGACCGCACCCCGCCCGAGGTGCTGCGCTCGCTCGACGAGCGCGGTGTCCCCTACGAGATCGCCGAGACCGCCGCCGCCTGACCTGCCGTCAGCCGAGTCCACGCCAAGGAGACCGCGCCGATGAGAATCCTCGCCGCGGGCGACCACTTCGTCGCCCCCGACCTCTTCACCCGGGAACTGGAGGCCGAGATCGGCCGTGGTCATACGATCGGGGAACTGCTTCTGGAGTGGCCGCTGACGCCGTTCGGCCCGGTCGGTGAGGTCGAGGAGGCGTCGGGGGACGAGGAGACCGTCCTCGCCGCGCTGGAGGGGGCGCGGGTCTGCGTGACGCAGATGGCCCCGGTGACGCGCAAGGTCCTCGAAGGCTCCCCCGAACTGCGGCTGGTGGTGGTCGGCCGGGGCGGTCCCGTCAACGTCAATCTGGAGGCGGCGAAGGAGCGGGGGGTCCAGGTCTGCAACACCCCGGGGCGCAACGCCGCCGCCACCGCCGAGTACACGGTGGGGCTGCTCCTGGCCGCGATGCGCCGGATCCCGGAGACGTCCGCCGCGCTCGCCCGGGGCCGCTGGGCGGGCGAGTTCTACACGTACGGCAACTGCGGCCCCGGACTGGACGGCGCGACGGTCGGACTGATCGGCTGCGGCGCCGTCGGCAGCCGGGTGGCGCGGGCACTGACCGCGTTCGGCGCGCGGGTCCTGCTGTACGACCCGTACGCGGACCAGGACGCGCTGCGCGCGGCGGGCACGCCGGTCGCGGACCTGGACGAACTGCTGCGCCGCTCCGACGTGGTGTCGCTGCACGCGCGGCTGACGCCGGAGACCCGCGGTCTGCTCGGCGCCCGGGAACTCGCGCTGCTCCCGGAGGGCGCCGTCGTGGTCAACTGCGCGCGCGGCGCGCTGCTGGACGAGGCGGCGCTGTGCGACGCGCTGGAGTCGGGGCGGCTCGGGGCGGCGGGTCTCGACGTGTTCGCCGTGGAGCCGCCTCCCGCGGACTCGCGGCTGCGGACCGCTCCCCGGCTGGTCATGACGCCTCATCTGGCGGGCGCGAACACGGCCGTCGCGCACAACGCGGCGCGTATCGCGGCGGCCGAGGTGGGCCGGTTCCTGCGGGGTGAGCCGCTCGCCCACCGCGTCGCCTGAAGATCCACGGGTTCCGCAACACAGCACATCGAATCGAATCGACAAGAGGAGACACGGTGTTCGTCGGAGTGGACATGGGTACCTCGGTCGCCAAGGCCGTCGCCTTCGCGGACGACGGCGCGGCCCTGGGAGTGGAGTCGGTCCCGATCTCGCTGGGCGGGCGGGGCGACAAGGTGGAACAGGACGTCGAGGAAGTGGTGCGCGCCGCCACCGAGGTCGTCGGCGCGGTGACGGCGGGCCGTACGCCGCCCGCCCTCGTCGCCCTCACCGGCCAGGGCGACGGCCTGTGGCTGGCCGACGACCGGGGCCGCGCGGTGCGCCCCGCGCTCTCCTGGATGGACGGCCGCGCGGGCTCGCTCGTCAAGGAATGGATGGACGACGGTACGGCGGAGCGGATGTACCGGCGGACGGGGAACGTCCTGTTCCCGGGCTCCCCCGGGCCGCTGCTGGCCTGGCTGGACCGGCACGAGCCGCACTCCCTGGACGCCGCGACGACCGCGGCGAGCTGCAAGGACATCATCCATCTGCGGCTGACGGGCGAGCGGTCCACCGATCTCTCCGACGCGTCCGTCCCCTTCCTCGACCCGCGCACCCGCGCCTACTCCCCCGAGGCGCTCGCGGACCTCGGCGTCGGCCACCGCGCGGGGCTGCTGCCGCCCATCGCGGCGACCCTGCCGTACGGGGAGGCCCGCGGCGGCGTCCCGGGGCTGCCGGACGGGACACCGGTCACCTCGGGACCGTACGACCTGCCCGCGTGCGCGATCGGCGCGGGTGTGACCGAGCCGGGCGACGGGCTGCTCATCGTGGGGACGACGCTGGCGTGCCAGGTCGTCGTCGAGCGGGTCGCGTTCGACGAGGAGCCGGTGGGCTTCCATCTGGCGCTGGCCAGACCCGACCGCCATATGCGGGCGCTGCCGGCGATGACCGGCACGGTCGCGCTCGACTGGGTGCTGGGGGTCACCGGCACGGCCCACGAGCAGGTCTCCGGTCTGCTGGACTCGACGCCGCGCGGCGCCCGGGGGGTGACCGCGCTGCCGTACCTCTCCCCCTCGGGCGAGCGCGCGCCGTTCGTGGACCACACCGCCCGCGCGGAGTTCACCGGCCTCGATCTGCGGGCCTCCCGCGCCGACCTGGTGCGGGGCATGTGTGAGGCGATCGCCTTCGCGGCGCGGCACTGTCTGGAGGCGGCCGGCCTCACCGGCGAACTGGCCGTGTGCGGCGGCGGTACCCGCAGCCAGGCCTGGCTGCGGCTGTTCGCCGATGTCATCGGGCGGCCGCTGCGGGTGGCGCGCGGCCCGGAGCCGGGCGCGCGCGGCGCCGTGCTGGCCGCCGTCGCCGCCCGGGGCGAGCAGCTGGGCCGGGAGCTGGACGTCGCCGCCTGGACGGCGCCGGAGACGGTGGTGGACCCGGATCCGGCGGGCGTGGCGTTCTACGACGAGGCGTACGCGGACTACCTGTTCCGGGTGGAGAGCGCGCGGGCGCGCTGGCGGGGCCCCGACGGCACCCGCTGAGCCGGTGGTCGGTGGATGCTCCGGTCTCGGCCCGTGAGGCCGGAGCATCCGTGTCAGCAGGGCATTCCCCTCGGCCGGGCCTTGCTCCCGGCCGAGCCTTCCTCTCGGCCGGGCATCCCCTCAGCCCTTGAGGCCGCTCGCGAACCCCTTGATGACATAGCGCTGGAGCAGCAGGAACACGATCAGGATCGGCAGCGCGGCCAGTACCAGTCCGGCGAAGACCAGGCCGTAGTCGGAGACGTACTGGCCGACGAAGGAGAACACCCCCACGGGCACGGTCTCCTTGCCGGAGCCGCCGAGGTAGAGCAGCGGCGTGAAGAAGTCGTTCCAGATGAACACCGCGTTCAGGATGATCACGGTGCCGGTGATGGGCCGCAGCAGGGGGAAGACGATCCGGGTGAAGGCCTGCCGGTGGTCGCAGCCGTCGATCAGCGCCGCCTGCGCGTAGTCCGCGGGCAGGGCGCGGATGAAGCCGGTGTAGAGGAAGACGGTGAACGGGAGCTGGATGCCCGTGTAGAAGAGGACCATGCCCTGGTAGGTGCCGAGCCAGCCGAGGCTGTCGACCAGTTTGTAGAGCGGGATCATGCCGAGCTGGAACGGCAGCACGATCCCGAGCAGGAAGAGGACGTAGAGCCCGTACCCGAGGCCGCGTGCCCTGCGGGCCAGGTAGTAGGCGCCGGTGGAGCCGAGGACGATCAGCAGGAGCAGGCTGACGGTGGTGATGAGCGCGCTGCTGACCAGGGCGGGGCCGAGCGAGGCGGAGGACCAGGCGTCCCCGAAGTTGGCGAAGGTGGGCGGCGCGGGCGGGGACAGCGGCGACTCGGCGATCTGCCGGGGGTCCTTCAACGCCAGGGTGACCAGCGCGTACACCGGGAAGAGGAAGACCACCGCGACGGCGATCATCACCAGTTCCAGGGCGTAGCCCCCGAACCGGGAGCGGCTCCGGCGGCGTTGACGCGCGGTCCGGGCCGCGGCGGCGTCCTGCGGGGCGGTGGCGGTGGTGCTCACGCGGTGACCTCCCGGGCACGCAGATAGCGGAGCTGGACCAGGGAGACGGCGGCGACGAACAGCGCGAGGACGAGTGCGACCGCGGTGCTGTAGCCGAACTTGCCGTAGACGAAGGCCTCTTTGTAGAGCACCGTGGACAGGGTCTCGCTGGAGGTACCGGGGCCGCCGTTGGTGGCCGCGTACACCTGGTCGAAGAGTTTCAGCCCGCCGATGGTCGACAGCATCAGGTTGATGGTGAGCGCCGGGGCGAGCAGCGGCCAGGTCACGTAGCGGAAGCGCTGCCAGGCGCCCGCGCCGTCGATCCGCGCCGCCTCGTGGAGTTCGGCGGGCACGCCCTGGAGCCCGGCGAGGAAGATGACCATCGAGTACCCCGCGTACTGCCAGACCACCATCGCGGCGACCGACCACAGGGCGAGCGCCGGGTCGCCGAGCCAGTCCTGGCGCAGCCCGCCGAGCCCGACGGCGCCGAGGATCCCGTTGAGCCCGGCGCCGTCGTCGGGGTTGTACACGTACTTCCAGAGGAAGGCGACCATGACGGGGCTGACGACGGCGGGCGCGAAGAAGATCACGCGGAGCAGGGAGCGCGATCTGATGTTGGCGTGCACGCCGAGCGCGAGCAGCAGGCCGATGCCGTTCTGGACGACGACCACGGCGAGGGTGAGCAGCAGGGTGTTGGCGACGGACTCCAGGGCGCGCCGGTCGTCCAGCAGCGTACGGAAGTTGTCCACGCCGACGAAGGAGAAGCCGCCGATGCCGGACCAGTCCGTGAAGGCGTAGACGACGCCCGCGAGGCTCGGGTAGAGGACGACGACGGCGTACACCACGAGCGCGGGGACGACGAAGCCCCACGGGGGGAGAGTGCCGTCGCGCCGCCGTCGGGCGGTGCGCGCCGCCCCGCTCCCGCCCGTCTTCCGGGCGGTCCCGGGGACGGCTGGGGACGGCGGACCCGGTCGCGGTGTGGTCCGCTCGGGCAGGGGGTTCACGATGTCTTGCCGTAGGCCGCGTCCATCTGTCCCAGGGCGCCCTTGACGTCGGTCTTGCCCGCGAGGAGTTCCTGTACGGCGGCGAAGTGGGCGGGCTGCACCTCGGCGTTGGGCCATGCCTGGTCCATGAAGGGGACGGCGCGGTCGGCGTCGATGATCGGCAGGAAGTCGGCCAGCACGGGGTCGATTCTGGTCGTGGCGTCGCGCTGGAAGGGGATCGCGGAGACGGCGGTGGCCCAGGCGTTGATGTTCTCCTGCCGGCCGAGGAAGTCGACGAATGCCTTGGCCTTGTCCGGGTTCTTGGCGTGGGCGGCGACGCCCAGTCCGACCACGATGCCCGCCGGGATCCATGGCTGGGCGGCGTCGTCACCGCCGGGGAAGGGGAACATGCCCAGGTCGTCGGGGGTCCTGGTGGCGTCGCGGAAGGTGGAGAGCACCGCGGAGACCTGCACGGCCATGGCCGCCTTGCCGCTCGCGACGAGGGAGGTCTGCTGCTCGAAGGTGGTGCCGTTGGGGTTGTCGTTGAAGAAGCCCTTGGTCTGGAGCTGCTTGTACTTGCCGAGAGCGTCGGCCCAGCCGGAGTCGGCGAACGTGGCGCGTCCGGCGGCCATGTCGGCGTCGAAGCCGGGGGTCGTGGCGTAGACCGCGTTGGGGACGAGGGCGTATGTGATGAGCTGGGTGACCCAGGGCGTCTGCGCGCCGAGGGCGATCGGCACGATGCCCTCGGCCTTCAGCGTGGCGCAGACGTCGAGGAGTTCGGCCCAGGTCGTGGGCGGCCGGACACCGGCCTTGGCGAAGGTCTTCTTGTTGTATATGGCGCCGATGACGCTGCTGCCGGCCGAGTAGAGGTAGGTCTTGCCCTCGTAGCGGTAGGCGGCGTCGAAGTTCTTGGGTATGCCCTGGGTCCACTTCTGCGCCGAGAGGTCGGTGAGCAGCCCCGCCTTGGCCAGCTCGACCATGGACATGGCGCTTCCACTGCCGGGGAACAGGACATGCACGTCGGGGGCGTTGCCGCCGGCGAGCTGGGTGCGTACGACGGTCTGGACCTGGTCGGTGGGGGCGAAGGAGGTGGCGAAGGTGTCGTCGGGGTGGCTCTTGCGGTAGGCGGCCAGCAGTTCCTCGACGGGCTTCTGCTGGTCGGCGACGCCGACGATACGCACCTTGCCGCCGCCGGAACCGCCGGATCCGGAACACGCGGTGAGGGCCGGGGGCAGTGCGGCGAGGGCCGCGGCCCCGCCGCCCATACGGAGCAGCCCTCGTCGGCTGAGTGTGCCGGGGAGGGGCGGGACGCGGGAACCCGTGGTCATGTCATGTCCTCCTCGTGGGGGCCGGCGTGCGTCGGCGCCGCCGGACCTGGTGTGCGCGGGAGCGCGGCGGCGCGGTGCAGCGGTCCGCGCTCCGGTGTGCCCGCCGGTACGTAGGCGGCGGTGAAGCGGTAGACGCCGGAGGCCACGCGGTAGACGGCACGGCCGGGGCCGGTCCCGGCGCAGGTGAGGTGGGCGCCGTCGACGGGTACCTCGCCGGACTCGCGGACCGACCGGGGGTCGGTGGTGGGGACATGGATCTCGGCGGTGGCGCCCGGGGGCACCCGGACCCGCAGGGAGAGCGTGTCGCCGTGCCGTTCCCAGCGGACGGTGACGGTGCCGCGGACCGATTCGTACCGGGCGCTCGCGTGGGTGAGGTCGCCGGGGGCGGGGCGTACGGTCAGGCGCCGGTAGCCGGTGGAGTCGGCGCTCTGGTCGAGTCCGGCGACGCCCCGGTACAGCCATTCGCCGATCGAGCCGAGCGCGTAGTGGTTGAAGGAGTTCATCGCCGGGGCCCGGAAGCCGGCCTCGGGTGTCCAGCCGTCCCAGCGCTCCCAGATCGTGGTGGCGCCGTGATGCAGCGGGAAGAGCCAGGAGGGTGCTTCGGTACGGCGCAGCAGGGCGTGGGCGAGGTCGGCGCGGCCGTGCGCGTCCAGGACGGGCGCGGCCAGCGCGACCCCGAGGAAGCCGGTGACGAGTCCGGGGCCCGCGGCCTCGACCAGTTCGGCGAGGCGCCGGGCGGCCGCGGGCGCCTGTTCCTCGGGGAGCAGGTGGAAGGCGAGCGCGAGAAGATAGCCGGTCTGGGTGTCGCCGTCGATCCGCAGGGAGCCGCCGTCCGGCCCGTCCGGCCCGTCCCGGCCCGGCGTCCGGGTGACGAAGCGGTCGTTGAAGGCGGCCCGGACTCCGGCGGCCAGCCGGTGGTGCTCGCGGGCGAGGTCGTGGTGGCCGAGCACCTCGGCGGCTCGTGCGGTGAGGTGGGCGCTGTGCGCGAAGTAGGCCGTGGCGACGACCTCGCGCGGGGTCGGGGTGCCGGGGGCCAGCCAGTCGGAGAAGTGCGGGCCGACGCGGTGACGCCAGACCAGGTCGGGGTTGTGACGGCGGATCAGCTCCACCCAGGCGCACATGCCGGGCAGCGCGCGGGCGAGGAAGCGCGGGTCGTCGTACGTACGGTAGAGGTGCCACGGGATGAGGACGCCCGCGTCGGCCCAGCCGGGGGCTCCTTCGTCGGCGACCCCCACGAGGCGCGGGGCGACGTTGGTGAAGCCGCCGTCGGGGGTGCGGGCGTCGTCCACGTCGCGCAGCCACTTGGTGAAGAACGCGGCGACATCGGCGTTGAGGGCGGCCGTGGGCAGGAAGACCTGCGCGTCCGCGAGCCAGCCGAGGCGTTCGTCGCGCTGCGGGCAGTCGGTGGGCACGCTGACGAAGTTGGAGCGCTGGCCCCAGGTGACGCAGTCGTGGAGCCGCCGGATGTCCGGGTCGGAGCAGTCGAACGAGCCGGCCCACGGGGTGTCGCTGTGCAGCGCGACGGCGACGATGTCCGGCGCGGCCAGCTCGGCGAGGCCGGTGACCTCGGCGTACCGGAAGCCGTGGTAGGTGAAGCGCGGCTCGAAGACGGTGTGCGCCCGCCCGTCGCCGATGAGCAGGTCGGTCGCGGCGGCGGTGCGCAGGTTGGCGGTGTAGAGCTCACCGTCCTCGTCCAGGACCTCGGCGTGGCGCAGCGTCACCCGGGCGCCGTGGGCGAGGCCGTCGACGCGCAGCCGTACCCGCCCGGCGAGGTTCTGGCCGAAGTCGACGACATGGACGCCGTCGCGCAGCCGGGTGACCGTACGGGGGGTCAGTTCGGCGGTGGCCCGTACGGGTTCGTCGGGCGCGGCGACGAGCAGCCGGTGGTCGGCGTCCGTGACCCGCGCGGGCGACCAGCCGGCGTCGTCGAAGCCGGGCAGATCCCAGCCGTCGGCGGAGCGGCGCAGATCGTGGCACTCGCCCATGAGCAGGTCGGCATGGCGAATCGTTCCTGTACGGGTGCGCCAGGTGTGGTCGGTGACGACTCTCGTGGTGCGGCCGTAGGCGTCGACCAGGTGGAGTTCGGCCAGCAGCTGGGGCGTCGAGCCGTAGTGGGCGCCCGCCCTGCGGGGTTCGAAGCCGACGAAGCCGCTCCACCAGCCGTCGGCGACGGTCGCGGCGAGGACGTTCTCGCCGCCGCCGTCCCGGATCAGTTCCGTCACGTCGTACGTCTGGTACTGGATCCGGTGGTGGTAGTCGGTCCAGCCCGGGGCGAGTTCGGCGTCGCCGACCCGGGTGCCGTTGAGCCGGATCTCGTAGAGCCCGCGCGCGCTCACGTACAGCCGGGCGCGGCCGACCGGGCCGGGGGCGCCGGGGAAGGCGCGCCGCAGGACGGGGCAGGGGGTGAGCCCGTGGTGGTCGAGGGCCGCCTCGCCCTCGGTCGGCGCGTCCATCACCTCGATCGGGTCGGGGTCGTGGGTGATCCAGCTCGCGCGCCAGCCGTCGCCGTCCGGGCGGCCGTCGGCCGGGTCGCCGGACGGCGCCATGACGAGGCCGGTCTCGAACCAGGAGCCGGCCGCCGCGGGAACCCCCGGGCCTGCCGGGTCGACGGTGACCTGCCAGTGGTAGCGGGTACGGGGCTCCAGCGCGGGCCCGGTGTAGCGGACGCCGACCGCCCGCGGGTCCGTCAGCGGACCGCTGTCCCAGAGGGGTTCACCGCCCGCGGCGAGGTCCTCGGGCCGCCGCCCGACCCGTACCCGGTGGCCGGCCGGGTCGTCGCCCCGGCGGTCGGAGGCGAGCCGCCACGAGAGCAGCGGTCCGGGCTCGTCGATTCCCAGGGGGGTGACGCGGTGGTCGCAGCGCAGACCATAGGGGCGCAGGTGCCCCGCTACGGAGGGACCGGACACGGACACGTCCTTCCTGCGCGCCTCGCTGACGGCGCATCACCATCGTTCCTACGCCGTCGTTCACCACCCACCCGGCGTGAAGACGACACGTCTCCATGTGAAATCTAACGTGAATTCTGTGGCGTGGACACTATGAGCCGCCCGCGAGACGTGTCAAGGGTGTTACACAGGGCTGGTCGGACACCTCATGGCGCGATCGGCCGGCACAGCGACGCCGCCGTACAGTCGCCTGCGACAGGCGTTGTCGACCTGGCGGCGGGTGGTCTTGTGACGGGTGAATACGTGTGATATTCACCGTGTGATTACAACATGAACGGACGTTAAATCACGCGTCATTTCCGCCTCGGGTCACGCGGGAATCGCGCACGACGAACGGACGAGGATTCATGCGGATGAACAGTGGGATCAGCACCAGCGGAACCACCTCGGCCACCGGGTTCGGGAGAAGGGCGATGCTCGGCGCCACCGGAACGGTCGCACTGGCGGTCGCGGCGGGCAATCTGTCGGCGGGCCGGGCGGGCGCCGCCGAACGCCGCCTCCGCGAGGACCCGTTCACGCTCGGGGTCGCGTCGGGCGACCCCTGGCCGGACGGCTTCGTCCTCTGGACCCGGCTCGCGCCGCACCCGCTCGCCCCCGACGGAACCGGCGGCATGGACCCGCGCGCGGTCACGGTCCACTGGGAGGTGGCGGAGGACGAGCGCTTCCGGCGCGTCGTCCGCCGGGGGTGGACCCGGGCGGTGGCCGAACTCGCCCACTCCGTCCACGTCGAGGTCAGCGGACTCAGACCCGGCCGCCAGTACTACTACCGCTTCCGCGCCGGCGGCGTGGTCTCCCCCGTCGGCCGCTCGCGCACCGCGCCCGCGCCGCACAGCGACCCCCGCTCCCTGAACTTCGCGTTCGTCTCCTGCCAGGCATGGTTCGAGGGTTTCTACACCGCCTACCGGCATCTCGCCGAGGAGGATGTCGATCTGGTCCTCCATCTCGGCGACTACATCTACGAGAACCCCATCGACGCCATGGGCGGCGTGCGCAAGACCCCCGTCGCCGCCGAGCTGCGCCCCGAGCCGATGGACCTGACCCAGTACCGCAACCGGCACGCGCTGCACCGCTTCGACAACGACCTCATCGCCGCCCACCAGGCCCATCCCTTCGCCGTCGTGTGGGACGACCACGAGGTCGAGGACAACTGGGCCGGCGACATCTCCAAGCACCCGGACGTGGACCCGGCGGTCTTCCGGGTGCGCGCCGCGGCGGCGTTCCAGGCGTACTACGAACACCTGCCCCTGCGGCTGCCGAACAAGCCGCGCGGCTTCGACGCCCGGATGTACCGGAGTCTGCGGTACGGGCGGATGGCGACGTTCCACATCCTCGACACCCGGCTGTACCGCGACGACCAGCCGTGCGGCGACGGCACCAAGACCGGCTGCGAGGAGCGGCTCGACCCCGACCGCACCATCCTCGGCGCGGAGCAGGAACGATGGCTCTACAACAGCCTGGGCCGCTCCGACGCGAAGTGGAACCTGATCCCCCAGCAGATCGCCATGAACCAGGTGGACACCGACCCCGGTCCCGGCCAGTCGTTCGTGATGGACTTCTGGGACGGCTATGTCGCCTCCCGCGAACGGCTCTTCAAGGAGATCGCCGACCGGAACGTGGCCAACCCCGTCGTGCTCACCGGTGACATGCACCGCCATCTCGCGGCGGACCTCAAGCGGAACTTCGACGACCCGGACTCCCCCGCCATCGGGGTCGAGTTCGTCGGCACCTCCATCTCGACCAAGATGGACGGCATGGACCTGGACCCGTCCGGGGCGAACCTGCTGGCCGCCAACCGGCACATCAAGTTCACCAACTACCAGCGCGGTTACGTCCGCTGCTCCCTCACCCCGCGCAGCTGCCGCGCCGACTTCCGGGTCCTGCCGTACGTCACCACCCCCGGCGCGCCGGTGTCCACCCGGATGTCCTTCGTCACCGAGGCGGGCCGGCCGGGCGTGCAGCCCGTCTGACCGGGCGCGCGCGTACGCACGGGCGCGCCGGTCCCGTACCCGCGGAGGTACGTACGGACCGGCGCGCTCGCCGAGGGGGCCGCGGGTGCCGTGTTACGGGGCGACGGGGCGCGGCCCCGTACCGGCGATCACCTCGGGGCGCAGCAGCGCCGCGAGCCGGTCGGCCGGGAGGAGCCCGCGCTCCAGCACGAGTTCGGCGACGCCCCGGCCGGTGGCCAGCGCCTCCTTGGCGATCTCGGTCGCGGCGGTGTAACCGATGTGCGGGTTGAGCGCGGTGACGAGCCCGATGGAGTTCTCGACGGTCGCGCGCAGCGTCTCGGTGTTGGCGGTGATACCGGAGACACAGCGTTCGGCGAGGGTGACGCAGGCGGCCCGCAGATGGGTGATGCTCTCCGAGAGGGAGTGCAGGATGATCGGCTCGAAGGCGTTGAGCTGGAGCTGCCCCGCCTCGGCCGCCATGGTGATGGTGACGTCGTTGCCGATCACCTCGAAGGCGACCTGGTTGACGACCTCGGGGATCACCGGGTTGACCTTGCCGGGCATGATGCTCGACCCGGCCTGGACCGGCGGCAGGTTGATCTCGGCGAAGCCCGCGCGCGGCCCGGAGGAGAGCAGCCGCAGATCGTTGCAGCTCTTGGAGAGCTTGACCGCGATGCGCTTGAGCACGCCGGAGAGATGGACGAAGGCGCCGCAGTCCTGGGTGGCCTCCACCAGGTTGGCCGCGGTGACCAGGGGCAGCCCGGTGAGGTCCGAGAGATGGCGGCGGGCGGCCTCCGCGTAGCCGGCGGGGGCGTTGAGGCCGGTGCCGATGGCGGTCGCGCCGAGGTTGATCTCGTGAATGAGGAGGACCGCCTCGGCCAGCCGGCTCTGGTCCTCCTCCAGCATCACCGCGTACGCCGAGAACTCCTGGCCGAGCGTCATGGGCACGGCGTCCTGGAGCTGGGTGCGCCCCATCTTGAGGATGTCGTGGAACTCCGCCGCCTTGGCGGCGAACGCCTCGCGCAGGACGGTCATCGCGTCGAGCAGTTCGCGCACGGCGATGATCGTGGCCACGTTGACGGCGGTCGGGTAGACGTCGTTCGTGGACTGGCTGAGGTTGACGTCCTCGTTGGGGTGCAGGTGCGTGTAGTCGCCCTTGGCGTGCCCGAGGAGCTCCAGCGCCCGGTTGGCGATCACCTCGTTGGCGTTCATGTTGGTCGAGGTGCCGGCGCCGCCCTGGATGACGTCCACGACGAACTGGTCGTGGAACCTGCCCTCCTCCCGGATCTCCCGGCAGGCGGTGGCGATGGCCGCCGCCTTCTCCCCGGCGAGCAGCCCGAGGTCCTCGTTGGCGCGGGCCGCGGCCTCCTTCACGGCGGCGAGCGCGTCGATGAGATGCGGGTACGCGGAGATGGCCGTACCGGTGATGGGGAAGTTCTCCGAGGCGCGCAGCGTGTGCACGCCCCAGTACGCGTCGGCGGGTATGTCGCGGTCGCCGAGCAGATCGTGTTCGGAGCGGTGGCCGGCAGTCATGGCGCAGGGGTTCCTTCGTGAGGGTGGGAGGAGATCGGCCGGACAGGGCCTGTGCGGCCCGGGTGGGACGGGCCGCACAGGCGGAGTGAGCGGGCCACGGGGCGAGGGTGAGCGGGCTACGCGGCCCGGGTCGCCGACGAGGCGGGCTCCGGGGGCGTCGCGGGAGCCAGCGCGCCCGCCGCCCGCAGGCTCCCCACCTCCTGGCCGCCGCCGAGCACGGGGGTACGGGTGAACGGGGCGAGGATGCCGGGGTCGACACCGCACCGGGCGAGGGCCGCGGCGGTCACCGGCATCCTGGCGCGGTCCCCGCCGTCGGCGATCTTCACGCCGACGGCCCGGCCGTCCGGGAGCGCCGCGACCTGGACGCCCTCGAAGCCGTCCTTGGCGAGCAGCCCGGGCACGGCCCGCATCAGACCGGCCACGTCCCGGCCGGCGCCGGCGACCAGCTCCGGGTGAGCCCGCATGGCGCCCGCGACGCGGCCCTCGTCGGTGTCGGGGGCCGCGGTCACCAGCCGGGCGAAGGCCCGGGTGAGTCCGTGCAGGGAGACGGAGAACAGCGGGGCGCCGCAGCCGTCGACGGTGACGCGGGCGATGCGCTGTCCCGTCAGCTCCTCCACCGTCGCGGCGATCGCCTTCTGGAGCGGGTGGCCCGGGTCGAGATAGCCGGTCAGGGGCCACTGCCGGGTCAGGGCGGTCCTGAGCATGGAGGCGTGCTTGCCCGAGCAGTTCTGGGCGAGCCGACTGGGCCCGAGGCCCCGGCGCAGCCACGCCTCGCGTTCCGTGGCGCCGTACGGCAGATCGGGGGTGTTGGCCAAGTCGTCCTCGGTGAGCCCGGCGGAGTCGAGGATGCGCCGGGCCACGGCGAGGTGGATCTCCGCGCCGGAGTGGCTGGCCGCGGTGAGGGCGAGCGCCTCGTCGTCGGGCACGGGGAGCCCGGCGCGGAGCAGGGCGACCGCCTGGAGCGGCTTGAGCGCGGAGCGCGGATAGAACGCGGCCTCGATGTCCCCGGCCAGGAACTCCACGCTGCCGTCGGCCGCCAGGACGACGACCGAGCCGTGGTGGACCCCCTCGATGACGCCTCCCCGTACGACATGGGCGAGGGGCACATGGCCCGGCGCGCGGACGACGGGAGGCTCGCCCGGGGTGCGGCGCGGCGCGGTGGGGTGGCTCATGGTCAGCTCTCGGTGTTCTGGTCGCGGTCGGTGGTGCCGGCGCGTTCGGTGGTGCCGGCACGTTCGAGGGCCGCCGCGTCCCTGAGGACCCCGACCCGGCCCCGTACCAGGTACCAGCCGCCGACCAGCGCCGCGGCGATCAGCGGCAGGGCCAGCACCGTCGTGCGGCCCGCGCCGCCGTCCGCGTACATCAGGACCAGGACGGAGGCGAGGAAGACCAGGGTGACGATCTCGGTGTACGGCGAGCCGGGGAGCTGGTAGGAGGGGCGGGCGAGCAGCCCCGCCTGCGTCTTCCGCCAGAAGAGCAGGTGGCAGATCATGATCATGGACCAGGTGGCGAGGATGCCGAGCGCCGCGAAGTTCAGGACGATCTCGAACGCCTTGCTGGGCACGACGTAGTTGAGGCCGACCCCGAGCACACAGATGCCGGAGGTGAGCAGGATGCCGCCGTACGGCACCTGGCTGCGGCTCATCACCCCGGTGAACCTCGGCGCGGATCCCGACTTCGCCATGGAGCGCAGGATGCGTCCGGTGGAGTAGAGGCCGGAGTTGAGGCTGGACATCGCGGCGGTGAGGACGACGAGGTTCATCACGTCGCCCGCCGCGGGGATGCCGATGTTGGAGAGCACGGTGACGAAGGGGCTCTCACCGGCGGAGTACTTGTCCCAGGGCAGCAGCATCGTCAGCAGCACGACGGAGCCGACGTAGAAGAGGGCCACGCGCCACATGATGGAGTTGATCGCCTTGGGCATGATCTTCTCCGGCTCCTTGGTCTCGCCGGCCGTGACACCGACCAGCTCGACCGAGGCGTACGCGAAGACGACGCCCTGGATGACCAGCAGCATCGGGAGCATCCCGGCCGGGAAGAGGCCGCCGTTGCCGGTGATCAGGGACGGCCCGGGGGTGTGGCCGTCGACCGGGTGCTGGGTGACCAGCAGGAAGATGCCGATGAGCATGAACAGGATGAGCGCGCCGACCTTGATGATCGCGAACCAGAACTCCAGTTCGCCGAAGATCTTCACGGATATGAGGTTCACGGTCAGCACGACCGCGAGGGCGATCAGGGCGAGCACCCACTGCGGTATGTCGGAGAACATGCCCCAGTAGTGGGTGTACGTCGCCACCGCCGTGATGTCGGCGATCCCGGTGGTCGCCCAGTTCAGGAAGCACATCCAGCCGGCGACGAAGGCGCCCTTCTCGCCCATGAACTCACGGGCGTAGCTGACGAACGCGCCGGAGGACGGCCGGTGCAGGACCAGCTCGCCGAGGGCGCGTACCACGAGGAAGGCGAAGAGACCGCAGACCGCGTAGGCGACGGCGAGGGAGGGGCCCGCGCTGGCCAGCCGGCCGCCCGCGCCGAGGAAGAGCCCGGTGCCGATGGCCCCGCCGATGGCGATCATGTTGATGTGCCGGGACTTCAGGGTCTTGCTGTATCCGGCGTCACCGGCGTCGACATGGGCGCCCGCGGAAACCGGTGGTTTCTCCGGCGGACACGCCTGCTGCTCTGTCTGAAGGGATTGCTCGCTCACGCCTGGTCTTCGCCTTCTTCGGGGGGTGCCGTGCGGTGGGGGGACCGCACGATGGTGGTCAGGGTCGACTCGACCCGTGCGAGGTGGTGGGTCATGGCGTCGACGGCGTCGCTCTCGGACTGCTCGACGAGGGCTTCGACGATCGCCCGGTGCTCCAGGTTGGACTGCTCACGCCGCCCGCCGAGTTCGTTGAGGAACGCCGACTGGCGGGCCAGCGCGTCGCGGATCTCCTCTATGACCCGGCGGAAGACCGGGTTCTGGGCCGCCTGGGCGACCGAGAGGTGGAAGAGGGTGTCCATGGCCACCCACGCGGTGGTGTCGGTCTCCTGTTCCATCCGCTCCAGCAGATGGGTGAGGTGGTCGAGATCCTCGGCGGTACGGCGGGTCGCCGCGTACCCGGCGACCGGGATCTCCACATGGCGGCGCACCTCCAGGAGGTCGCTCGCCGAGTAGTCGCCGAAGGTGGGATCCTCCACCGGGCCGTTGGAGACGACGAAGGTGCCTTTTCCGGTACGTGAGACGGTCAGTCCCATGACCTGGAGTGCCCGCAGGGCCTCGCGGAGCACGGGCCGGCTCACTTCGAGACGGCGGCAGAGCTCCGCCTCGGAGGGCAGCTTCTCCCCCACCGCGTACTCGCTCCGCTCGATGGCGCTCCGGAGATGGTTCAGCACGGCTTCCATCGCGCTGATCCTTCTGGGCACGGCCCCGGCTGTCTGGCTGTCTGACAGGTTCACCCGGGCATCGTGATGTGCGTGAACCGGAACTGTCAAGAGTCTGAACAGGGATCTTGCGCGGTCCCGGAGGCTCGGCGGAGCCTCCGGGACCGTCCGGCGCCAGTCCGACGCCCGTCCGGCGGGACGGGCCTGTCGGAAGGGCCGGTCAGAAGGGCCGGTCGCCCGCGATGGCGACGCGTTCGGCGACGCGGCGGTGCGGGGCGTAGTCGCTGACGGCGTAGTGCTGGGTGGCACGGTTGTCCCAGAAGGCGATGTCGCCCGCCTCCCAGCGGAACCGCACCTGGAACTCGGGTACGTGGGCCTGCTGGAACAGCAGCCGCAGCAGCCGGTCGCTCTCCGCCCGCTCCAGCCCCACGATCCGGGTGGTGAAGGACGCGTTGACGAAGAGCATCCGCCGCCCCGTGTCGGGGTGGCGGCGTACCACCGGGTGCTCGACCGGCGGGAACTCGTCCTGGAAGGCGGCCAGTCGCTCGGCCGAGTAGAAGCGGGAGAAGCCCGGGATGTAGTCGTGGACGGCGCGGGCGCCATCGATACGGTCCTTCACCTCCCGGGAGAGGTTGTCGTACGCGGCGGCCATGTCGGCCCACATCGTGTCGCCGCCGGACGGCGGCACCTCGCGCAGCTGCAGTACGGCGCCGAGCGCGGGCCGCTCCCGGAAGGTGACGTCGGTGTGCCAGACGTTCTCGAAGGTGGGGACCGCCGTGCGGTCGAAGCGGACGACATCCGGCGCGCCCGCCGTGGCGAGCAGCGGGTTGGTCTCCAACTCGCCCCAGTTCAGGGCGAAGGCGCGCTGCTCCCCGGAGGTGAGATGCTGGCCGCGGAAGAAGAGCACCTTCCACTCCAGCAGGGCGCGGTCGAGTTCGGCGCGTACGGCGGGCTCCAGGGGACGGGACAGGTCGAGGCCCCGGATCTCGGCGCCGATGGTGCGCGCCTGCGGCACGAGGCAGAAGAGTTCGTACGGCCGCTCCTGCCACCCCTCCGGGAGGCGGCGCAGTTCCCGGTGGCCTTCGTAGAGGCCGTCGGCGGGGATGCGGTGGTCGCGCAGCGGGGGCGGTACGACGGCGGGTGTGGAGGCGGCGGCGGGTACGGCTGTGGTGGTCACAGGGCTCCTCAGTTCGGCACGGCGGAGTGGGTGCGACGGGCAACGCGAGAGTGGTGCCTGGCGATACCGGACCGGGCCGGGGCGGGGTCAGCGGCCGGCTACGGAGCTACCGGGCCCTCGGCGCGGATCAGCGGCAGGGACAGCAGAGCGCCGGGGGAGAACCCACCCGGCCTCGGCGGCGCAGAAAACTGACGCCGCGGGGCGCGCACACGCCGTGGGGGTCGCCGAAGCGCGACTCCACCGCACGGAGAGGAGAATGCATGCCCATGGCAGGCACCGTACCTCAGGAACAGCCGGCCCGTCCCCTCCCCGGGCGACTCGGATGACTCACACTCATGTCAGAGGAAAGCCCAGCTCCCGGGCGGCGAGGGCGGGGGTGGGCTGGGACCAGCGCTCGGTGAGGTGGTGGGTGGCGGAGAGCGAGCGGGTCTCGGCCAGGTCGATGTAGAGCGTTCCGTCGAGATGGTCCGTCTCGTGCTGGACGATCCGGGCCGGCCATCCCGAGAACTCCTCGTCCATCTCCCGTCCCCGTTCGTCCTGGCCACGGAGCCGGACCGTCCGGTGCCTGGCCACCACGGCCGCCCAGCCGGGGACGCTGAGGCACCCTTCGAAGAAGGCGGGGCGGTCCTCGCCGACGGGTTCGTACGACGGGTTGACCAGCACCCGGAAGGGCTGCGGGACGCGGCCCCGGGCCGCGAGGACCTCCTCGGGCGCCTGCGCGGCGTCCTCGATGACCGCGATCCGCAGCGGGATCCCGATCTGGGGCGCCGCCAGCCCCACGCCGGGGGCGGCGTGCATCGTCTCGCGCAGGAGCCGGACCAGGCGCGCCAGCCGCTCCTCCCCCAACTGCCCTTCGTACGGGGCGGCCGGGCGCCGCAGGACCGGGTCACCGGCGGCGACGACAGGCGGCGTTCCGGGGGTTTCGAGCAGGGCGTCCACATGGTCGATGAGCGTCATCGCGCCATGGTCCCACTGCCCCGGGACCACGGGGACCACCGGACCACGGGGCACCGCCGGACCACGGGGATCACCGGGAAGCGGTCCCGTACGGAGCGCGGCCGGCCCGCTCGGGGGACGGGCCGGCCGCGCCCGGTGGGCGGACCGTGCCGCTCACACCTTCCGGGCGGCTCTCATCGCCGTACCGGCACAGGCCAGTCCGAACAGGAACGTGAGTGCGCCGATGACGACGTTGGTCCAGATGACGCCCGCGTCAGGAGCGCTGCCGACGATCCATGGAGCGATGATCAGCCAGACACCCATGGCGCACAGGGCCCAGCTCAGCCCGGCCATCCGCACCGGGGCGAGGGTGAGGCCGAGCGCCATGACGACGATCGCGATCCCCATGATCAGGTTGTGTGCCGCGAGGGCCGGCTGGTTCAGGGTGAAGTGGATGATCCAGGGCGACAGGGCACAGAACAGGCCGACGAGGAACACCGGCCCGTCCAGGAGCGCCGCACCGCGCCCGCCGAGCATGCGGGCGTACCTCGCGCGCATCTCGGGAACATCGGGGTGACTGGACAGGTCGCCCCTCGAATGTGAGACGTCGGCCATACGACTCGCCTCCTTCGTTCGTGCAAGTCTGACCGCGATGTACGGCATCGAGCCGCAACATCCCCAGTTTGCGCGCTTTCCTGACTTTTGTGTAGCAGTCACCGCATACGGAAATTTTATTTACCGGTATGACAGGCGAGGGCACCTGCCCCGCTTTCCCCACCGGGCCCAACGGCGTACGGGCCGCTCTTGACAGCGCTCCCCGTCGGCGCATGCAATATATTGCATGCCGATTCCCGATACCTCGCTCGCCGGCCGGGTCCTGCTGCGGGACCGCGCCTTCACCGCCCTGCGGGACGCCATCGTCGACGGCACGCTGCAGCCCGGGGAGCAGCTCCGGGAGAGCGAGCTGGAGCGCTGGATCGGGGTGAGCCGTACACCGATCCGCGAGGCACTGATGCGGCTGGAGCGCAGCGGTCTGGTGGTCAGCAAGCCCGGCCGGTCGACCCGGGTGAGCGCGCTCGACGACCGGGCCGTGCGGGACGCCCAGCCGGTGGTGGCGGCCCTGCACGAGCTGGCCGTACGGCTCGCCACCCCGGCGCTCACCCCGGCGGACATCGAGGCGATGCGGGCCGGGAACGCGGCGTTCGCGGCGGCGCTGGAGCGCGGTGACGCGACGGCCGCGCTGGCGGCCGACGACGCCCTGCACCAGATCTGCGTGACGGCCGCGTCCAACACCGTCGTCACCGAGGTGCTCGACCAGTACGCACCGCTGCTGCGCCGCGTCGAGCGGGTCCGTTTCTCCTCCGCGGCCGGCCTCGGCTCCGTCGCACTGCACGACCGGATGATCGACGCCTGCGCGGCCGGTGACGCGGCCACCGCGGCGGCGTTCGCGCACATGACCTGGATGACCCTCGCCGACCCGGGCCCCGTGCCGGAGGTCTCCGGCGGTCACGGTCTGGTCCGCGCCCGCTGAGCGGGCGCCGCGCCGCCGCCCCCCGTACGACGCCTCACGCTCCCCGCACCCGCCCCACGCGCCCCCGTACCACCACCGACCGAGTGAGAGGAACCCTCCATGGCGATCGAGGACTTCGCACGCTATCCGCTGCTCTTCGGCCCGAGCCCGATCCACCGGCTGGAGCGGTTGAGCGGCCATCTGGGCGGCGCGGCCGTCTGGGCCAAGCGCGAGGACTGCAACTCCGGGCTCGCGTACGGCGGCAACAAGACCCGCAAGCTGGAGTACATCGTCCCCGACATCCTGGAGCAGGGCGCGGACACCCTGGTCTCGATCGGCGGGTACCAGTCGAACCACACCCGCCAGGTGGCCGCCGTCGCCGCCCGGCTCGGCCTGAAGGCCCGGCTCGTGCAGGAGAAGTGGGTCGACTGGCCCGACCCCGTGAACGACAAGGTGGGCAACATCCTGCTCTCCCGGATCATGGGCGCGGACGTCCGCCTCGACCCGGCGGGCTTCGGCATCGGGATCAAGGACTCCTGGCAGCAGGCGCTGGACGAGGTCCGCGCCGAGGGCGGCACGCCGTACGCGATCCCGGCGGGTGCCTCGGAGCACCGGCTCGGCGGCCTCGGGTTCGCCAACTGGGCGTACGAGGTGGAGCGCCAGGAGGCCGAGCACGGCGTCTTCTTCGACACGATCGTCGTCTGCAGTGTCACGGGCTCCACGCAGGCCGGGATGATCGCCGGGTTCGCCGGGCAGGCCCGGCCCCGGCGGGTCATCGGGATCGACGCGTCCGCCAGGATCGAGGAGACCCGGGACCAGGTGGAGCGGATCGCCCGCCACACGGCGGAGCTGATCGGCCTCGGACGCGACCTGCGCGACGACGAGATCAGCCTCCTCGAAGGCTGGGCGGGTGACCGTTACGGTGTTCCCGTCGAGTCGACGCTGGAGGCCATCCGGCTCACGGGCCGTCTGGAGGGGATGATCATCGATCCGGTGTACGAGGGGAAGTCGATGGCCGGGCTCATGGATCTGGTCCGTACCGGCGAGATCGGCAGGGACTCGACCGTGCTCTACGCCCACCTCGGCGGCCAGCCCGCCCTGAACGCGTACAGCGGCGCCTTCGCCTGACCTGCGTCTGACCTGCGCGGACCTGCACGGACCGGGGCGGCATCGGGACAGCACCCGGTGGTCCAGCGGTCCGGAAGGGGGCGGTCCGGGGCCGCTTTTCGGCTCCGGACCGGCTCCGGATAAGCAGTTGAAGGAAATAGCACTCGATGTAGTGATCTATAACGGCAAATCGACCCATAAGATCTCAATGACCGTTGATCACGGCATGGAACCCAGAGAGTTGTGGGAGCGTCACTCCGTGCTGGCGGCCGCATTCTGCGGCAGTGACGACCAGGTCCGGGAAGCCCAGGGGATTCTCGACGAGGCGCAGGCGGGCCGGACCCGGATGCTCGCCGCCTTCGCCGTGACCGTCGGCAGCGACGGCGCCGTCGCCAACCTTCTCGGACTCAACGAGCGCGAGGTGCGGCTCGCCCGGCGCACCGTCGGCAAGGACGACGCCCGTACGGTCGCCAAGCACCTTCTCGCCGTCGATCCCGATGACCTCCGGGCGCAGGGAGCGGCACCGGTCGAGTCCCCGGCCGGGCCCTCGGCCGCCGGATTCGGCTCGGGACCGCACGCGGCGGACTGCCTGGGCCCCGAGCAGCCGCCGGCCCAGACACCGCTCCCGGCACACACCCCGGGTCAGCCCGTACCGGTCACGGACACCGCCTGGTCGGCGGCGCTGGACGCGGTCCTGGTGGGCGGCTGGCACACCGGGCTCGACCTGACCGCGCTGGCCACGGAGTTCGGCCTGGAACTGGCCCATCTGGTCGCCCGGGTCCAGCGGCTCTCCGCGGAGGGCCGCCTCAACCAGCCGTCGGTCCACGAGGACCGGGCCGGCCGGCACCGGCGGCTCGACGCCGTCCCCCAGACGGAGCTGGGCGGCCACTCCCCCGGCGGGACCCCGGGTCACGCGGTGCCGTATCCGCGGAGCAACGACGACATCAACTGGCAGCAGATTCCGCCCCACACGTCCCCGTGGGACAACACCACCGCGACGCAGACCGACTGGAACGGCATCGTCAGCCACTGGCACCACACCGCTCCCGTGACCCAGACCTGGGAGCCCTCGAACCAGTACACCTGAGCCCGGCCCCGGCCGGGTGGCGGCCCGGCAGCCCGGCAGCCCCGGCAGCCCGGCAGGCCGCGGTAACGAAGGATCCGCGGCCCGGCGGTCCGGTGCTCGTACGCGACATACTGGGCGGCGTGACCATGCACCGCGTCCTGATCGTCGAGGACGACCACGGCCTGCGGGACGTCCTCGCCCGGGGCCTGCGCGACGAGGACTTCGACGTCGTGACCGCCGCCGACGGCGCCGGGGCGCTGCGGGCCGCCGACGCCCGGGTGGACGCGGTGGTCCTGGACATCGGGCTGCCGGACTCCGACGGCCGAGACGTCTGCCAGGCCATGCGGGCCGCGGGGATCACCGCCCCGGTGGTCTTCCTGACCGCGCACGACACCCTCACCGACCGGCTCTCCGGCTTCTCCTCCGGCGGTGACGACTATCTCGCCAAACCCTTCCACCTCGCCGAACTCGCGGCGCGCGTCCGGGCCGCCCTGCGGCGCGCGGGACGCGACCCGGCGATCGACGTACGGGGGCTGCGGCTCGATCCCGTACGGCACGAGCTGACGGCGCGGGACACGGCCGTGCCGCTGACACCGACCGAGTTCCGGCTGCTGGCCTGTCTGATGGCCGCGCCGGGTACCGCCGTACGCCGCCGGGCGCTGCTGCGGGCGGGCTGGCCGGAGGGGGCGCAGGTGAGCGACAACACGCTGGACCAGTATCTGACCCGGCTGCGCCGCAAGCTGCGGGCGGCGGGCGCCGGGCACGGGATCAGCACCGTACGGGGCGTCGGCTACCGCTTCGACCACGGCGCGGGCGGGCCTGCCGACGAGGCGGCCGACCGGACGGAACCGGTGTGACGCGCGGGCCCCGGGAGCGGCCGGAGCCGCCGGGCGGACCGGACCGGCCGGGCCGACCGGAGCGGCCGGGCCGACCGGAGCGGCTGAGGCGGCGGGGGCGGCGGCTCGCGCGGCGGCTGTCGGCGCGCACGCTGCGCGGCCGGCTGGCGCTGGTCGCGCTGGTCACCAGCGCGCTCTGGGTCGCCGTCCTGACCACCGCGTTCAATCTGGCGCTGGACGGCAGGCTGCGCGCGCAGGCCGACGACGTCCTGCGGACGAAGGCGGAGGCCGTCGCCACCACCGTCGAGGTACGGCCGGACGGCCGGCTCGTGGTCCACGAGCCGGCCCAGGACCAGGCGCTGGACACGGGGGTGTGGATCTACCAGGGCCGGCGCGCGGTCGAGTCCCCGCCCGGCGCCCCGCCCGCGCTGCGAAGGAGCGCGGACGCGCTGGCGGGCCGGTCACGGGCGTTCGCCGAGGTCTCCGAGCCCGCCGCGACCCGGCTCTACGCGCTGCCGGTCCGGGGGCCCGACGGGAGCCGTGCGGGCACGGTGGTCGCCTCGGTCGGGCTCGACCCGTACCGCTCCACCGCCGACACGGCTCTGGTGGCGTCGGTCGTGCTGGGCGCGCTGCTGCTGGGCGCCGTCTATCCGCTGACCCGGCTCGTCGTACGGCGGGCCCTGCGGCCGGTCGGTGCGATGAGCGCGCAGGCCGCGCAGTGGAGCGAGGAGGGTGCCGCCCGGCGCTTCGGCACCGCGGGCCGGCCGGCCGAACTGACCGCCCTCGCCGCCAGTCTCGACGAACTGCTCGACCGGCTCGCCGCGGTCCTGCGCCATGAACAGCAGCAGGCGGCGGAGCTCTCCCACGAACTGCGCACCCCGCTGGCCCGGATCACCGCGGAGGCCGACTGGCTGACGGCGCGCCCGCGTGGGGCCGGGGAGCGGCGGGCCGCCCACGAGGCGATCGCGAGCGCGGCGGCCACCATGCGGCAGATCTGCGACAGCCTCCTCTCGGAGGCACGCACCCGCGAGGCGCCGGTGCCCGGCCGCTGCCGGCTGCCGGAGCTGACGGGGGCGCTGGCCGCGCGGGTGACGGCCGACCATCCGCAGGCGCCGCCGGTGCGCGCCCGCGCCGCCGCCGGGACTCCTGCCGGGGCCATGATCACGGCCGGAGTCTCGGCGGCGGTCGCGGAGCGGATCCTGATGCCGCTCCTGGACAACGCCCGGCGTTACGCCGCGCGCTCCGTCGTGATCGAGTACGCGGCGGTGCCGGGGGCCGTGGAGGTGAGCGTCGTGGACGACGGCCCGGGCGTCCCGGAGGAGTTCGTCCCCTCGCTCTTCGAGCCCGGCCGCCGGGCCACCCCCGGCGACGGGCACGACGGGGCGGGGCTGGGGCTGGCGCTGGCGCGCCGACTGGCCAGGGCGGCCGGCGGTGACATCGCCCTGGAGCGCGCGGGCGGCGGCAGCGGGGCGCGGTTCACCGTGCGTCTTCCGGCAGGATGACCCGGCCCTCCGCGTGGCCGGGGAGCGGCGCGGGCGCCCCGCCCTCCGCCGCCACGTCCCGCTTCGTACGGGCGAGATGGACGACGAGGGCGACGATCACGGCGAGGAAGAGCAGGCTGGTGCCCACGGTGCCGAGCCCGAGTCCGCCGTCCCCGGCCGGCTGGGACAGGTAGTCGCCGAGCGAGGCACCCAGCGGGCGGGTGAGGACGTACGCGGTCCAGAACGCCAGGACCGTGTTGAGGTCGAGGGCGCGGTGGGCGAGGGCGACCACGGCGATCAGCGCCGCGAAGATGACGGCCGACACCCAGTAACCGAGGCCGAGACGCTCGGCCGTGAGGTCTCCGGCCGAGGTGCCCAGCGCGAAGGTGAAGAGGATCGCGAGCCAGTAGAAGGTCTCCCTGCGGCGGGTCCGCACGGTGTGGATCGACAGCGTGCGCTCACTCGCGTACCAGAGGGCGAAGGTCACGGCCAGAGCGAGCGCGAACACCCAGGTGGTCGTGGTCAGCGGCACACCGAGACGGTCGGTGAGGTTGTCGCTGACCAGCGTCCCGACCACGCTGATCAGGACGACGGTCAGCCAGTAGCGGCCCGGTACGTAGGCGCGCGCCCGGAACTGGAAGACGAGTGCGACGAGCAGGAGCGCCCCCATCACGTACGAGGTGTTGGCCAGCCCCAGGCCCAGGTTGGCGTTGAGCAGGTCGGCCGCGGTCTCCCCCACCGTGGTGCACAGGACTTTGATGACCCAGAAGTAGACCGTGACCTCGGGAACCTTGTTCAGCGTCTCGCGTCCGCGGGGCCGGGCCGCCGCGGCGTGCTTGTTGGTCGTCATGCACGGGAGGCTGACAGGGCGTACCTGAAGACTTCCTGACCGCCGGCGGCACGGGCCGCCGGCGCCGTCCCGGTCCGTGGTCACTCCATCCATATCCTGAGACATTGTTGCGCTGAGCGGCGCCGAGGCGTTGCATCGCGCCGTGCGATCCGAACAAGACTCCCCCGCCGACCCCACCGACCCTGCCGACCCGGAAGGCGCCGCGGGCCCCGAAGGCGCCACGGAGCCCGCCATCGATGCCTCCGGGCGCGCGGCGCGGCGCGCGGTCACCGTCTTCCCCGTCCTCGTGCTCGCCGCGGGCGCCCTGGGTCTGCTGACCCCGGGCACGTTCGCCGGGTGGTCGGTCTCGGTGCCGTACCTGCTGGGCGTCGTCATGTTCGCCATGGGGCTGACCATGACGCCGAAGGACTTCGAAGGGGTGGCGAAGCGGCCGTGGGCGGTCGGGCTCGGTCTCGTCGCGCACTACGTGATCATGCCGGGGCTCGGCTGGCTGATCGCCAACGCCCTCGATCTGCCGCCCCAGTTGGCGGCCGGGGTGATCCTGGTCGGCTGCGCGCCGAGCGGCACCGCCTCCAACGTGGTGACGTATCTCGCCCGGGGCGATGTGGCGCTGTCGGTCTCGGTCGCCACCGTCTCGACCGTCCTGGCGCCGCTGGTGACCCCGCCGCTGACGCTGCTGCTGGCGGGCGAGTTCCTGCCGGTCGACGCGGGCTCGATGGTCACGGACATCCTGAAGACCGTGCTGCTGCCGGTGCTCGCCGGGCTGGCGGTCCGGCTGCTGGCCGGACGGTACGTCGACCGCGTGCTGGGGGCGCTGCCCTGGCTGTCGGCGGTGACGATCGCCGTGATCGTCGCGGTGGTGGTGGCGGGCAGCGCCGCGGCGATCAAGTCCGCGGCCCTGCTGGTGTTCGTCGCCGTCGTGCTGCACAACGGGCTCGGGCTGGCGCTCGGTTACGGAGCGGGCAAGGCGGCCGGGCTGGGCCGGCCCGCGAGCCGGGCCATGGCCTTCGAGGTCGGCATGCAGAACTCCGGGCTGGCCGCCTCGCTCGCGACCGCGCACTTCAGCCCGCTGGCCGCGCTGCCCGCCGCCGTGTTCTCGGTGTGGCACAACGTGTCGGGCGCGCTGGTGGCCGCGTGGATGGCCCGCCGGGCCCGGCGGGCCGAGGCGCCGGCCGGGGCGGCGGAACCGGCCCTGTGACGCCCGCCCGGCGCCTGTCGTCCGGGTCGGGACGGTCGGGGCCCGGGCGGGCGCCCAGGACCCGGTGGGCCCGGCCGGCCGGGCCCACCGTCAGTTCCGTCCCTCCAGCTCCACCTCGATCAGCCGGCACAGATGGCGGCGCGCGTCCCGTGTGGTGAGCGGCGGGGCCTGGCGCAGCCGCTGGAGCGCGAGGCCGTCCGCCAGGGCGGCGAAGCGCACGGCGAAGTCGGCCGGGTCCTCACAGGTGAAGTCGCCCTCCTCCCGGCCCCGTTCGACGAGGGCGCGGATCTCGCCGTGCCAGCTCTCGTACCGCGCCGCCTGACCGCGCGCGAACGCCTGGTCCCGGTCGCCCGCGTTCCAGTAGTCGAACCACATCCGCCAGTGCCGGTCGGTGTCGTCGGTGAACAGCGCGTCGATCAGCAGCCGCAGCCCCTCCGCGGCCCGGGTGGCCCGGTCGGCGGAGGCGCTGAGCGCGGCGTAGTAGCGCTCGATGTGCAGCACCATCGCCTCGGAGAGCACTTCCTGGACGCTCTCGAAGTGGTACGTCACCGTGCCGACCGACACCCCGGCCGCCGCCGCGACGTCCCGTACGCCGACGGCCGCCGAGCCGCGCTCCGCGATGAGCGGCACCGCCGCCTCCGCGATGAGCCGGCGGCGCACCTCGGTGGGCTGGCGGGTCCGGCTGGCGGCGGCGACGGCCCGCCGTGGCGTCCTCGCCGTCATCCGGATGTCCTGGGGGTGGTGCTGTGCCAAGACCGCTCGGCCACTGTCTCTCCGTCCGCCCGTGCCAGGAGGGTGCTGTCCATGATGAACTCCGTTGCCGTGGCGCGCAGTTCGGTACTGGTCGTGATGTGCGCGTCCCAGCCGTCCGGGCGCCGCAGCCGGATCGTCCAGGAGGAGGACGCCACCGCCGACAGCGGATCGTCCCCGCGGATACGGTAGACCTCGCGGGCGCTCTCCTCGTACCGCAGGCCGTCCGGATAGGTCCGGGAGCCCCCGTAGTTCGGGTCCACCTCCAGGGTCCACTCGCCGGTGGCCACGTCGTGCCGTACCACCCGCTCGGGGCGCGGCGGGGCGGCCGGGTCCGGGGTGTCCACGGTCACCGCGAGCGGCACGGCCTGTTCCGGCTCCTCGAAGCGGATCGGGGCGCGCCCCGTGTCGTACGCCGGATCCCGTACGGGCAGCAGTACGGCGCTGTCCCCGGGGAGCACGGTCAGGGCGCCGCGCTCGCCGTGCGGCCAGACCCACGGCCAGTACGCGTCGGAGACGGCGACGCGGACGCGGTGCCCGGGCGGGAAGGCGTAGCCGGTGGCGTTCAGTTCGAACTCGACGTCCTCGAAGGTGCCGGGCACCCACGGATCCGCCCGCTCCCTGCCGTGGCGCGAGAGCAGGTTGAGCACGCCCCGGGTGACGAGGGTGGACGAGCCGTCGGGCGCGACGTCGCAGACCCGGGCGACGACATGGGCGCGCGCGGTGGCGCTGTCGAGCCGCAGCCGGACCCGGGGCCGGCCGAGGATCTCGGTCCGTTCGGTCAGCGGAGGCGAGTCGAAGCAGACGGAGCGGCCGTCCTCCTCCCGCTGGTCGGGCGGCAGGTCGGTGGCGTTGCCGAACGGGAAGAACCGGCCCGCGTCGAGCCCGGTGTGGTGCGGCGAACGTACGGTCACGGCAACCGCCCCGGCCTCGCCGAGCGGCCGTTCGTCCCAGGTGACGGTGGGCGACGGCCAGGAGTCGGCGCCGACCCAGCGGCCCGGCATCGTCGCGTACGAAGTGGCGGGCGGCACCGGGTCGTTGATCCAGGCGCGCAGGGCGGGCTCGGCCATGACGCCGGTGTCGGTCCCCTTGAGGTGCTGGTCCCACCAGCGCAGCGTCTCCTGGAGGAAGCCGATCGCCGGCCCCGGCGGCAGCCCCCGGTCCGGGTACTGGTGCGACCAGGGGCCGATCAGCCCGCGTACCGGCGCGTCCAGCCGCTCGACCAGCCGCAGCACCGTGTCCCGGTACGGGTCGGCCCAGCCGCCGACGGCGAGGACGGCGGCGTCGACGGCGGAGTAGTCCTCGCAGACACTGCCGTGCCGCCAGTAGTCGTCCCGCTCCTGGTGGGCGAGCCACGTGTGCAGGTACGGGGTGATCGCGTCGAGCCGTTCGCGCCACATCGGCAGCCAGCGGTCCGCGCCGACGTGCGCGGGGTCCGGCGGCCGGGCGGTGAACGCGAGCATCGTGCCGGCCCAGGCGAGCATGTCGATACCGAGGACCGCGCCGCCCATGTAGTGGACGTCGTTGTCGTACCGGTCGTCGGTGGAGCAGACGGTGACGATCGCCTTGAGCGGTTCGGGGCGCAGGGCGGCGATCTGGAGGGCGTTGAAACCGCCCCAGGAGATCCCGAACATGCCGACCTTGCCCGTGCACCAGTCCTGCGCGGCCAGCCAGTTGACGACATCGACCCCGTCGGCGAGCTCGGTCTCGGTGTACTCGTCGAGCATGACGCCCTCGGAGTCCCCGCTGCCGCGCAGATCGACGCGTACGGACGCGTAACCGTGCCCGGCGTACCAAGGGTGGCGCTGGGCGTCCCGGGGCGCGGTCCAGTCGCTCTTGCGGTACGGCAGATACTCCAGCAGGGCGGGAACCGGGTCGGCCGCCGCGTCGACGGGCCGCCAGATCCGGGCGTGCAGCCGGGTGCCGTCCCGGGTGGGGATCCAGACGTCCTCGGTGTGGATCCGACGGTCGTACGTCTCGCGGTACTTCACGACATCCCTCCTTACTTTGCGCCTGAGCCGGCGCCGCTTTCGCGGACTGGGTTGCTCTTCGTGGGGGTTGCTCAATTGATGGTTGCGGTCAAGGCGGGCCCTTGGTCAGTTGGTTGCCGGGCGCCAGCGGCGGATGCGGTGGCGGCTGGTGACCTCGGTCCAGATGTCGTCGCCGGATGCCGCGTCCTGCCATTCCTCCTCCGGCACCGCCGCCCGCGCCGTCCCGGGGTCGGGCTCCAGCGCGGCGGCCATGAGGCGGCGCGTGTAGGGGTGGGCCGGGGCGAGGAACACCGCGTCCGTGGGGCCCTCCTCCACCACCACGCCGTGCCGCAGCACCAGGACGCGGTCGGCGATCCCGCGGACCACCGCCAGGTCGTGGCTGATGAAGAGGCAGGCCAGCCGGCGCTCCCGGCGCAGGTCGTCCAGCAGCCGCAGGACCTCGGCCTGGACGGAGACGTCGAGCGCGGTGGTGATCTCGTCGGCGATGAGCACGTCGGGCTCGCCCGCCAGGGCCCGCGCGATGCCGATCCGCTGCCGCTGGCCGCCGGAGAGCTGGGCGGGCAGCCGGTCGGCGAACTCCGGGGGGAGGCGTACGTCGGCGATGAGGCGGCGGGCCCGTACCGCCGCGTCCGCGCGGGTGGCCGCCGTACCGAAGACACGCAGCGGGCGGCGTACCGCGTCGCCCACGGAGCGGCGGGGGTTGAGGGAGGTGTCGGCGTTCTGGAAGACGAGCTGGACCTTGCGGCGCAGGGCGCGGGGGCGCTTGCGGGACGGCGCGGTGAGGTCCCCGCCGCCCGGAGCACCGCCGCCCGGGCCGCCGCCGCCCGAAACGCCGTCGTGTCCGCCGTCGTGCCTGCCGTCGTCCCGGCTGTCCGTCGCCGTCATCGTGCCGCCGGACGGGGCGCGCAGCCCGGCCAGCGACCAGGCGAGCGTGGACTTGCCGCTGCCGGACTCCCCGACGAGCGCGAGGATCTCGCCGCGCCGGACCTGGAACGAGACGCCGTGGACGGCGCGGGTGGCCCCGTAGTCGATGGTCACGTCGCGTACGGCGACGGCCTCGGGGGCGTCGGCGGGCAGCACCGGCCGGGGGCGGATCTCGCGGGTGCCGTCCTCGGCGACCAGCGCGAGGCCCTCGTCCGCGAGGCGCGGCACACTGGCGAGCAGCCGGCGCGTGTACGGCTCGGCGGGTGCGCCGAAGAGCCGGTGCGTGGGCGCGCTCTCCACGACGCGGCCCGCGCGCAGCACGGCGACGTGGTCGGCCATGTGGGCGACCACCCCGAGGTCATGGCTGACCAGGACGGCGGCGAGGCCGAGTTCGTCGCGCAGCGCCCCGATCAGGTCGAGGACGCCGCGCTGGGTGACGACGTCCAGCCCGGTCGTCGGCTCGTCGAGGACCAGGACCCGGGGCCGGGCGGCGATGGCCATGGCGATGGCCACGCGCTGCTGCTGGCCGCCGGAGAGCTCGTGCGGATAGCGCCGGGCCAGGTCGGCGGGGCGGGGCAGCCGGACCTGTTCGAGGAGGTCCGTCACGGAGTGGCGGGCGGCGTCCTCGCCGCGCAGTGCCTCGGCGATCTGCCGGCCGACGCGCATGGAGGGGGTGAGCGCGTGTCCCGCGTTCTGGGCGACCATCGCGACCGTGCCGCCGCGCAGCCGCCGCAGCTCCCGGGCGGGGAGGGCGAAGACGTCCTGTCCGTCGACGCGTACGGTGCCGGCGGTGATCCGGGATCCGTGCCGCAGGTGGCCCAGGAGCGTGGCGGCGACGGTGGACTTGCCGCTGCCCGACTCGCCGACCAGGGCGAGGGTCCGGCCCGGCAGCACGTCGAGGGAGACGTCGTGGACGACGGGTACGTCCACGCCGCCGGAGCGGTAGGCGACATGGAGGCCGGCCACCGAGACCAGCGCGGCGTCCCGGTCGGTCGTACGGGCGGCGGCTGCGTCGCCGGTCGCGTGCGTGGTCATCAGGATCCCTCCCGTATCCGGTCGACGCCCCACGCCTTGGACAGGCCGTCGGCGGCGAGGTTGAGTCCGACCACGAGGGTGGCCAGGGCGATGATCGGCGCGAGGCTGGCCATCGGTACGACGGTGATGGCGGTGCGGTTCTCCGCGACCATCAGTCCCCAGTCGGGGGTGGGCGGGTTGGCGCCGAAGCCGAGGAAGGACAGGGAACTGATCAGCAGCACCACCCAGGAGGCGCGCATCGCGAACTCGACGCACACCACGTCGGTGATGTTGGGCAGCACCTCGCGGCGCAGGATCGACCAGGTCGACTCGCCGCGGGCGCGCGCCGCCGTGACGTAGTCCGCGGGGACGACGGCGAGGGCCGCGCCGCGCACCACCCGTACCACCTGGGGTACGTAGACGACGGCGATGGCCAGCACGATGACGGCGGGGCCCGAGCCGAGCGCGGTGACGATGACGAGCAGGGCGAGGATCGAGGGGACGGAGAGCACCGCGTCCAGCACCCGCATCAGCGCGTCGTCCAGCCGGCCGCCGCGCAGTGCGGTGGCGCAGCCGAGGACGGTGCCCAGCGCGACGGTCAGCAGGGTCGCGGCGACGGAGACACCGAGCGCGTACCGCCCGCCGTACAGCACCCGGGTGAGGACGTCACGCCCGTACTGGTCGGTTCCGGCCCAGTGGTCCGCGCCCGGTCCGAGCAGGGCGCGCGCGGAGTCGCCCACGGTGGGCGCGTACGAGGTGAGGAGCGGGGCGAGCAGGGCGACGACCACATGGACGGCGACCACCGCGAGGCCGATGGTGGCGGTACGGGAGGAACGTACGGTCCGCCAGGCACGGACGGCGAAACCGGGGCGTACGGGCGGCGCGTCCACCGCCGCGGAGAATTCCGGGACACTCACGGAACTCTTCGGGTTCTCGCTCATCGAGTCCTCCCGCCGCGGATACGGAGCTTGGGGTTCAGGGCCATCGCGCCGAGGTCGGCGGCGAGGTTGCACAGGACGTACACGACCGCGCTGATGAGGGCGATCGCCTGGATGACCGGCAGGTCGCGGTTCTGCACGGAGGAGAGCATCAGCTTGCCGATGCCCGGGTAGTTGAAGACGTTCTCGACGACGGCGACACCGCCGATGAGCCAGGCCACGTTGAGCGCGATCACATGGAGCGTGGGGAGCAGGGCACTGGGCAGCGCGTGCCGGGTCACCACGTGCCAGGAGGAGAGGCCCTTGAGCCGGGCGGTGGTGACGTACTCGCTCGCCATCACGTCGATCACGGAGGTACGGGCCATGCGGACGATGTACGCGGCCATCACGACGGCGAGCGAGGCGGCGGGCAGCCAGACGGCGGGCAGCAGTTGTCCGGCGGTGGCGGCGGGGCCGTAGAGCACGACGGCGGGAAAGAGCGGGAGCGCGACGGAGAAGGCGAGGACGAGGACGGTCGCCACGACGAACTCGGGGACGCTCATCCCGACCAGGCTGACCGTGGAGATGAGGTGGTCGGGCCAGCGGTCGCGGTAGTACCCGGCGACGACGCCGAGGACGAGGGAGCCGGTGACGGCGAACAGGACGGTGACGCCGGCGATCAGCAGGGAGTTGCCGACGTGCTGCGCGACCTCGCCGCCCACGGCCTTGCCGGAGACGAGCGAGCTGCCGAAGTCCCCCTGTACGGCGCCCTTGACCCACTGGAAGTAGCGCTCCCAGGCGGGCTGGTCGAGATGGAGCTTGTCGCGGAGCGCGGCGACGGCGGAGGGCGTGGCGTCCTTGCCGAGGACCTGCGTGGCGACATCGCCGGGCAGCGCCTGAACGGCGAGGAAGACGAGGACGGAGGAGAGCAGGAGGGTGCCGAGGGCGGTGACGACGCGGCGGGCCAGGAAGGTGAACACGGTGGTCTCAGGCTCCCTTCAGGCCGATGCCGAGATAGTCGAACTCGAATCCGTGCTCGGCGTAGCCGCGCACCTTCCGGGAGATGCCGACGAGCCGGTCCGCGAACATCGGGGTCATCGCCCCGCCCTTCTCGATGACGAAGGTCTGGGCCTGGCCGTACAGTTCGCGCCGGCGCGTGTCGTCGGTCTCGCGTCGGGCCCGGTCGAGCAGCGCGTCGAACGCCTTGTCCGACCAGGCGGTCTCGTTGTAGCCGGAGCCGCTGCGGAAGACCTGATTGAGGAGCTGGTCGACGGGGCGGCCGGTGAACCAGTAGGTGGCCATGAGCGGCTTCTTCATCCAGATCTGGGTGTAGTACGAGTCCGCCGAGGCGGTCTTGACCCTGACCCGGATGCCGGCGCGCCCGGCCGACTCCTGGTAGGCGAGGGCCATGGGCGTGAAGATCGGGTCGTAGGACGAGGTGTAGAGGTCGACGGCCAGCCGCTCCTGGCCCGCCCGCTTGAGGAGGTACCGGGCCTTCTCCGGGTCGTGGACGGGGTGGGTGGCGAGGTGGTTGGGGTCACCGGGCGGTACGGGGTTGTCCCAGCCGAGGGTGCCCGCCCCCTGGAGGGCGACCTTGAGGACGTGTTCGGGGTCGTAGGCGAGCTTCATCGCCTGCCGTACCCGGACGTCGGTGAACGGCTTCTCGGTGGTGAGCATCGGCAGGACGTACCACTGTGCGTCCTTGACCCGGGCGATGGTGGCGCGGTCGGAGGCGGCGACGACCCGGGCGGTGGCGAAGTCCAGATTGGTCTGGGAGAGCAGATCGACCTGCCCGGCGAGCAGGGCGCCCGAGCGGGCCTGCATGTCGGCGACGGAGTAGAAGTCGATGGCGTCGAGGACGGGGCGGCCGGCCCAGTGCTCCTCGTACGCGGTGACCCGGCCGGGGCCCGCGGCGGCGAAGGACGTCAGCCGGAAGGGTCCGGTGCCGATGCCGGTGCGGCCGATGGAGCGGGCGCTGCCGTCGGGGATGACATAGCAGTTGTAGTGCGTCAGCAGGCTGGGGAACTCGGCGTTCGGGGTCTTCAGCGGGACGACGAGGGTGTGGGCGTCCGGGGTGCGCAGCGTCTTCGGGTCGACGAGCGGGGCGAGGACGGCGGCCTGCGGTGACGCGGTCGCGGCGTCGAGGATGTGGCGGAGGGTGTAGGCGGCATCGGCGGAGGTGAAGGCGCGGCCGTCGTGGAAGGTGAGACCGCGGCGGAGCCGGAAGGTCCAGGTGCGGGCCTGGCCGTCCGGTTCCCAGGACTCGGCGAGGTCGGGGGCGAGCAGACCGTCGGGGCCGACCCGGACGAGCCGGTTGTAGAGGGCGCCGAGGTATTCGTACGCGGAGAGCGCGCTCGCCGGGTCGAGGGTCTCCGCCTCGGAGGCGGGCGGCCTGGCGATCCGCAGGGTGCCGCCGCGGTCGGGCCGGCCGGCGGGCGCCGCGGCGGGCAGGACGCCCGTCGCCGATCCGGTCCGGGCGCCGCCGCCGGAGCAGCCGGTGAGCAGCCAGGAGGCGCCGAGCGCCGCGCCGCCGGCCGCCGCGGCGGTGAGCAGCGCGCGGCGCGGCATCGCGGGCGCCGCGGTCCTCCCGGCCGGGCCGGTCGCCCCGGGGTCCGTTCGTCGGTCAGTGTCGGACATGTACCGGACACCCTTCGCATTGATTCGTTCCGCTGAACGATTGGGTGAAGTGCGTGAACGATAGCCAGGCGTCACTCCCCCGCCAACCCCTTGTGCGCGGAAATTAACGCGGGACATCGACTCGTTACCTGGGGCGGCGCCGGGCGCGGCGCATGGCGGGCCTCCGGGCACGGCACCTCGCGGGCCTCTGCGCGCGGCGCGTGGCGGGTGTCTGGGCGGTGGGTGTCTGGGCGGTGTGCGTGGCGGGGTGCTGCCGTCAGTCGGCGCGGGGGGCCGTCGGCGGGCCGTAGAGCGCGGCGAGTTCGGCCCCGAGGCGCGCGAGGTGCTCCCGGGCCGCCGGGGGCGCGAGGACCTCGATCCGGGCGCCCAGCCCGGCCAGTTGGGCCGCCAGGACCTCCGGCGAGGGCCCGTCGACCTCGAACTCCATCCAGCCGCGGGGCAGCGGTCCGCCGAGCCGCAGCCGTCCGGCGAACAGGCCGCGCAGCAGTGCCTCGGCGCCGCGCTCGGCACGTGCCCGTACGGTCACCGACCGCATCCGGTCCTCCATCGTCGCCGCGAGGGAGCGCCAGGCCGCGGCGAGGTCGAACCCCTCCGGGCGGACGACGGGCTCGCCGGTCGGCTCGACGGAGGTGATCCGGCTGAGCCGGAAGATCCGCAGCCCGCCCGCGCCGGTACCGGTGCCCGCGACGAGGTAGCGGACGCCGCTCTTGGTCGCGAGGCCCAGCGGATGGACGATCCGCTCGTCGGCCGGCCTGCCGGGCCGCTCGTACCCGAGACGGATCTGCGTCCCGTCGACCACGGCGCGCTCCAGCGCCCTGAGGTGCGGCGAGCCGCTCTCGTACGGGGCGGGCGGCCGGTCCGACCCGTCCGGGACGCCGGTCCGCGGCGCGGCACCGGCCTCCGCTCCCGTGTCGGTGCTGCTGGTGCCGGTGTCGGCGGGCGGTGTCTGCGGCACGGCCCGGACGAGCCCGCGCGGCGCCGTCCGGGGCTCGGGGGCGGCCGGCGAGACCCCCGCGACCAGGAACAGTTCGCGGATCTCGCCGACGGTCAGCCCGGTGAGCCCGGTCCGCGCCCCGCCCACCAGCGCCCAGCCGCCGCCCCGGCCACGCTGCGGGTAGACCGGTATACCGGCGGTCGCCAGCGCCTCCAGGTCGCGGCGCGCCGTGCGCTCCGACACGGCCAGCTCGGCCGCCACCTCGGCCGCGGTCACCCGTCCACGCGACTGGAGGAACAGCAGCGTCGCCACCAGACGATCCGCCCTCATACGACCATTCTCCTCCTGAAACCGGTCAGAAGATGGCCTGTTTGGACTGATCCATGTGACCGTAGATCCGTCTGCCAGCCTGAAGGAGCCATCCATGCGTATCGCCGTCCTCGACGACTACCAGCGGGCCGCCCGCCGTTTCACCGACTGGGACGCACTCGACGGCGACGTGGTCTTCTTCCACGAGCCGCTGTCCGGCGTGGCCGCGGTGAGCGCGGCGCTGGCCGGTTTCGACGTGGTGGTCGCCATGCGGGAACGCACCCCGTTCACCGCCGAACTCTTCGAGCGGCTGCCCGCGCTCCGGCTGCTGGTGACCACCGGCATGGTGAACGCGTCGGTGGATCTGGCGGCGGCCCGGCGGCAGGGGGTGACGGTCTGCGGGACGGAGTCGGTGCCGCACGCCACGGCGGAGCTGACATGGGGTCTGATCCTGTCGCTGGCCCGGCACATCCCCGCCGAGGCGGCGGGGATGCGGGAGGGCGGCTGGCAGCGGACGATCGGCCGCGATCTGCACGGCCGGACGCTCGGGGTCGTCGGTCTGGGGCGGCTCGGCTCCCGGGTCGCCGCGATCGGCGCCGCGTTCGGGATGCGGGTCGTCGCCTGGAGCAGCAATCTGGACGCGGACCGGGCCAGGGCGGCGGGGGTGGAGCCGGTGGACAAGCGGACGCTGTTCTCCCAGGCCGATGTCGTCACCGTGCACTACAAGCTGAGCGCGCGCAGTACGGGGCTGATCGGCGCCCAGGAGCTGTCCTGGATGAAGCCGACGGCTCTGCTCGTCAACACCTCACGGGGGCCGCTGCTCGACACCGCCGCGCTGATCGAGGCGCTGCGCGCCGAGCGGATCGCGGGGGCGGGCCTCGATGTGTACGACCTGGAGCCGCTGCCCGCCGACGACGTGCTGCGCACCCTCCCCCGCACCGTCCTGACCCCGCACCTCGGCTATGTCACCGAGGCCACGTACGAGGTGTTCTACGGTCAGGCGGCCGAGGACATCGCGGCGTTCCACGCGGGCACGCCGCTGCGCGTCCTCAACGGCTGACGCACCTCGGGGCGGTGCCGGTCCCGGGGACGGCGCCCGCCCCGTGAGGACGCCCCCGTGGGGACGGCCGGTTGGGACGCCCGGTGGGAACGGCCGCCCGCCGTGGGGGCGGGCGGCCGTCGGGTCTCCTCGGTCAGGACTCCTCGAAGTAGGCGTCCAGGACCTCGTCCAGATCCGCCTCCCACTGCTTGAGGAGGTTCTTGGCCGGTGCCTCCACCTCGGCGTCGAACCAGCGGCGCGACGAGATGTGGACCGTGACCGTGAACCGGCGCCCGAACCGGGGGGTCTTGACCTCGACCGCGCCGATCTCGTCCCAGTCGAACTCGGCCTCCTGGTCGTCCAGCCGGAACCGGACGCCCTCCCGGTCCGCGGTGATCGAACCGCGGCGGTCGCTGACCTCGAAGACGGGGCCGTCCTCGGGGCCGTCCTCCTGCCCGCCCTCGGGGCCGTCCTCCGCCGGCTCCTTCTCCGCCGCCGGATCCCGGTCGTCGTCCTCGTCCCGCTCGCCCGGCGCGTCGCGCTCTTCCGGCCCGTCCCGCCCATCGCGCTCGTCGTGCTCGTCGTGCTCGTCGTGCTCGTCGTGCTCGTCCGGTCGCTGCTCCGCCTCCGGCTGCTCCTCTCCCTTCTCCGCCGTCGCCGGAGCGGCCGCCTCGTCGGCGGCGGCCGGCTCCTCGGTCTCGCCCTCGGCCCGCCCGGGCCCCTTCCCCGCCGGCTTCGGCGGGGCGGGGGCCACGAGACCGGGGATGTACGCCGGGTCTGTACCCGCGGCGAACTCGGTCTGGATTTTCGGATCTATGCGCTGCTCCACGGCAGGAAGTATGGACGACGAAGCTGTATGAGCCCAGTGAGCCGTCCGCCGCCCCGCTCAGCCTGCCCCGACCAGCCGCAGCACCCGTACCCCGTACGGCTCCAGGGTGACCTCGTCCGCGGCGGAGCCGTCCAGTCCCGTCAGCCGCAGTCCGGCCTCGACAACGGGTTTGACCACCAGTTCCTCCCGGCCCTGGCTCACCAGCCAGACGTAGCGGCGGCCGTCCTCGTGGTCCAGGAGATCGACGGCCACCCTCAGGTCGTCCACGGTCACCGGACGGCGTACCCCCGCGTACGCGGCGAGCGCGTCGTACAGCCGCACCGTCTGTTCCGGGTTGACGCGCGGTGTGACGGAGGCCATGTGCTCCAACGGGTAGGTGCACAGCACCACGGCGCCCGCGCCGGTCTCGCGCAGCAGCAGGGCGGGGCGCCCCCGGCCGTCGGTGGCCAGCACCTCGGCTCCGTACGGCTCCACGGGCAGGAAGACCCGGCTGCTGGGCGTGCCGGCGGCGCGGAAGGAGAGGGTGTCGCCCTCGGCGAGGGTGCCGAAGGGGCGGGTGAGGGTGAGTTCGACGGTGTCGTCCTCGATCGGGTCGACCAGGCCGTACTCCAGGGTGTGCCGGACCCCGAAGAGCCGGTCGAGATGGGCGTACCAGGGGCCGCGCTGCTCCTCGTGGGCGCCGGGCGAGTAGGAGACGTAGACGGTCGCGCCGCCCCGGGCCAGCTCCTCCAGCCGGTACCAGCTCGGGGAGAGCAACTGCTTGGTGGAGGGCAGCAGATAGAGCCGGTGGCCGTCCGTGATGCCGTCGCTCTCCCGTACGACGGTGGCGGGGGCGTCGGCCAGCCGGGAGCTGATCCAGGCCTGCCGCCCGGTCCGCTCCACGTACGAGCGGTCCTCCTCCCGGGTGAAGGGGTAGAGGGTGTCCAGGTACGAGGAGACCACCAGCGCGGTGTCGGTGCCGGGCCGGACGCAGTGGCCGAAGTCGATCCGCTCCAGCAGTTCCGCGAACGCCCGGACCTCCTTGAGCTGGGGTTTGGGGGTGCCCGCGCTGTCGGTGAGCCCGAAGTGCATCTCGAAGGCGTGGTGGGAGTAGGGCGGTTGCTCGCGCAGGGTGTCGTAGTCGGTGTTGTTCCAGGCGATCCAGCCGGTGGCGCCGGCCAGCAGGCTGTTGTGGAGGGCCTGGCGGTAGTAGCGGGCGGCGTACGGTCCTGACGCGAAGTCGGAGGTGAGCCCGAACTCCTCCAGGACGACGGGGAGTCCGAAGCAGCCGGTCAGTTCGCACACCCACGCGGCGGCGTAGTGCTGGCGGACCGGGTCGTCCTCCATACGGTAGACGTGCGGGCCCAGCCAGTCGGTGAGGGCGGCGCAGTCCCGCAGCCGGAAGCCGTTGTCGTGGCCGGAGTTCTCCAGGCCCCAGGCGCCGTCACCGAGCGAGACCGGCTGCCGGGCGCCGGAGGCCCGTACGCCGTCCACCACGAGCTGGGCCCAGGCGGCCACCTCCTCCCGTGTGGCGCCCGCCCGCCCGTAGATCGGCATCTCGTTGGAGACCAGCCATCCGGCCACGGCCGGATGGTCCTTGAAGCGGGCCGCCATCTCGCGGGCGAACCACGCCTGCCGGGAGACCAGCCAGACATCGGTGTAGAGGTCCCGGCTGCCGCGCCAGGCCGGGTCCCAGTTCTCACCGGACATGTGGCCCACGAGGAAGGTGGGAACCGTGGTCATGCCGAGGGCGTGGTGCCGGTCCAGGAAGTCCGCGTAGTGGGCGCAGAGCCGCTCGTCGATCCGGTCGGGCTCCGGCATGAAGTCCGGCCAGTAGAAGAACGACCGGGTCATGTTGAGCCCGTGGTCGCGCAGCACCCGCAGCTCCTCGTCGACCACCTCGCCGCGGTACGAGCGCCACATGAGCGGCCCTCCGGTACGCGACCAGAAATTGGCGCCGATCCAGGTGACGGGGTGCTCGCCGACGGAAATCCGGGCAGCGGGACGCGGCATCTTCGTACTCTCCCTAGAACGGGGATTGATGAAATACCTGCGTGTGTGTGGGCCGTGCGCGAGAAGCGCCTCGGGCGCGCGTGGAGATCGTGTGCGGCCCCGGTGCGGACGGGGTCGGTGCCACATCTTTTCCAGTGAATCGCTGTACCGGTTTAGCGTCAACCCCGCACGGCATTACCGTAAACCGGTTTAGGACTCCGCCGCGGGCGGCGGCGCGACGCTGCCGCGCGGGGTGAGACGGGGCGCCGGGTCCTGGCGGTCCGGTACCGCGAGCCCGCCGGCCGCCTCGCGCAGCATCCGCGCCGCACGCGCGCCGTGGGCCACGATGTCCCTGCTCAGCGCGGTCAGCGGCGGGTCCACCAGCTCGCACAGGGCGGAGTCGTCCCAGGCGACGACGGAGAGGTCGGCGGGCACCCGTACGCCCAGGGAGTGCGCGGCGGTCAGCCCCGACACGGCCATCACGTCGTTGTCGTAGAGGATCGCGGTGGGCGGGCGGTCCGCGCCGAGGAGGGCGCGGGTGGCCGCCGCGCCGCCCTCCCCGCTGTAGTCGGCCTCGACGGTCCTGCCGGTGAGCCCCCGGTCCCGTACGGCCGCGTCGAAGGCCGCCGTACGGATCGCCGTGTGGCGCAGCGGAGCCGGGCCGCCGACCCGGGCGAGGCGGCGATGGCCCAGGCCGGCGAGGTGGTCGACGACGGTGGTGACGGCCGCGGCGTCGTCGCTCCACACGGCGGGCAGCCCGCGGGTGCCGATGGGCGCGCCGATCACCACGGTGGGCAGGCCCAGCTCCTCCAGCACGGGGACACGGGCGTCGTCGACCTTCAGGTCCACCAGGAAGACGCCGTCCACCCGGCGCCGGGCCGACCAGGAGCGGTAGAGCGCGATCTCGGTGGCCCGGTCCTCGGCCATGGTGAAGACGAGGGGGGTGGCATCGGCGATCAGTTCGGCCTGGATCCCTGAGATGAGCTGCATGAAGAAGGGTTCGAGGCCGAGGGTGTGCGCCGGGCGGTCGATGACCAGGCCGAACGCCCCCGCCGTGCCCCCGGAGAGCGCCCGCGCCGCGCTGTTGGGCTGCCAGCCCAGCTCCTGGGCGATGGCCCGGATACGCCGCCGGGTGGGTTCCGAGACGCCGGGGCGGTCGTTGAGGGCGAAGGAGACGGCAGCCTTGGTGACGCCGGCCCGATCGGCGATATCGGCCATGGTGGGGCGCTTCACGGTGGGGTGCCTCGCTTTTCTCCGCAGGTGCGGACGGCGGCCCGGGACGGGGGCCGGAGATGAATATGGCCGAATCGGTCCGGGAGGAAATCCCGGCCCTGGCACATCGTTCACCGGGGAAGTCGAGAAAAGCAATGCACCGGCATTGACACTCGCTTTCCGGCGCCTTTAATTTCACGGCGCCGGAAGGTGTGCGGACCACCCCCATCGGACCATCCCCCCATCGGACCACCCCCCACATCGGACCACCCCCATCCACCCTCGTACAGCCGAGCCAAGGGGCCGACATGACCGTACCGACCGTGACCACCACGCGCGCGGGCCGCAGGACGCCGCCCTCCGTGCCGCTGCTCGCCACCGCCGTCGCCGGCGCGCTGCTGGTGGCCGGCTGCACCGGCGGCGGGGCCGCCTCCCGGGGCGAGGAGGCGAAGGCTGCCGGCGACCCGTCGAAGGTCTCCGGGACCATCACCGTGCTGACCCACCGGACGGACTGGGTGCAGGACGGCACGATGAAGAAGTACGCCGACGCGTTCCGGAAGGTCTACCCCAAGGTGACCGTCAAGTTCGACGGGATCACCGACTACGAGGGGGAGGTCAAGATCCGGATGAACACCGAGAACTACGGCGACGTCCTCATGATCCCGGCCGCGATCAAACGGAACGACTACCCGAAGTTCTTCGCCTCCCTGGGCAGTCGGGCGGAGCGGGCGAAGAAGTATCAGTTCACCGCCTTCACCACGGTGGACGACAAGGTCTACGGGCAGAGCCCGATCGGGGTGACGCCCGGCTTCCTCTACAACAGGAAGGTGTGGGAACGGGCCGGGGTCACCGAGTGGCCCACGACGCCCGCCGCCTTCCTCGACGATCTGAAGGCGATCAAGTCGCGGACGGACGCGGTGCCGTACTACACCAACTTCAAGGACATGTGGCCGCTCACCTCATGGACGAACGCACTGGGTTCGGTGAGCTGCGACGCCCGGGCGAACAACCTGCTGGCGACGACCGACCCGTGGGCCGAGGGGTCCGAACTGCGCGCCATCGACACCCTGCTGTACGACATGGTGCGCGGCAAGCTGGTCGAGAAGGACCCGTCGACCACCAACTGGGAGGGGTCGAAGCCGCGGTTGGCCAAGGGGGAGATCGCCACGATGTGGCTGGGCTCCTGGGCGATCACCCAGTTCCGGGCCGCCGCGGAGCAGGCCGGCACGGACCCCGACGACATCGGCTTCATGCCCTACCCCGCCCAGGTGGACGGCGCGTTCTGCGCGGTCGCGTCGCCGGACTACGCGCAGGCGGTGAACGTCCACTCGAAGCGGAAGGAGGCGGCGCGCGCCTGGGTCGACTGGTTCACCGAGAAGTCCGGGTACGCGGCCGACAACCTGGCGCTCTCACCGCTGAAGGGCGACCCGCTGCCGGACGTGCTGAAGCCGTACACGGACCGGGGTGTGAAATTCATCGAGCTGGACCAGAAGGACGCGGCGCTGGTCAACGAGATCGACAACGCGGCCGAGGTCGGCCTGCAGAAGCCGGACTACCGCCAGGACCTGGTCGATGTGGCGCGCGGTGCCGCCCAGGGCGATCTCGACGGGTTCCTCTCCGGGCTCTCCCGGCGCTGGACCGAGGCGGAGAAGAGCGCGGGCGCGCGATGACGCGGCGGCTGTGGCGGGAGCTGACGCCCTGGCTCTTCCTGCTCGTACCGCTGACGCTGCTGGTGGTCTTCACGTACGCCCCGGTCGTCAACATGATCGTGTACAGCTTCACGGACTGGGACGGGGTCAGCCCGGATCTCGCGTTCACCGGGATCGGCAACTACGTGGAGCTCTTCACCCGGCCCGAGTTGTTCCAGGTCTTCTTCGTCAGCGGCTACTACCTGGCGGCGTCGGTGGTGCAGATCGCCGCCGCGCTCTACTTCGCGACGGTGCTGAGCTTCCGCACCCGGTTCCGTAACTTCTTCAAGGGCGTGCTGTTCTTCCCGTATCTGATCAACGGGGTCGCGATCGGCTTCGTCTTCCTCTACTTCTTCCAGGACGGCGGCACACTCGACTCGGTGCTGCGGCTGTTCGGGATCGCAGGTGACCACGCCTGGCTCTCCTCCGCCACTTCGGCCAACGTCTCCCTGGCCGGGGTCTCGGTGTGGCGGTTCATGGGGCTGAACTTCGTGCTGTTCCTCGGCGCGATCCAGTCGATCCCCGGTGAGCTGTACGAGGCGTCCGAACTGGACGGGGCGAATCGCTGGCAGCAGTTCCGGCACATCATCGCGCCCGGCATCCGGCCGGTGCTGAGCCTCAGTGTGATCCTCGCGGTCTCCGGTTCGCTCTCGGTCTTCGAGATCCCGTACATCATGACCGGCGGGGCCACCGGCACCGAGACCTTCGTGATCCAGACCGTGAAGCTGGCGTTCCAGTTCAACAAGACGGGGCTGGCCTCGGCGGCGGCGGTCGTCCTGCTGCTGATCATCCTGGCGGTGACCTGGGTGCAGCGCCGTCTCGTCCCGGACGACAAGGTGGATCTCGTATGAGCGCCCGCGCCCGGCTGGCCGGCTCCCTGAAGTACCTCTCCCTGGTGGTGGCGGCCGTGGTGGTGCTGCTGCCCCTCGCGGTGGTCTTCCTGACCTCGCTGAAGACCGGGAAGGAGATGGCCGACGGCAGCGGCGCGCTGGCGCTGCCGGACAACCCGCTCAACTTCGGGAACTACGCGACGGCGTTCTCCGACGGCAGGATGCTCGGCGCCTTCGGGAACACCGCGTTCATCCTGCTCTTCGCGATCACCGGGACGGTGGTCATCGGCTCCATGACGGCGTACGCCGTCGACCGCTTCGACTTCCGGTTCCGGCGGCTGGTGGTCGCGCTCTTCCTGGTCGCGACGCTGGTGCCCGGGGTGACGACGCAGGTGGCGACCTTCCAGATCGTCAACAGCTTCGGGCTCTTCGACTCGCTCTGGGCGCCGATCGTGCTCTACATGGGCACCGACATCGTCTCGATCTACATCTTCCTCCAGTTCATCCGGGGGATCCCGGTCTCGCTCGACGAATCGGCGCGGCTGGACGGCGCGAACTCCTTCACGGTCTTCTGGAGGATCATCTTCCCGCTGCTCAAGCCGGCCGTCGCCACGGTGGTCATCATCAAGGGCATCACGGTCTACAACGACTTCTACCTTCCGTTCCTCTACATGCCGTCCGAGGAACGGGGCACCATCTCCACGTCGTTGTTCCGCTTCAAGGGCCCTTTCGGGGCGCACTGGGAGAACATCTCGGCGGGGGCGGTGCTGGTCATCGTGCCGACGCTGGTCGCGTTCCTCTTCCTCCAGCGCTACATCTACAACGGCTTCACGCGGGGTGCGACTCGCTGAGACCGCCGGGGGCGAACCAGGTGGGCGCGTCGTTGAGCGCCTGCTTGATCCGGAAGCGCGCGAACTCGGGCAGCTCCGGCAGCGCGTCCACGGAGAACCACGCGACGTCCAGCGACTCGTCGTCGTTGACGCGCGCCTCGCCCCCGACGGCCCGGCAGCGGAAGGTGATGTCCATGTACTGGCAGGTGTCGCCGTTGGGATAGACGACCGGCTTCAGCGTCTGGACGAGTACGACCCGCTCCGCCTCGCACCGTACGGCGGTCTCCTCGTACACCTCGCGCACCGCCGCGACGGCGGGCTGCTCCCCCGGCTCGGGGATGCCGCCGATGACCGACCACCCGCCCGTGTCGGCGCGCCGCCCGAGCAGGACGCGCCCCTCGTCGTCGAAGACGATGGCGCTCACGCCCGGCAGGAAGAGCAGCTGGTGGCCGGCGTCGGCCCGGATCTCGCGGATGAAGTCAGGGGTTCCCATGCCACCGACCCTAACCGGCGGCTCCGGCGCTCAAGCCGCCTTCCGGGCACGCCGGTCGCGTACGGCGCCGAGCGCCACCCAGCCCAGTCCGGCCACCGCTACGGCCGCCAGAAGCGCCTCGGGCAGCGGGCCGAGCCGGGTCGCGGGCGTCAGCGAGGAGCGCAGCGGGACCTTCGCGACCAGCGCGTCCGGGGTGAACATCCCGCTCCGCTCGGTGATCCGGCCGTCGGGCTGGATGATGGCGCTGACCCCGCTGGTGACCGGGACGACCACGGTCCTGCTGTGCTCGACGGCCCGCACCCGTGACATCGCGAGCTGCTGGTACGTCATCTCGCTGCGGTCGAACGTGGCGTTGTTGCTGGGGACGGAGATGAGCTGGGCGCCGTGCGTGACGGCGTCCCGTACGGTCCAGTCGAACGCCGCCTCGTAGCAGGTGGCGAGGCCGACCTCGGTGCCCGCCATGTCGAAGACACCGGTTTTGTCGCCGCGGCCGAAGTCCCTGCGGACCATCTCCGCGTAGCCGGGGCTGATCCACCGCACCACGGAGCGCAGCGGAAGGTACTCGCCGAACGGCTGGATCTCCCGCTTGTCGTACGTGGCGGTCGGGCCACGCTCGGGGTCCCAGAGGATCTGCCGGTTGTACAGCGGGCCGCTGTCGGGCGTGACGACGGCGCCGACGGAGATCGGGGCGCCGATCGCCTTGGCCGCCTGGTCGATCACGTCGTACGCGTCGGCGTTGCGGTACGGGTCGATGTCGGAGGAGTTCTCCGGCCACAGGACGACGTCGGGCCGCGGCTCCTTGCCCGCCTTCACCTCGGCGGCGAGCTGCAGCGTCCTGCGCACATGGTTGTCGAGAACGGCCCGGCGCTGGGCGTTGAACTCCAGGCCGGCGCGCGGCACGTTGCCCTGGACCGCGGCGACGGTCGCGGTCCCGTCCTGCGCCGAGTCGCTGACGAGCGGCAGCGCGGCGAGCGCCGCGACGACCGGGACGAGGACGGTGGCCGCCGCCGCGACGACCGCTCCTCGCGGGACCGTGCGGGTCGCGCGGTACGCGAGGACCTGGCGGACGCCCTCGTACAACCCGAAGCCGCAGAGCACGACGGCGAAGCCGAGCACGGGGGTGCCGCCGACCGCGGCGAGCGGCAGGAAGACGCCGTCCGCCTGGCCGAAGGCGATCTTGCCCCAGGGGAAACCGCCGAACGGCACCCGGGCGCGCGCCGCCTCGCCGAGGATCCAGACCGCCGCGGCCCAGACGGGCCACAGCGGCAGCCTGCTGACGGCGGCGATCCCGAGCCCGGTGAACGCGATGAACACGGCTTCCAGCGCGACGAGACCGAGCCAGGGGCCCGGTCCCACCTCGGTGCCGGTCCAGAACAGCAGCGGCAGCAGGAAGCCGAGCCCCGCGAGATAGCCGAGGCCGAGCGCCGCCCGCGCCCGGCGCCCGTACAGGCTCCAGGCGAGCAGGGCGAAGCCGGGCAGGGCCAGCCACCACAGGGTGCGGGGCGGGAAGCTCGCGTAGAGCAGCAGACCGGCCGCCGCGGCTCCGGCCGGTCGGGCGAACCGCCGGAACAGGGACGGCCCGGGGCCGGTCGGGGCGGCGGGCTGCGGGGGTTCGACGGTGGTCATGGTGGCGCTCACCTGGCGGAGTCTACGGTGACACCGCCGGTGCCGGGAGTGAGACCTCCGCCCTTCCGCCGGCGCCCGCGCCGGGGGCGGAAGCCGCGGTCCGGCGGGCCCCTCGGCCGGAACCGGAGGGAATCCTTCTCCGCAATCCCTCCACAAACGCCCGTCCCTGCCGTTAACGTGTGCGCCAGTCCGTGGCGTATGGGACGGATCCGGCCATGCGCACGGGGGGCAAGACCGACACAGTTCGAGCGACAGGCCCTGGGGGGTCGGCACCATGTCCGCACCGGCGGAACGGACCGCGGCGGGGCGGCGCGGCAGAGCACCCGACGCGGTCGGCGCCGCGCTGCTCGCCGGCTGCGCCCTATGGGCGCTGATCAGCACGGCCGGGCGGGAGGCCAGGCCCGAAGGGGTGCTGCTCGCGGTGCTCGCCGTCACCACGGGGTACGTCGTCGGCCGGATCAGCGGATCGCTCGTACCGGTCGCGACCGCGTCCGCCATGGCGCTCCTCTGGCTCGCCGGAGCGATCACATCGAGCCAGGAGACGTTCGGCACGGCGGTGAGCGCGGCCGCCCCTCCCGGCGACTCCGGCGCGGTGGCCGCGCTGCTGGTACTGGGCGGCGGGGCCGCCTGCTGCGCCGGTACGGGGGCCCGCCGGGCGTCCGGGCGGCTGGCGCTGCGGCTGCTGGCCCTGGCGATCGCGGGCTGCGCGCTGCTGCTCGGCTCGGTCGTGGGGTTCCTCGCCACCCTCGGCGTGCTGCTGTGCTCGCTGGCCGCGGCCCGGCTGCGCGGGCGGTTCCTGTGGCTCGCGGGGTACGCGCTGATCACGGTGCTGGTCGTCGGGACGTCCTGGGCGGTGGCGGAGCGCGCGCTCCCCGAGGGGCTCACGGTCTCGCTGGAGGGGCAGCTCACCCAGCACCGGGTGGAGCTGTGGCACGACGCCGCCGAGCTGGCGAGGGAGCGTCCGGGGCGCGGGATCGGCCCCGACCGGTTCGGTGATCTCAGCCCGACGGTGTCCCGGTCGCTGGACGACGACGGCAAGCCGCATTCGGCACCGCTCCAGCAGGCGGCCGAGCAGGGTGTGGTGGGGGTGGTACTGCTGGGGGCGCTGTTCGGCTGGTTGCTGTACGTACTGGGGCGCTCGCCCTGCTCCACTCCGGTGATTCTGACGGCGGGGGCCGCGCTGACGGCGCTGGCCGCGGTGGCGACCGTGGGGAACGCGCTGAGCTTCACGCAGGTGACGGCGGGCGCGGGGCTGCTGGCCGGGCTGGCGACGGCCCGGCCGGCGGCGGGCACCGGCCCTGGCGCGCCGCCGGAACCGGCCGGGAGCGCGCGGACCGGGGCCCCGGCGGAGGTCTAGGGCCTGTCGTTGCGGGTGTACGTGCAGGGCCTGCCGTTCGGCTCGTCCGGGCCGCTGACGAGGCCGGGCCGCCGGGGCTCAGGCGCCCGCCGTGCCCGTGCCGGTCGCGGGCAGCAGGCCCAGCCGGTGGCGGATGATCCGTACCGCCGACTCGGCGTCGTCCACCGTGACCGTGAACGTACGGCCGTCGCCGAGCTTGAGGACCAGGGCCTCGCCCCGCCGCACCACCACCGCCGTGCCCATCTCGGGGCGCCAGCGGTAGCCCCAGCCGCCCCACTGGCGCGGGGTGACCCGGGGTGCGAAGTCGGCGTCCACGACCTGGGCGAACTCGATGCGTCTGCGGGGCAGGCCCATGTGGCCGCAGCGCACCTCCAGGCACTCCTTGTCGACGCTGACGGCCACATGGACGAAGGCGAGCGTGCCGAAGAGGATCAGCAGGCCCGCCGCCACACAGCCGACGACGGACATCAGCAGGGCCACGGGACCGCTGTTCCAGCTGGAGTCGACGGCCAGCTCGACGCCGAGCGCGACACAGGCCGCGCCGACGGCCGCCAGCAGCCACTGCACACGGTTGGTGGCCCGGCCGTTCCAGGTCTCCGGCGGGGGCGGGGCCACCGGGCTCTCGGGCCCGGGATGCTCCTTCATGCCATGCAGCGTACTCAGATTCCGCCCGTCGGGGAGCCCCTGTGGACAACCGGCGGGCGCTACGCCGAACGGGTCACTCGGCCCGTACGAGACCCGCGAGCGCCCGTCCCTCCGCGTACGCCAGCGCGGCGGGCGGCAGCGCGGACTCGCGCCCGCCCAGCAGCACGGTGAGCCGCCCGACGGCACCGCCGGGCTCGGGCCGCCCGCCGGCCCGGCGCAGCGCCTGTGCAGCGACCGCGCCGGCCGAGCCGTACAGCGCGGGGTCCGGCAGGCCGGGCCCGCGGACCGCCGCGAGGATACGCCCGGCGACCAGCTCGTAATGGGTGCAGCCGAGGACGACGGCCCGTACGCCACGCGGTGTCAGCGCGGCGGCGGCCGCCACCGCGCGGTCGATCGCCTCCTCGTCCGCGTGCTGCACGGCGTCCGCGAGTCCGGGGCACGGCACTTCGGTGACGTCGGCCGCGGCGGCGAAGTCGCGGATCAGGGCGCGCTGGTACGGGCTGCCGGTGGTGGCCGGGGTCGCCCAGATCGCGACGGGGCCGCCACCGGAGGCCGCCGGCTTGATCGCCGGGACGGTGCCGATGACGGGCAGCCGGGGCTCCAGCTCGGCGCGGAGCGCGGGCAGCGCGTGGACCGAGGCGGTGTTGCAGGCGATGATCAGGGCGTCGGGGCGGTGCCCGGCCGCGGCGCGGGCGACGGCGAGGGCCCGCTCGGTGACGTCCTCGGGGGTACGGGGCCCCCAGGGCATCGAGTCGGGGTCCGAGGAGAGGACGAGATCGGCTTCGGGGCACAGCCGCCGTACCGCGTCCGCCGCCGCGAGCAGGCCGATGCCGGAGTCCATGAGCGCGATCTTCACCCGGTCACCATAGTCGACGGCACTTGCGGTCCTCCTCAGGTGGTGCAGACTGCGGCGAATGAGCGCCGTTGTCTGGATCGCCGTGGGTTCGCTGGCCGCGTGGTGCTGGCTGTTGCTGGGTCAGGGGTTCTTCTGGCGTACGGATCAGCGGCTGCCCGCGCACGAGAGGTGCGCGGACGATCCCAAGGGGCATGAGGGGGACGACGGCCGGCGCTGGCCCTCGGTCGCCGTCGTCGTACCGGCGCGGGACGAAGCCGCCGTACTGCCGCAGTCGCTGCCGTCCCTCCTGGCACAGGTCTATCCGGGCAGCGCGGAGATCTTCCTGATCGACGACGGCAGCCGGGACGGGACGAGCGCCCTGGCGCGTGAGCTCTCGGCGCGCTACGGCGGGCTGCCGCTGACCGTCGCGTCGCCCGGCGAGCCCGAACCCGGCTGGACCGGCAAGCTGTGGGCGCTGCGCCACGGCATCGCGCTGGCCCGCGCCCGCGATCCCGAGTATCTGCTGCTGACGGACGCGGACATCGCCCATGAGCCGGACAGCCTGCGGGAGCTGGTGGCCTCCGCGAGGCCGGAGGGGTTCGACCTCGTCTCGCAGATGGCGCGGCTGCGGGTCGTCAGCGGCTGGGAGAAGCTCATCGTGCCCGCGTTCGTGTACTTCTTCGCGCAGCTCTATCCGTTCCGCCGGATCAACCGTCCGGGCGCGCGGACCTCGGCCGCGGCGGGCGGCTGTGTCCTGCTGCGTACGGAGGCCGCCGTGCGTGCCCGGGTGCCGGAGTCGATCCGCCAGGCCGTGATCGACGACGTGTCCCTGGCCCGCGCGGTACGGCGCAGCGGCGGACGCATCTGGCTGGGGCTGGCGGAACGGGTGGACAGTGTGCGGCCCTGTCCGCGGCTGGCCGATCTGTGGCGGATGGTCTCGCGCAGCGCGTACGCCCAGCTGCGGCACAGTCCGCTGCTGCTCCTGGGCACCGTGGCGGGGATGGTGGTGGTCTATCTGGCGCCGCCCGTGGTGCTGTGCGTGGGAGCGTTCGGCGGGAACGGGGCCGCGGGGTGGCTGGGGTTCGCGGCGTGGGGGGTGATGACGGGGACGTACGTCCCGATACTGCGCTACTACCGGCTGTCCCTGTGGCTGGCTCCGCTGCTGCCGTTCACGGCGCTGCTCTATCTGCTGATGACGGTCGATTCCGCGGTGCGGCACTACCGGGGGCGCGGGGCGGCCTGGAAGGGCCGGACGTACACCCGTCCCGAGACCGCCCCCGACCCCTGACGGACGGGGGGTGTCCGGCCGTCGGCGTAGGTCACTTCCTGCCGGGTGTCCAGTTCATGCCCCATCCGTAGGCGTAATCGATGGTGCGCTGCGGGCTGACGCCCCGTTCCGGTACGAGAAAGCGTGCCTCGCGCTGGACGACGAGGTCGGAACCGGTATTGGTGATCAGCGCGAGTGAGCAGACCGTCGAGGCCACCGTGCATTCGCCGAGCGAGAAGTCGATCGCGGCACCGTGCTGCGGCTGGAGAGTGACCGTCGCGTCGAGATCCGCGAAACTGCGGGCGCCTTCGTAGATGGTCACGAAGATGACGACGCGGCGCAGCCGGTCCTTGTGGTCGAGGTTGATGGTGAGGTTCTCACCGCTGGAGACCGCGCCCGTGCGGTCGTCGCCGTCGAGATGGATGTACGGCGGCTGGTTGAGCGCGCCGAAGGCATTACCGAGCGCCTGGACCACGCCTTTGCGGCCGTCGGTCAGTTCGTAGAGCGCGCACAGGTCGAGATCGAGATCTCCGTGCATGGCGACGGCCCGGCCGAGTTTGGCGCCCCAGCCCTTGAACTGTTTACGCACCTGCCAGTTGAGGTTCACGCGCATCGCACCCGAGGTTCCGCCCTGTTTGGCGAGGGAGACGGAGGGCGCGTCCTTCGTCAGCGTCACCTTGCTGAGCCGTACGGGCGGGGCGGAGCGGGACGGAGCGGGCTGCGCCGGGGGCGTCGGGGCCGCCGGAGGCGTCGGGGCCGCCGAGGGAACTGCCGGGCGCGTGGGAGGTACGGACGGCGTGGGAGGTACGGACGGCGCGGTCCGTGCCGGGCGCGCCGCCCGGACCGGAGCGGGCGGCGTGGTGCGGGACGGCGCCGGGGCCGGGGCCGAGGGGCCCGGGTCGTCGACCGAGATACCGAAGTCCGTTGCCAGACCGGCGAGTCCGCTGTCGTAGCCCTGTCCGACGGCCCGGAACTTCCACTGTCCCTGGCGGCGGTACAGCTCGCCGACGACGAACGCCGTCTCGACGGTCGCGTCCGTGGAGTCGTACCGCGCGAGCTCCGCGCCGGTGGCCGCGTCCAGCACCCGTACGCGCAGTCCCGGAACCCGGCCGAAGGTGCCGCCGTCGGCGGAGGCCGCGAGGACGATCCGCTCGACGGCGGGTTCGACCCCGGCGAGATCCACCGCGAGGGTGTCCGTGACCTCGGCTCCCCCGGGCTTCTTGCCTTCGTGCCGAACCGCCCCCGAGGCGTGCCGCGGCTGGTTGTAGAAGACGAAGTCCGCGTCCGAGCGGACCTTTCCGGAGACGAGCAGGAGGGCCGACGCGTCGACGTCCGGCACCCCCGGCCCTGAACGCCATCCCAATTCGACGCGGACGGCGGGCGCCGTCACCGGAAGATTGGCTCCTTTAAGCATGGACATGCTCGCCCCCATCGCGCATCGCTGAGTCCGAGGATTCGGTCCCGTCAAACCTAATCGAGACGTCAGCGCGATGCCCCCGTTGGTGCCGCGGACACCGCGGGACTCACTGGTAACCCCCCGCGAACTTGCCTTTTACACGATCCGAACGCGCCAGGACGACCGTTTTTCCCACGTTCGCTCGCATTGGGGATGCGAAGACACCCAGAGGTCCCCAAAGAACCCCCAATCCCGACTCCCCAACCGGCGGGTCCTGGGCTTAACTTATGTTCCATGACCTCCCCCCGCGCCACCTACGGCGGCGGTTACTACACCGCCCCGGCGTTCCCGGACACCCCGATCTACGACTCCCTGGTCGCGGAGCGGGGCACGCCTCAGATCGCCCCGATCCGAGTGCCCGCCGCCTACGACACGGGCAACAGCTATCTGCCGGCCCTGCCCGCCGCGCTGCCGGCCCTCCCGGCGGCTCCCTCGCACTCCGCCCCGTCCTACGGGGGCGGCTACCCGCAACAGCAGCCCATGCAGCAGATGCCGCAGCCGATGCCTCTCCAGCAGGCGCCGGCTCCGTACATCCCGCAGCAGGCCGCCGCGCCCCGGGGCTACCAGCCGGCTCCCCAGCCCCAGCAGTACGGGCAGCCCCAGCCGCAGCGTCCGATGCCCGGTACCGGGTACGAGGCGATGCGTCCGGCCGCGGCGCGCCCGGCCCCCGCGGCGCCTCAGCAGTACGAGGACCCGTACAACCGGCCCTACCAGGGCCGGGGTTACTGAGACAGCCCGCCGAGGGCCCGAGGCGCCGACGGGAGGCACCGGACAGGAGGGGCGGCAGGAGGCACCGGCGGCATCCGGCCAGGGGCCGGGGCCGGGGCAAGACCGTCGGGCGGCCGGCGGCTGACAGGATGGCTTCATGCCGAAGCCGTTCCACGCCGTTGTGCACGCTCTGGGGGTCCACCCGGTCAAGTCGATGGCCGGGTGCGCGCCAGCGAGCGCCGTGGTGGAGCCCTGGGGGCTCGCCGCGGACCGCCGGTGGGCGCTGATCGACCGTACGGGGAAAGTGGTCACGCAGCGCCAGCGTCCGGGGCTGGCGCTGGTCCACGCGGAGCCGCTGCCCGCGGGCGCCGTCCGGCTGCGCGGGCCCGGGCTCGGCCCGGTGGACGTCGCGGTTCCGGAACCGGCGACCGGGAGCACGACGGGGACGGAGCTCGTCGTGACGGACATCTTCGGCACCAAGGTCGAGTCGGTGCCGGCCGGTCCCGACGCGAGTGAGGTGGAACGCCGGCTGAGCGCGTACCTCGGGGAGGAGGTCCGGCTCGTCCACCTCGACGACCCGGCCACGCGCCGGCCGGTCAACCCGCTCTACGGGCGGCCCGGCGAGACGGTCTCCTTCGCCGACGGCTTTCCGCTGCTCGTCACCTCCACGGCGTCGCTCGACGCCCTCAACGCGCTGATCGCGCAGGGGGACCACCCGGAAGAGGGTCCGTTGCCGATGGACCGGTTCCGGCCGAATCTCGTGGTGGCGGGGACGGCGCCCTGGGCGGAGGACGGCTGGCGGCGTCTCGCCGTCGGCGAGGTCGCCTTCCGGGTCGCCAAGCCGTGCGGGCGCTGCGTCATCACCACCATCGACCAGCGCACGGCGGAGCGCGGCAAGGAGCCGCTGCGGACCCTCGGCCGTCACCGCCGCCTCGACGGGAAGCTCGTCTTCGGGCAGAACCTGGTCCCCGAGTCGACCGGCACGGTGCGGGTGGGGGATCCGGTGACGGTGCTGGAGTGACCCGTGCCACGCGGCCGTACGGCCGAAAAGCTCCCTCTCCGGCGTGACGCCGCGGGCTCACGGGAACACGCCGCACGGAACCGTCCGTTGAGCGGACGGGCACATGTCGGTGCATGGGGCACCGAGGTGAGCTTGCTCTCTCTTCAGGCCGACGGCGCGTGGAACCCACCGTCCCCGGCCAGGACGGACACCGGAAAGGGGGTGCGGACTGGTGCGCACCATGGTGGGACTGTGGCGCTGGCGGCGCAACCCCTTGCGCAGGGGCACCGACGCCGCGGAGGGGTGGGTCGCGCTGACGGCGGTGCTGCTCTTCGCGCTGGCGGCACCGGCCGCCGGCTGGCTCTGCGGCGAGCGGGTCGACGCGGCGCTGCGGGAGACGGTGCGGCTCCAGGAGGAGCAGCGGCACACGACCCCCGCCACGGTCGTCTCCCGCACGCGGGAGCGGCCCCTCCTGGCGTACGACACGGAGTCCGCCACCGAGCAGGACACGGGCAGCCGGGTGGTCGCGACCTGGCGGGCGCCGGACGGCACGGCGCGCACGGGCACGGTCTCCACGCCGCTGCGCACCCCGCACGCGGGCGACACCTTCACCATCTGGGCCGACGGGGAGGGACAGCACGTACGGCCCCCGATGACCGTCGAGGCGGCGCGGGCCCACGCCGTCCTGGCGGGGTTCGGTCTCGCGGCCCTGACCGTCGGAGTGGTCGAGGGCGTCAGACGGCTGATCGTATGGCGGCTCGTGCAACGGCGGTACGAGCGGCTCGACCGTGCCTGGGCCAAGGCCGGTCCTGACTGGGGGCGTACCGGGGCGGGGAGTTAGGGTCGGTCGGACCTGGCCCGACCCGACCTGTACCTGACCTGACCGGTCGGTGGGAGCCCCGGCCCCGATCGGGCCGGGTCCGGCCGCGGGACACGCCCCGGTGGCACGGACGGGAAGTTGTCCGCCATGTCCGGGGCGCGGCGGAAAGCGGCCTCCCGGAGCCGCTGCTCGCGTCAACTCGGCGGCGCCGCGCGCGCTACGGTGGTGCCGCCCGGTATGCCGCACTGACCGGGGGCCGGGGCCGGCACCCGGGACGGCACGACACGGGCATACGCACGAGGTGGGGACAGAACAACACCATGGCACAGGGCACGGTCCAGGTGACCAACACCGGAACATCGCGCTGGCGGCGGCGCACGGGCGAGTACGCCTCCCTCGCCGCCGCGCTGGAGGCCGCCGGGGACGGCGACATCCTCACCGTCGCCCCCGGGACGTACCGGGAGAACCTCGTGGTCACGCGGGCGGTCACGCTGCGCGGCGCGGAGGGCTCCCTCGGCTCCGTACGGATCGCGCCGCTCGACGGCGTGCCGCTGATCGTGCGTGCCTCCGCCACCGTCCAGGACCTCCATGTGGAGGGCCAGGACGCCACGGCGCCCGCGCTGCTGGTGGAGGACGGCACGCCGGATCTGACGGATCTGCGGATCGTGACCCGCTCGGCGGCGGGACTGGAGGTCCGCGGCGCGGCCCGCCCCACGGTGCGGCGGTGCACGGTCGACAATCCTGCCGGGGTCGGCATAGCCGTACTCGACGGCGCCGGCGGGGTGTTCGAGGAGTGCGAGATCGTCGCGGCGGGCCAGGCGGGCATCTCGGTGCACGGCGGCGCGCATCCCCGTCTGGAGCGCTGCCGGATCCACCACGCCTCGGGCTCCGGGCTGGCCGTCACCGGTGAGGGCAGCGGTCTGGAGGCGATCGGCTGCGAGGTGTACGAGATCAAGGGCACCGGCGTGCAGATCGCGTCCCGCGCGGCGGTCCATCTGACCGACTCGTCCGTGCACCGCACCTCGGCGGACGGCATAACCCTGGACACCGACGCCGTTCTCACGCTCTCCGACTGCGACATCCACGACATTCCGGAGAACGCGGTCGATCTGCGCTCCCGTTCGGTCCTGACGCTGACCCGCTCCACTGTGCGCCGCTTCGGCCGCAACGGGCTCTCCGTGTGGGATCCGGGCACCCGCGTCGATGCCAACCAGTGCGAGATCCACGACAGTACGGGCGACTATCCGGCGGTCTGGGTGAGTGACGGCGCGACCGTCGTGCTCGACTCCTGCCGGCTGCACGACGTGCCCGACGCGCTCTTCGTGCTCGACCGGGGCTCGCGCGCGGACGTCGTCGACAGCGACATCTCCCAGGTGCGCAACACCGCCGTGTCGGTGAGCGACGGGGCGACCGCCCAGCTCGACGACTGCCGGATCAGGGAGGCCTCCACGGGCGCCTGGTTCCGCGACCACGGCAGCGGCGGCACCCTCGCCTCCTGCACCATCGACGCCGTCCAGACGGGCGTCATCGTCACCAAGGGCGCCGATCCGGTCATCGAACGCTGCACGGTCACCTCGCCCGCCGAGGCGGGCTTCTACGTCTCCGCCGAGGGCCGCGGCACCTTCCGCAACTGCCGGGTGACGGGCAGCGGCGGCTACGGCTTCCACGTCATGGACGGCTGCCGTACGACGCTCACCCGCTGCCGTACGGAGCGCTGCGCGCGCGGCGGGTACGACTTCGCGGAGGACGGGCCGACCGTCGAGGACTGCACCAGCGACGAGAGCGGTGTGCTGGCCCCGCCGTCACCGGTTGCGGAACCGACGGCGAAGCTGACGGCCAGCCAGTCCCCCGGCCTGCTCGGGGCGGTGCCCGCGCAGACCGCCCCCGCCACGCCGCCCGGCGTCACCGCCACCGCCGAGCCCCCGCGCGGCTCCGAGGAGGTGCTCGGGGAACTGGACTCGCTGGTCGGCCTGGACAGCGTCAAGCGCGAGGTGCGGGCCCTCACCGACATGATCGAGGTCGGCCGCCGCCGCAAGGAGGCGGGCCTCAAGGCGGCCTCGGTCCGCCGCCATCTCGTCTTCACCGGCTCCCCCGGCACCGGCAAGACGACCGTGGCCCGGCTGTACGGCGAGATCCTGCACTCCCTCGGGGTGCTGGAGCGCGGCCACCTCGTCGAGGTCTCCCGGGTGGACCTGGTCGGCGAGCACATCGGCTCGACCGCGATCCGTACGCAGGAGGCGTTCGACCGGGCGCGCGGCGGTGTGCTGTTCATCGACGAGGCGTACGCGCTCTCCCCCGAGGACTCGGGCCGCGACTTCGGCAAGGAGGCCATCGACACCCTGGTGAAGCTGATGGAGGACCACCGGGACGCGGTGGTGGTGATCGTCGCCGGGTACACCGCGGAGATGGAGCGGTTCCTCACCGTCAACCCCGGTGTGGCGTCCCGTTTCTCCCGGACCATCACCTTCAGCGACTATGTGCCCGAGGAACTGCTGCGGATCGTCCGGCAACAGTCCGAGGAGCAGGAGTACCGGCTGGGCGAGGGCACGGCCGAGGCCCTGCTGTCGTACTTCACGGACCTGCCGAAGGGGCCCGCCTTCGGCAACGGCCGTACCGCGCGCCAGACGTTCGAGTCGATGGTGGAGCGGCACGCGGGCCGGGTCGCCCAGCTTCCGGAGACCAGCACGGACGACCTGACCCTGCTCTACGCCGACGACCTGCCGGAACTGCCCGGGCTGCCCGAACTGCCCTGAGCCGCACCGGCGTCGGGCAGCGGCGGGAGCACGGTCGGCCGGTGTCCGTCGGTGCGCTGCGGCGGCAGTTGCGGCGGCAGCCGGTCGAGCAGCGAGGCACGTTCCTCGGCGAAGACGGGGTCGGCCTGGTAGTCGGAGTGGCCGAGGATCGGCTCGGGCAGCGGGTGGAGCACCGTACGGCCGTAGGCGAGCGGGTCCTTCAGCGGGCCCCGGTCGACCTCGGCCCCGTCGCCGTCGGCGGGCACCCTGACGGGCCCGCCGATCGGGTCGGTGTCGCGCCACAGGTTGCGCCAGCAGTGCAATTCCTTGCTCAGGTCCCCGAGTTGCCCCGCGCCGAAGTACGCGGGGAACCAGCGGCCGTAGAGCCGCTCCAGCGGTGAGCCGTACGTCAGCAGTGCGACCCGGTGGCGGGTGGCGGACGAGAGCTGCCAGACGGCGGCGGCGGCGAGCACACTGCCCTGGGAGTGGCCGGAGAGGACCAGCCGGCCGCCCGAGCGCTCGGTCCAGGTGGCGATGCGCCAGGTGAGGTCGGGGACGGCGCGCTCGGCGTAGCAGGGCGGCGCGAACGGGTGGGCGGCACGCGGCCAGAACGTACCGACGTCCCACAGGATGCCGATGGTGCGGCGGGCCGAGGGGTCGCGGTAGGCGCGCCGCCCCCAGGTGACCAGCAGTATGAAGCCGAGGCCCACGAACCAGGAGCCCAGCGCCTGCGCGGTCTGCGCCACGGACTCCAGGAGCGGGAAGGTGCCCCGCATCGCCTTGCCCGGCACCTGGCCGCTGACCCACGATCCGGCGACCGCGGCGGCGCCGAGGAACAGGGCCGCGCCGGAGACCAGTCCGACGATCCGGGGAGCGGAGTCGGTGAGCGCGGCGCGGGCACGGGCGCCCGCGATCTGCCGGGTGCGCGGGGAGTCGGCGGCGATGTCGCCGTACTCCTTCTCGACGGCGGGTGCCAGGGCACGGGTGGCGCGTACGGTACGGACGCACAGGACGGCGAGGGGGATCAGCAGCAGCACGAGCAGCACCGGGATGACCGACGCCTGCCAGCTCAGCAGCGCCGGAGGGCCGATGATCGCACCGCCGCCCATGCCGGGGGTGGCGTCGCCGTCCAGCCAGTCGGCGACGCGCTGGGCGACCCCGCCGGTCATCACCCCGGCCAGGGCGCAGGCGAGCATCGCGACGGCGGGCCCGGCGAGTCCGCGCAGCGCGGTGCGCGGCTGGGCGGCGCGGCGGTGGAGCACATGCGCGGTGACGGCGAGGGCGACGATCAGGGCGACCTGGGCGAGCGAGAGGACCCGGAAGGAGAGATTGCCGGGCAGCCCGCCGGAGGAGGCCCAGCCGGGTCTGGACCACCCGGCGTACACCACGGCCAGCACGAGCACCGCGACGGAGCCGGCGGGCAGTCGGCTGATCACCATCCGGTCGAGGGAGCCGTCGCGGCGGCGCTCGCTGCGGCCCCTGCTGCACACGACGTACAGCACCGCGCCGAGGCCGGCGACGAGCGCCGCCTGGAGCAGCAGGCCGAGGAGTTCGAGGGGCCCGTCACCGGCCCGCCGGTCGTGGTCGGCGCCCGCCGCGACGAGGGCGGCGGCGATGGTGAGGAAACCGGCGGCGGTGTGCGCGGCGCGCAGCCGGGCGACGAGGCGGCGGCCGTACCAGAAGCCGGGCCGGCCGAGGGCGGGGCGTACCCGGGCCTGCCCGTCGTCGGCGGAGGCGCCGGGGGCGCCAGGGACTCCGGGCGCGGCCGCGGGATCCGGAACGGCTGCCCTCGCGGGGGACGGCTCCGCGGGGCGGTCGCCGGTGAGCGGCGGGCGCTGGGCCTCGTACGCGCTCCATGTCCGGTTGGAGAGGAACCACAACAGCGTGACCAGCGCCGCCGGCACCACGGCGGCCAGGGCGAGGCGGCGGCCCGGCTGCGACCACCAGCCGTGGGACTCGGGCGAGAGGAAGCCGATCCAGGAGCGCTGTTCGACACACTGCGCGGAGCCGGCACACTGCCACGCCGTCAGGTCGAGCGCGACCTCGCAGGCGGCGGCGGTGAGCAGCACGGTGAGGGTGAGGGCGACCAGCCGTACCAACAGGCCGTACAGCCGCTGGGACCTGCCGAGTCCCTTGGTGGCCGGGCGCATCCAGTGGGCGAGGTTGACCACCATGAAGGGCAGGAGCAGCAGCCACAGGGCGCGGGAGCCGTTGCCCGAGGTGAGGTTGGACCAGCAGTACGCCTCGGGGATCGGCCGGTCCCGGTAGCGCTCCGGGTGCTGCTCGGCGTCGGCGTCGTCGGCTCTCCGGTAGACCGCGGCCGTCTTGTCGCCGGTGACTCTGACCGTGCGCGGGTCGTCGAGCATCTCCTGCGGGGTGGCCCCGCCGACGCCGTGGACCAGCAGTTCGAGTGCGGCTCCGCCGGAGTGCGGACCCGCTGTTGGTGAGGACACTTCGTAGCTCGCTCTCTCGTGGCGGACCGGGGAACGGTGGGGGAGGAACGATGAGGAGAACGGTGGGGAGGGGACTGTGGCGACGCGACGGCAGGGAGGGAACGGTGTGAGTACCAGAGTCCCGGATGGTGGTGGTTCGGCGCCGGTCCGTCACCGAATCTCCTCGTCACTCTCTTCCAGCGGGCACCGGGGCGGCTGTCCGACCCCCGTGGCAGGATGGGGCGCACAGCGGACAGGGCGGGGGCGTGCGATGCCGGTGCACGGCCGCGTTCCACGACGAGACGGAAGGCCGGCGCGGTGGTGAGCGACAACCAGAACCTGCTGGCGGAGCAGCGCCGCGCGCTGATCCTGGACGAGGTGCGCCGGCGGGGCGGGGTCAGGGTCAACGAGCTGACGCGCAGGCTCAATGTCTCCGACATGACGGTGCGCCGGGATCTCGACGCGCTGTCCCGGCAGGGCGTTGTGGCGAAGGTGCACGGCGGCGCGGTGCCGGTGGCCGAGGCGAGCACGCACGAGCCCGGCTTCGAGGCGAAGTCGGCGCTGGAGCTGACGGCCAAGCAGGACATCGCGCGGGCGGCGGCGGCGATGGTGGTGCCCGGCAGTGCCATCGCGCTCTCGGGCGGGACGACGACGTACGCGCTGGCGCACCTGCTGCTGGACGTGCCGGACCTGACGGTGGTGACGAACTCGATGCGGGTGGCCGATGTGTTCCACGCCGCCCGGCAGACGGAGCCGGGTGGCGCCGGCCGTCCCGGGGCGGCGATGGTGGTGCTCACGGGCGGCGTACGGACGCCGTCCGACTCGCTGGTGGGCCCCGTCGCCGACCAGGCGATCCGCTCGCTCCACTTCGATGTGCTCTTCCTCGGGGTGCACGGCATCTCGGTGGAGGCCGGGCTCTCCACCCCCAACCTGGGCGAGGCGGAGACGAACCGGCGGCTGATGAGGTCGGCGCGCCGGGTGGTGGTCGTCGCCGACCACACCAAGTGGGGCACGGTGGGCCTGAGTTCCTTCGCGACGCTGGACGAGGTCGACACACTGGTGACCGACGCGGGGCTGTCGGCGCAGGCCCGCGCGGAGATCGAGGAGCGGCTGCCGGGGCTGGTGGTGGCGGGCGACCGGGACGAATCCGCGGAGGGTCCGGGCGGCGACTGACACCGCCCCGGCCTACGATCACCGGATGAGCGTCTTCCGTATCGACCGGACCACCCCGCTCTCCGCCGAGGACGCCTGGCGTCGGCTCACCGACTGGCCGGCGCACGCCGCTCAGGTGCCACTGACCCGGATCACCGTTCTGACGCCGGGCCCGACCCGTGCAGGAACGGTCTTCGTCGCCCGCACCGGGCTCGGCCGCGCCGCGTTCGACGACCCGATGGAGGTCGTCCGCTGGCAGCCGCCCGCGCCGGGCCGCCCCGGCCACTGCCGGCTGGAGAAGCGCGGGACCGCGGTCACGGGCTGGGCCGAGATCCATGTGCGCCAGGAGGGCGGGGCCGGGGAAGCCGCGTACGGGAGCCCCACCCGGGTGCGCTGGGAGGAGGAACTGCGCGTGGGCCCGCTCCCCCGCCTCCTCGCCCCGCTCACCGCGCGCGCCGGCCGCCTGGTGTTCGGCCGGGTCGTCGACCGGCTGCTGCGCGGCCAGGGGTGACGCCCGCGCGCGGAACGGGCGGGGAACGCCGGTCAGTCCGGGGGTCGCCGGTCAGTCCGGGGGGAACCCTGGTCAGTCCGGGGGGACGCCGGTCAGTCCGGGGGGGGACGCCGGTCAGTCCGGCCAGACACCGGACTCCAGGAAGCGGTCGAGGGTCCGCGCGTACGGGGCGATGTCCAGGCCCTGTCCGGCGAGCCAGGCGTCGGAGTAGTACTTGTCGAGATAGCGGTCGCCCGGGTCACAGAGCAGGGTCACCACACTGCCGGTGCTCCCCCGCGCGACCATCTCCGCCACGATGCGCAGCGCACTCCACAGTCCGGTGCCGGTGGAGCCGCCCGCCTTGCGTCCGATGGCCCCCTCCAGCGCCCGTACCGCGGCGACGCTCGCGGCGTCCGGGACCTTCATCATCCGGTCGATCGCGCCGGGCACGAAGCTCGGCTCCATCCGGGGGCGGCCGATCCCCTCGATCCGGGAGCCGCGGGCGCTGCGCGCCCGGTCGTCGTGGCGCGTCCAGCCGTCGAAGAAACAGGAGTTCTCGGGGTCGGGCACACAGATCCGGGTGTCGTACTGCATGTAGTGGACATAGCGCGCGATGGTCGCGGAGGTGCCTCCGGTACCCGCCGTGGCGACGATCCACGCGGGCTCCGGGTAGCGCTCCAGCCTGAGCTGCTGATAGATCGACTCGGCGATGTTGTTGTTGCCGCGCCAGTCGGTGGCACGCTCCGCGTAGGTGAACTGGTCCATGTAATGGCCGCCGGTCCGCTCGGCCAGCCCAGCGGACTCCTCGTAGATCGTGCCCGCGTCGTCCACGAAGTGGCAGCGCCCGCCGTGGAATTCGATGAGCCGGCACTTCTCCGCGCTGGTGGTACGCGGCATGACCGCGATGAACGGCACGCCGATCAGCTTGGCGAAGTACGCCTCCGAGACGGCCGTCGAACCGCTGGACGCCTCGATGACCGGCTTGCCGGGTCTGATCCAGCCGTTGCACAGGCCGTACAGGAAGAGCGAGCGGGCGAGCCGGTGTTTGAGGCTTCCGGTCGGGTGTGTCGACTCGTCCTTGAGGTAGAGGTCGATGCCCCACTCCTCGGGCAGCGGGAAACGCAGCAGGTGCGTGTCCGCGGAGCGGTTGGCGTCGGCCTGCACCTTGCGCACGGCGTCCTTGAGCCAGGCTCGGTACCCGGCGTCGCTGCGGTCCACGTCGACCGTGGGCATGACCCGTCCGCCGACAGGTTCGCGGACGGGCTCCGGGACAGGTCCCTCCGCCGGCGCCGTCGTCCCTGTCGGCCGTCCGCTCGTCTCTCGCCCAGTCATACGTACCGCCCCTCTCCGTCTCCACTGTCTCCGTACCGGTTCCCAGCCGCACCGTACCTCTACCACCTGCACAAACGCTTGCTTTGGTGACCCATAGGAATCGCTGGTGAAGTGTGCGCCCCACGCGCTCTGGTGCCGGGCGGCATACTTGTGCAAACTGCCTTGAGGGGACGAACGGGGAACGGGTACGGAGGGGGCTGGAACGCCATGGCGGAACCGGAGTTCGACGCGCGCGGCGTGCGGATCGAGCGGTGGCCCCGCTCGCTCACCAGGGCCGGCCAGGTGCTGGTCCAGGACGGCAGGCTGGCGCTGCTGACCAGTTACGGCCGGGTGATCGACAGCGCGCCGCTGCGTGCGGTCCGGGCGGCGCGGCCGTGGTTCGCCGGAAGCGGCAGCATGGTCGCGACCGTGAACGGGACCCGCTACCGGCTGACCATGGGGCAGCGGGGGCGCAGGCCGGACGCGACGGCCCTGGCCGGTCGGCTCATGGAGGCGGTCAGCAGGGCGAGCCACCCGGGGCCCTGAAGCGGGCCGGCTCAGGGGACGCGCCGACACCTCAAGTCGGTCTGCCGCGAGTTGCGAAGCCGGGGTCGCTGGTCCACTCTGATCTCACATCACTCAGAGTTTCCCGGCGGTTACGCTGCGATCCAGCCCCGCCGGACGGGAACGGCGGCGAGCCGGTCGCCGGTCCCGGCCCCCTTCGTGTTCTTCCGGACCTCATTCGGGGAGTCGCGGCCGTGATCAGTCAGCCCAGCAGGCACTGCACGGTGGAGCTCCAGGCCCTGCCGTCGCGGATCGGTCAGATACGCAGAATAATCTCCGCGCAATTGCGCTACTGGCACCTCGACCTTCTCATCGACCCAGCGGCTCTCGGGGTGACCGAGCTGCTGACCAACGTTCACCGGCACGCACACCCGGACAAGAGATGCACCGTCGATGTCGAGCTGCTGCTCGAACGGCTCATGGTCTCGGTCAGCGACCACGATCCGCGCCTGCCGACGGTGCACCACGCCACTTTGTCGGACACCGGCGGCCGCGGCCTCGCGCTGATCGCGGCGGTGAGCGAGAGCTGGGGCATTCATTCCCGGGGCGACACCGGGAAGAGCATATGGTTCACGCTCCCCGCACCGCCGGTCGCCCTGGCGCTGCCGCTGCGACCTGTGTACGGCGCGATCACCGACGGCCCGTTCCCCGCGACGGAGTTCGGCGCCGTGGCGGGGGCGCACGGACCGAACCGGGCCCGGTCGGCCGTGTTCGGCTGACCCCGGGCACCCGGCCACGGGCAACCGGCCCCCACTCCTTGTCCGCGGACGTCAGCGTCCGAGCGCGCCGAGCGGGTCGTCGAGCACCGGCTGCCACGCCAACTCGGCGGCTCCCACGAGGCTGTTGTGGTCCAGGGTGCACGGCAGGATGGGTACGCCGCCGCTGCGGCCCCACAGACTGCGGTCGGCGACGACCGCGCGCAGCCGGTCCGGGTCGGCTTCGAGCAGTTCGCGGTGGAGCCCGCCGAGGATGATCCGGTCCGGGTTGAGGATGTTGACCAGTCCGGCGAGCCCCAGGCCGAGCCGGTCGATCAGCTCCGCGGCGGCGCCCCGTACGGCCGGGTCGGCGTACTCCGTACGGAGCAGATCGCGCGACTGCTGGAGCAGCGAGCTCTCGGGGCCCGGCGTGCGGCCCGCCGCGGTGAGGAAGGCGAGTGGGTCGGCCTCGACGTCGAGACAGCCCCTGCTGCCGCAGTAGCAGGAGCGCCCCTCGGGGTTGACCGTCAGATGGCCGACCTCCAGGGCAAGGCCCGAACTGCCGGTGTGCAGACGTCCGTCGAGGACGAGCGCGCCGCCGACTCCCCGGTGGCCGGTGGCGACGCAGAGGAGGTGCTGGGCGCCGCGCCCCGCGCCGTGTCGGTGCTCGGCGAGCGCTGCCAGATTGACGTCGTTGCCGGTGAAGGCGGGGCCCTCGATGCCCGCGGCGCGGACCCGCTCGGCGAAGATCTCCCGTACCCGCGAGCCCACGGGCCAGGCGATGTGGAGCGGGTTGAGCGCGGTTCCCTCCGGTTCGGCGACCGCGGAGGGCACGGCGAGGCCCGCGCCCACGCACCGCCGCCCCGCGGCGCGCAGCAGTCCGGCGCCCGTCTCGACGACCGCGCCGAGGACCTGCGCGGGGTCGGCCGAGGCCGTACCGCGGCCGGGAGCGGTCGCGACGATCCGGCCGCCGAGCCCGACCAGCGCGGCCCGGAAGCCGTCGGCGTGGACCTGGGCGGCGAGCACGACGGGGCCCGCCTCGTCGACCGAGAGCCGGTGCGAGGGCCGGCCCTGGGAACCGGCGGCGGCGCCGGGCCGGGAGTCCACCCGGATCAGGCCGAGCGCTTCCAGCTCGGCGGCGACCGCGCCGGCCGTGGCGCGGGTGACGCCCAGCTCCGCCGTGAGGACGGCGCGGGTGGGCGCGCGGCCCGTGTGAACCAGTTCCAGCGCCGGGCCGAGCGCGCCGCGGCCCCTCTCCAGCCGTGTCCTGGCCGTGGTCCCCTTGCCGTTCATGGAGGCGAGTCTCCCATGATCCGATGGAGTGGCGGACTTCCGGCCGGAAAGGACGGCGGAGTCCGCGGGACGGCCCATGACGCCTTGTAGGGACGTCCCCTGGCCCCTATCCTCACTTTGTGCCGCTTCTAAACAAAATGCGTACGGCTCTCTCCGGCAGCGCGGCCGGAGCGCCCCGGGCGCATTCCCCCCTCAGCCGCCTCCGCACCGTCCTGACCGTGATCTTCGCCCTCGACGGCTTCCTGTTCGCCGGCTGGGTGGTCCGCATCCCGGCGATCAAGCAGCAGACCGGGGCGTCGGCGAGCGACCTCGGCCTCGCCCTGCTCGGGGTCTCCGCGGGCGCCGTGGCAACCATGGCGTTCACCGGCGGGCTCTGCCGCCGGTTCGGCAGTCATCCGGTGACGGTGGTCTGCGCGGTGCTGCTCTCGCTGAGCGTCCTGCTGCCGCCGCAGACCCACTCGGCGCTCACGCTCGGCCTGGTGCTGCTGCCGTTCGGCGCGGCCTACGGCGGACTCAACGTGTCGTAGACACTAACTACTTGAGGCGTAGCTGAGCCCCGTTCGACAGCGTTGTCGAACGGGGCTCAGCTACGCAGTGCGGCGCCCGTCCAGCCGGGACTTACGCCAGAGATCAACAAGAACGCGCCGATCCGCTTCCGAGAGGTCCATCGCCCAGATCGCGCGCTCATGTCGATCATCGAGGTCCGCATACGGCTTCGGATCCGAATCCGGCTCCGCCGCACGCTTCAACGGCTCAAGGGCGCCGCCGGCATACGCGCGCTGGATCGATCCAGGAGCCAGCTCAAGAGCCGCCTCCCAGGCAGGTCGCTTCCCCCTGCTGATCGTGGCGCGACCGTTCTCGGCAGCGGAAACGGAGTTCACAGTGATGCCGATGCGATGAGCGATCGCCTGCTGCGTGAGGTCGAGCTCTTCGCGGCGCGCGGCGAGCTGCTTGCCGACCAGCGTGGGGGTGTCGGACTGGGTCATGTCACAGAACTGTCCCACGGAGACTCTAGAAAATCTACAAGTCTTGTCCACCAATTGCAGCACTCTGGGGGCACAAAGGCGCACAGGTGTTTCTTTGGGATGAGACTTGTACAAGTCTGGTACCTGTGCTTATCTTCGTGCATGCCACTTCGATCAAACGGGGCTGAGATCCGTCGACGCCGCGAACTGATGGGCATGACGCTCACGCACTTCGCGAAGACGACGGGCTTCTGCCTGAACCACGCCAGCATGGTCGAGATCGGCCGGTCCAACGGCGGCCCACGGTTCCTGAAGGCCGCCGCGAACACCCTGGGCTGCGAGATCGCCGACATCGTCGAAAACACCAGGGCCAGGCCGTGACCCGCCGGGTGTGCCGCACCGTCGACGACGCGTGGGCCGCGGGGTGGGACGCGCCGTGCGGGCATGGCATCACCGATCTGCGGAACTGCCCGGACTGCCGACTCACCCCGGCCGAAATCGGCGCCCTGGCCACTCTGCTGCGCCCCAGTCCCGAGACCGCGCAGGCGCTGGCGTCCACGCACAGCGCCGCCTGAACACGCCGCGGGGCTGCTCCGACTTCCCGGCCTGAGCAGCCCCGCCGGCCCTCACCAACGAGAGAAGCGAGGACCCGTGAATCACAGTATCCACCGTCGAGGCACGCCGCCCACGGCCACCACCCAGCTCGCTGCCCCGGCCGTGCCGCCGTGGCGTACGGCGCAGCAGCTCGCGATGAACGCGGTCTGGGCGGCGTCCGCTCAGACCGCGCTCGCCCCGTTCTGCGTCTCGCTGTCCCGGATGAACCTGAAGTCGGACGTCTTCGTCGGGCACCTGCACTACGAGGCCGCCCGGTCCGTGACCGAGTTCGCGTCGGCGTACGACGTGACGCCGACGGAGGACCACCAGCGCGGCGGGGCCCAGTGCACGCACAAGGCGGTCGCCACGGTCGACGGCGTCCAGGTCACCGCCGTGGCCGTCGTCACCGTCACCGCTGCGGCGGGTGCGGGGGCCGGCCGATGACGGGCGCCATGGACTCCTACCTGGAGTGGGACCTGCTGGCCCACGAGCCCGACTGCGCCAGCCCGGCCTGGACGATCGACACGCGTACCGAGTACAACGCGTACCGCCTCCGCCACGACGGCGTCTCGCACGACTGCCGGAACCAGGAGTGCGGCCACGGCGACAACTTCGCGCGGACGACCCTGCGCATCGTGTGCTCGTGCTGCGGGGCGGCCTACGTGATGACCGGCGAGGAGACCCCGGAGGCGACGTCCACGCAGGCGCTCGGCTACGGGCAGCCGCCCCGCCGCATCGCCGGCCTCTACCTCTACCCCGGCGAGCCGCTCCTCCACGGCTGGGGTGAGAGCGCCGGGCCGCATGACCAGCTCGTGACCGCGCGCCGCGTCCCACGCCTCCAGGCCGACGACGTGATCGGGCAGATCACCCAGAGCCGCGGCAAGCGCGGCGCGGTCCGCTGGTCGGCGTGCGCCGTGCCCAGCGCGGAGGGCACCTACGGCATCCGCCCGCTGCGCTGGACGCGCGTCGAGGTCGACTTCCGTTCGGTGGCGGCCGCCGCGAAGTGGATCGCCGCCCGCCACGCCGAGCGCGCCGAGGGTGGTGACCCGTCGTGAGCGACAACTCCACCACCCCCAACCAGCCGGGCCTGCACGTCCCGCACTCGGCGCGCCGTGGCTGCGCGGCGTGCAGCGGGATGCACCACCCGGCCCGGCGGGGCCTCGCGCGCCGCCTGGCCGCGCACCCGATCCCCCGTCAGATCCTCGGCCCGAAGGGCGGGACCCGATGACGAGTACTCCCACACACCGCCGCACGCTGACTGCCCAGGTCGTGGCCCGGGCGATCGCCGGGCGCCTGCCCGGCGCGGTCGTCGACGAGACCCGCGTCACGGTCGAGTCCGGCCGCCACACCTGGACCGGCACCCCGGACGGGCTCGCCTTCCACATCGCCGATGCCCTCCACCCGCCGCGACCCGGCAGCAGCAAGGCGCCCGTCCCGGTGGCCGACCTCCACGGCTGGCTGCGCGGCGTGGCGGCCACGCTGCAGGACGGCGAGACCCTCGCACCGGGCGACGTGCAGACCATCTACGCCTGCCGGTTCCACGCGATCCTCGGACGGAGCGATGCCCGCGCCGCGCTGTACGCGCTGCGCGACGAGGGACTCCTCGTCGCCGACGACAGCGATCCGGCCCGCCGCGTCTACCGCCGCACCACGCCGCACACCGTCACCGTCACGGAGAAGACCACCCCCGCCGCCGTGGCGGGGACTGCGGTCACTCCCGGCGCGTGGCCGCGCGGCGCGGAGGCGGCGGTGCTGATCGCGCTGGCCCGGGCGATGCGGGAGCAGCCCACCGGGTACCGGGTCCTGGCCGGCCTGGAGGAGCTCGGTGAGGCTGTCGTCCTCAAGGACGCGAACGCCGTCGTTGACTGGGTCCCGGCTCTGTCCCAGCTCCTGGCCGACCACAGTGTTGTTCCGTTCCTGCCCGGGCAGGCGGAGGTGTCCGCGGCCGGGCACGAGGCGGTGATCGCGGACCGGATCCGCGCCCTCGGCGCGGACCACCCTGCGGAGGACGCGGCGGCCGAGATCACCGCCTGGCACATCCAGCCCCTCCACCGGCGCATCACCGAGCTGGAGAAGCAGCGCGACCGGCGCCGTGCCGAGTTGGTGGCGCGGCGGAACGACGACATGGAGATGCGGGGACTCCTCGCGCCGAACGGTGCCGCGCGCCGGGTTCCGATGCCGCTCGGCGAGAGGCTCGCGCCGGCCGTCGACTGGCTCATCGACCGTATCGCCGAGCTGGAGGCCGCCGCCGCGCAGGCGCCGGTCGAGTACCTCGCGTCGCACGAGTCGGTCCCCTTCGGCCGCTACACCAACCCGGCCGCGGCGGTCGCGCACATCGAGGACCTCCTGGTCCAGGAGGAGGGCCCGAAGGTCCGGTCCCGGATCGTGTGGTCAAACCCGGAGGACGAGGACGAGGAGGTGCCCGTCTGGGACGTGGCGCTCCGCGACCCGGCCACCGGGGCCCTGACCCCCACCCAGTACATGGTCACCGCGCTCTCGCTCGCCCACGACTACAACCGGGAGGCCGACGCATGAGCGCAGACGCCCTGACCAACTTGATCATCGTCACGTTCGTGGTGGGCACCGCCGCCTTCCTCGCCGTCGGTTACGCGCTGGACCAGAACCGCACCCAGGCCGAGCGTGCGTCGGGCCCGGAGATCATCGGCCAGTTCACGCAGGGGCCCCGGCCGCCCCGGCCCGGACCCCGGCCCGAATTTGTGTACCCGCCGCTGCCGACACACCCGCCGGTACGGCGTGAGACGGGGCGTCCGTGACCAGGCTGCCGGGCGTCCGCCCGGCAGCCGCTCCCGGCCCCGCCCCGGTTCTGGTGGACTTTTCCCAGGCCGCTTGCGTGGCGACGCCCGGCCCGTTCGGCGCGGTGCCCGGGGTGTCCGCGAACCAGCAGGCGGCCCTCGCCGTCTGTGCCCGCTGCCCCGTCAAGCCTGGCTGCCTCGAGAAGGCCATGGAGGAAGAGGGGGCACTGCCGGCAGCCCATCGCGGCGGAGTCCGCGGCGGCCGCACCGAGCTGCAGCGGGCCGATCTCTACGTGAAGCGGTCCAAGGCCTGCGGCGGGCGAGGGCTGCGCGCGCGGTCCGCGTCCTCTGAGCAGATCGTGACGCTGCTGAGGACCGGTATCAGCGATCAGGCGGTCAAGGCCGCGGTGCGCAGGCTGGGGATGACGGCGGACGCCGCCCGTATCGCCGCTCTGCGCGCCGAGTACGGCATCGTCCGCGCGTCCGGGACGGAGGCCGGCCGTGGCTGAGTTCGCGCTCTTCAACCCGGTCGCCGCGCTGCTGATCACGGGCATGACCGCAGCCCTCGCGCTGGTCGCGATCGCCGGGCTCGCCTGGCTCCTGGCCCACCGCACCTGGCGCCTCGTCGCCCCCGCCACCCGCATCCCGTCAATCCCGGCGCCCTCCCCAGCCCCGGCCGACGAGGACCCGGCACCCGTACCGGTCCGCTACCTGCCCTGCCACAGCACCCGCTGCGCGCACCTGACCACCAGGCACACCGAGCTGCCGGGCGGCGGGTGGGTGTGCACCACCCGCGGCTGCGGCCGTATCGGCCAGGCCCCGTCGGAGGAGTGCTGATGTCCAGGTTCTCGTCCAGCAGCTGGCGTCTGGCCGCCGTGTGTGTGCCGTTCGCGGACCTGTTCATCCCCGACGGGGAGACGCGGGAGGGCAGCGGGGAGGCGAACCGTCGTAACCGTGCGGCCAAGGGGATCTGCGTGCCGTGCCCGGTGCGGCGTGAGTGCCTGTCCGACGCGCTGAGCACCGAGGGTACGGACAGTCCGTATCAGCGGGCCGTGGTGCGGGGCGGGATGAGCCCCCATCAGCGGGCCACGCTCAGCGTCGTGGACCGTGAGCGCCTGATTCGCGAGGGCCAGACCGGCCCGCCCGGACCCCGATGACCGGCCCGGGCACTGCCGAGTGCGGTCACTGGCTCGGTGAACTGCGGCTCTACTGCCGCGCCGTGGTCGGCGTCCGCCGCTACCGGACCGGGCTGCGCTGCCCGCTGCACACCCCGGCCGCGCTGGCCGACCGACCGGAGCCGCCGTCCGGCCCGGGCTGGCCGGCCGCCGCCAGGACCACCTACCAGGCCGCCCAGGCCGCCGAGGAGAACCACAAGCGATGACCACCACCAGCACCCAGGGCGGGCCCGGGGCCGGTCCCGAGCAGCAGACCGTGTTCCGCGGCTACGGCGCATGGTCCAACCGGCCGCAGCCCTGCATCCGCTGCGCCATCCCGACCCATCTCCGCGACACCGACGGACAGCCCGCACACATCCCGTGCCGCGGCACTCAGAACGGAACACCATGAACAACCCCACGAGCGCCGGCGCGGGCGGTGTGGTTCACCGGACCACCCCGCTCGCCCCGCTGCCCGGGCCCGGGGATCCGCCCCTGGTCCCGGAGTGGGTGGCGTACATCCTGCGCGCCACCCACCTCCTGCCGTACTACCGGCACGTCGCCCTCACTCTCGCCACCCACGCCGACCTGGTCACCGGCGCCATCCCGCCCGGCGCGCCGACCGGCGAGGCCGAGCTGATGGCGCAGACCGGACTGCCCGACTACCGGGTCCGCGGCGGCCTCCGCTCCCTGGAGTCCCGCTGCCTCATCCACCGGCACGGCGACCAGGTCACCGGGCTGGTCCTGTCCCTGACCTCCCAGGCACTCATCCGCAAGGCCCGCGCCGCCAAGGAGGCCTCGGCCCGGTGACCGCCCGTCTGCTCGCTTCCGCCGAGCCCCGCCGCACCCGCGGCGGGGCCGGTGGCGTGCGCTACAACCGGCCCCGCCGGCGCAGCGAGCAGACCGTATGGATCCCCGAAAGCCTCTTCCGCGGCACGCACTTCAACGACGAAGCGGTCACCGTGTACGTGAAGGTGGCCGCGCTGGACGCTCGCCGTACCTGGCCGGGGTCCCGTACGGACACCGACCCGTGCACCGCGGCCGTCACCGAACTCGCCGACGCCCTGGGCCTGTCCGTCTCCGCGGTCGAGCGGGGCCTGAAACTCCTCAACCGGCCCGGCCCCGACGGTGCCGCGCCCTGGCTGAGTACCAAGCAGCGCACCCACACCGGCGGCCGCGGCCGCAGCGCGCTGCGCCACGCCCGCCTGGTGCCCTGTGACGAGGCGGCCCTGGAGGTCCCGGTGACCGTCGCCGAGGCCCTGACGCCCCGCCGCTTCCGCGCCTACCTGCACCTGGCCCGGGCCACCGCGAAGGGCCTGCCCGTCACCGGCGCGGAGCTGGCCGGTGAACTCCACCACCAGCCCGGCAGCAAGCACGCGGGCAAGCCACTGAGCGAGACGACCGGCCGGCGCATCATGACCGAGCTGGACGCGGCGGGCTGGATCACCCTGGACCACCGGGCCGGATACCAGGGCCGTCACCTCGTCACCGTCCACCGCCACCCGCTCCTCGCCACGGAAACGGCCGTCGACGAGCAGCTCGCCCTCCCCCTCGACACCCCGGCCCCTGCCCCCTCCACCAGGGCGGACACGTCCGCGATCACCACAGACGGATCCGGTGCCGCCGATCATGACGGGTCCCTCGCGTCTAAGGAAGACAGCAACTACTCCACTGACAGGACCTCGCAGCTCGGTGGGGGGTGCCGCCGTAGGCGAGGTGACCGTAAGTGGGTCGCCCGGCCTGTGGAAAACCCCGGTGGTGTCCCTGACACCTTCCGTGCCGGTCACCGCGAAAAGCGCAGCAACAGCGGGGGCCAGGAACGGCCGTACGACGGGCCCGGCTTGACGATCTCCGCCCGCATCTGGCAGGTCCTCGCCCCCGTCCACCACGTCTACCGGCACGCCACCGTCTGGGAGCAGCGGGAGATCGCCCGGCGGATCGGACGGCAGCTCTCCGGCGGTTGCCCGCCCGAGCGGCTCACCCACCGCATCGGAACGCGGTACGCGACCGCTCTGGACCCCTACCGGGGGCCCGACGGCATCGGCCGGTGGATCCTCGGCGTCGCCCTGGCGCCCGGGGGGTGCGGGCTGGCGATGTGCGAGGACGGGGCAACCTGGCCCACCCGCGCCCCATGCCCCGGCTGCTCGGAGATCGCCGCCGACAAGGCCGCGGCGTCCGCCCGGCTGCGGCGTGAGGAAGACGAGCGGGCGGCCCGGGCGCAGCGGCGGCGCGCCGAGGAGCAGTGGGCGCAGCGCACCGCCGCCTGGGCGAAGCGCCAGGAGCAGGAGGCCGCGGCCGCCCGGGCGGGTGGCGGGCAGGGCGGGGCGCAGCAGCCGGCGGGGCCGGTTGTGGCGCAGCCCGTACCGCCAGGTCCTCGCTCCGGCGCCGGGCCCGGCCCGGGGGCCGGGCCGGTGACCGTGTGGCCTCGGCGCGCGCCGGCGACTCCGCCCCCGCACCGGGAGCTGGACGCCGCCGAGCTGGCGGAGCTCCGCGCGGCCGCGACTCCGGCCGCCATCACCGCGGCGGTGGCCGAGCACGGGCGGACCCATGCGGTCTACCTCTACGGCCACGCCCTGGTCCTGCGCCACCTCAACGCCATTGACCTCGAAGGAGAAGCCCGTGCTCAGTAGCGCAGGAGTCCACCCGTGCCCGCGCTGCGGGCGCCCGGTCCGTACCGCTGTCACCGAGTACAGGCGCCAGCAGGACATCGACGCCGCCCCGGACGAGAAGGGCAACCTCGCCGCCTACACCGATGTCACCGGCAGGCTGCGGGTCCGTGTCCTGAAGAAGGACCGGCCGGACCTGGAGCACATCGAGTGGCGGGCCATGCCCCACGTCGCATCGTGCCCGCCCACCAACGCCCGGCGCAGCAGCGGTTCGGGGCAGCGCCGCCGTAGCGGGGTGCGCCCGGCGCCGTGGCAGTCCAGGCCCGTGCGGTGACGATCGCCGCGCTGCGGCGCCTCCTCGACCAGGAACTCCCGCACGTGCCCCGCCTGCCCGCCCCGACCCTTCCCCGCCGGCCTTTCAGCGCCAAGGAGACACCCGACATGCCAGAGACCGCCGACACCCTGATCAGCACCACGGACGACGTCGTCGACCACGAGGACCTGGCCGCGCCGCAGCACAGCACGGAGCAGCCCGCGGCGCCCGCCGAGCCGTTGACGACCGGAGCGCTCATCGCGTGGGCGGAACGCCACACCGACCCCACGGTCCGCGCGGACGGTGAGCGCGCGTGGACATCCCTGCAGGCGCTGCGGGAGCGACACACGGCCGACTCCGAACTGGTGCAGGTCGACACCGAGATGAGCCGGCTTGAGGACCGTCTCGCCGTGCTGCGCGCCCGGCGCGACCACCTCGCGCCGAGGCCGAAGAAGCGCGGAGCCCGCGGCTACGAACCGAGGGTCGTCCGGGGGTGGGCCCTGGAGCAAGGGATGGACGTCCCCGCGCTCGGCCCGGTCCCCAAGAAGATCGTGGCCGCCTGGCGGCAGCGGGCCGAGGCGGTGAGCCAGTCGTGACCCGGGCCCCGCTCTCCCTTCTCCTCTCCGAGGAATGGCCCGACGGAACCTTCGGCGGCGCCCGGCCCGTCCCGGACGCGCCAGCCGCGCCGACCCGGACACCGGACCCGGACGCCGCCGCACACGTCGCAGTCCTGGAGGCCGCCGTCCACCGCCGGCAGCCCGGGCGGTCCGCGGCATGACCACCACCAGCCACCGTCACCAGGAGCAACGCGTGAAGAGCCCGGTCCCGTACTTCGGCAGCAAGCGGCGGGTGGCCGACTGGATCGTCGGCATGCTCCCGCCGCACGCCCACTACGTAGAACCGTTCGCCGGCGGGATGTCCGTCCTCTTCGCGAAGGCGCCGTCCGCGATGGAGACCGTCAACGACCTCGACGGCGACCTGGTCACCTTCTGGCGCGTCCTGCGTGACCGCCCCGAGGACCTGGCCCGCGTCTGCACGCTGACCCCGCACTCCCGCGCCGAACTCACCGACGCCTGGGAGCCGGCCGAGGACGAGGTGGAACGGGCGCGCCGCGTCTGGGTCCGGCTGTCCCAGGGCCGCGGCGGGATGATGCGGCGCAGCGGCTGGCGGCACTACGTCACCACCTCCCGGTCGAGCTTCAGCATGCCCGACCACCTGGACGCCTACCGGGACCGGCTGCTGCCCGCCGCCGAGCGGATCATGTCCGTGAGCCTGGAGTGCCTGCCCGCCCTCACCATGATCGGCAAGTACGGGTCCGCGAAGGATGTGCTGCTGTACGTCGACCCGCCGTACCTCGGCACCACCCGCAGCCACCGCGACCGCTACGGCGCGGAGATGCGCGGCGAGGCCGACCACCGGGAGCTCGCGGCCGCGCTCGCCGACTGCCGATCCGCCGTCGTCCTGTCCGGCTACCCCTCAGCGTTGTACGACGAGCTGTACGCGGGATGGCACCGGTACGAGACGTCGACCAGCACCGGCAACGCCGCGGCGGAGCAGGCCCGGACCGAGGTCCTGTGGTCGAACCGCGTCCTCGGCGGTCAGCAGGACCTGTTCGCCGGGAGCAGCGGATGACGCCGGCGGCGCGCGGGGTGCCGCGGCGGATCGTGGTCGTGGCCGGCCTGTCCGAGGGCCGGAGTCACCGGCAGATCGCGGCCGAGCTGGGGATCGGGCGCAGCACGCTGACGGACTACGTGTACCGGCTGTCCAGGTCGGTTGGTGCCCCGGACCGGGCCGCGCTGGTCGCGTACGCGTACCGGAACGGCTGGCTCGCCGTGCCCGCGGCACCTGCCGGCGGGGCCGGCTGCCCGCGGCCGCTTCCGCACCTGGTCCGGGTCCTGGAGTGCATGGCCCGGGGGATGGACCACCGGCAGATCGCTGCCGCCCTCGGCCTGACCCACCACACCGTCTGCGCCTACGGCCGGGACCTGCGCGCCCACTACGGAGCCCGGCACCGCGCCCACGCCGTGGCCCTCGCCCACCAGCACCGTCACCTTCCCATCACCACGAGGAGCAGTTCCTGATGACCGACACGCCCGTCTCGTACACGTCGTGGGCACAGGTGCCGCCCGGCTTCATGACGAAGACCGTCCTGGCGCAGCTCGACCTGCCCCGGCAGCCCGGTGGCCCCGTGCGCGCCACCGTCACCGCCCGGGATTTCCGGAACCGGGAGACCGAGGTCGAGCTGTACGCGGTGGCCGAGTCGGTGCCCACCGGGGCGAGCGTCGCCCAGCTCGCCGCCGCCCGGGCCCGCGGCGGCGGGCCGGACACCCGCCGCTGCTCCGACTGCGGCGCCCGGCCCGACCGGCCGTGCACCGTATATAAGGACGGTCAGGTGCTGTGCGGGTGCTGCGGGCACATCCGTCACCTCCGTGATCTCCAGCGGCAGGCCGCCGAGCAGCGGGCGCACTCCGCCGCCAGGGCCGCCGGGCTCCTCGCCGACGAGCGCCTGGCCGTCGTCCACGTCCAGCTCACCGACCGCGGCACCACCCCCGGCGGTACGCGGCGTTCCCCGTCCGCTGCCCGTGTCACTGCGGTCGGCCCGGCCGGGCAGCCGTTGTGCGATGTCACGGTGCGGCTGGTCGGCCCCCGCTCGGCGGGCGTCCCCGACGGCGCGCTGGCCCCCGAGGACGCGGCGCCGCTCCTGGAGGTCCTCGCCGGCCGGGTGCTGCTGGAGTGGGAGGCCGGGCCGCTCGCCTTGGTCGCCGGCGCCTTGCAGGCCGCCGGGCAGACCGTCCCGTTCCCGACCGGTCACGGCGCTCGCCGCGCCTTGTGGGGCCTGGCCCTGAACTGGCGGGCGGACGTCGACCACCGCGCGCGCAGTGTCCGGCAGGCCGTGGCGCCCGGGCGGGCCGAGCGGATGCTCTGGCTCCTCCAGCAGATCGCCGCCGACGCCACCCCCGAACCCGCCACCCCCTGACCCGCCACCCCCTGACCCGCCACCCGGGGCAGCCCCGCACGCCGGCTGCCCCGGGTCACCGGCCGTGTCACCCGCGAACAGCAGCACCAGGAGCAGCAGTTGACCAGCATCCGCAGTATCAGCAGCACCCCGGACCTGTCGGAGTGGCTCGACCCGGTGATCGTGGCCGGCGGCGCGCGCCCGCCGGTCCCCGCGCTCCACGCCGCCTACCTCCTGCAGCGCGACGGCGGGCACGTCCATTACGTGGCGGACGGGCAGGCCCGCTGCCTCGGCGGCCACTGCTCGCTCTATGTAGGGAGCGGCAGGTGACGGGGCTGCCGGACGGCTACTACGCGGTCCTGGATCCGGCCGATCCGCAGACGATGACGTACTGGCGGGCCCGAGCCGGGGAGCTGAAAGCGTGGCCGGCCGGGGCGTGGCACGGGCCCGCCCGGCTGCTGAAGAAGGACGCGCCTGCTGACCGTGACGAGCGTGTCGCGTGGATGAGGGACTGGCAGGCCCGCTACCGGGCGTGGCTGGAGACCCTGCACGCGGCGCTCGCCGCCGACCCGGCCGGAGCACGGCGCACGTTCGTGGGGTTCACGGTGCGCTGCTGCCTGTGCGGCCGGGCCCTGCGCGACGAGAAGTCGAAGGTTCTCGGGGTCGGCCCGGAGTGCCGCACCGGTCTGGACGAGCACGCGCTCGCGGCGCTCCTCACCCCGGCCATCGCCACCGCCCACGCCACCCACACCCACGCCCAACTCCCCACAGAGGACGAGGCGTGATGGCCGCGCTCCTGCGCCTGCCCGGCGGGCCAGACGACGTCGCCGAGCTGGTCGAAGCACTCCTCGTCGCGGCCGACGCCCGGCCCGGAACCCCGACCGCGGCCCGCTGGCGGCGCCTCGCCGACCAGTTCGGCGACGCCCTGGACCACCTCCCCACACCCGCACCCACCACCATCAAGGAGCAGCAGCAGTGATCAGCCTCTCGAAGATCGAAGAGCGCGCCCCCGGACTCGTGTCGCTCGCCAAGACGGCCGCCGTGTCGCTGGAGAAGCACGGCATCACCGACGAGGTCGCCAGCGTGTACCTGGTCCTCGACCACTCCGCCAGCATGCAGCGCTACTACCGGGACGGCAGCGTGCAGCAGCTCGCCGAACAGGCCCTCGCCCTGGCCGTCAACCTGGACGACGACGGCACCGTGCCGCTCGCCTACTTCGCGTCCCGCTACCAGACCGCCGCCGACGTCCAGCTCTCCGACTACCAGGGCGTGATCGACCGGACACACCGTCACGCCCGGTGGGGCAGCACCAACTACGCCGCGGCGATCATCGAGACCGCGAACGCGTACGGGCGGTCCTGCCACGGCGGCGCACCCGGCCTGGTGATCTTCCAGTCCGACGGCGAACCCGACCACCGCGGCGCGGCTGTCGACACGCTGCGCCAGGTCAGCACCATGCCGATCTTCTGGGCGTTCGTCGGCTACGGCGACCGCATCAGCTTCCTCGAGCAGCTGGACTACCTGGACGGCCGGGCCGTCGACAACGCGAGCTTCTTCCACGCCCGGGACCCGCACAACGTGAGCGACGCGGAGCTGTACGACGGGATCACCTCCCAGTACGGGACGTGGCTCGCCGCCGCCCGCGCCGCCGGCATCATCCGCCGCCCCTGACCCGCCCATTGGGGCCGTCCCGCCGCCGGGACGGCCCCTCCCGTCACCCGGTCCACGACATGGAGACCACGGTGCCCGCCTTCCTGTTCGACGACTGACCCCTCACCCCACCAGCACCTTCAGGAGCACATCTCCCATGACAAGCAGCAAGCGGGCCAGCATGGTGGCGATCGACGGGACCGACGCCCTCGCCTACGTCATCATCCGTCCCGGAGCGGAGCCGGGCACGATCATCCCGCAGGCCGGCGCGAAGGGCCTGAGCAAGCAGGACGCCGCCGAAATCCTCCGCTACGTCGCCGACCAGTGGGGCGGCCTCCCCGAACACCAGGCCACCCGCCAGGTCCTCGCCGAGATCGCCAGCGAACGCCGGCGCCAGGACGACAAGTTCGGCGAGCAGAACCACCCCGACGGCACGGGCCAGCACCCCGAGCAGATCGACGCGGACGTCGCCCGCATGGCGTGCCAGCAGGCGGCCGACGGCGGCTATCTCGACTGGCTGCACATCCTCCGCGAAGAAGTGGCCGAGGCCCTCGCCGAGTCCGACCCGGCCCGGCTGCGCGCCGAGCTGGTCCAGGTCGCCGCCGTCGCCGCCGCCTGGGTCGAAGCAATCGACCGCCGCACACCGCAGGACGACGACTCATGACCGACCACGCCGCGGCCGCGCGCAGACACCGCGCCTACGAACTGGCCTTCGCCACGGGCTGCCTGGCCCTGTCCGCCGTCGCCCTGTGGTGCGCGGCGCACGCCCTGTGGTGGCACACCGCGCTGTTCGGGGGCGTCGCCCTGGTCCTCGCCGACGGCGCCGCCCGCTCCGGCACCGACTACCGGCACGCCTGCGCCCGTACGACCGGCGACACCAGCGGCCCGTGCTGCCCCACCTGGACCGCCTCCCACCACACCGTCCACAGCGCCCGCTGCACCCACACCAACCCGCCGTACACCGAGGAGACCGACCATGCCTGACCAGCCCGAGCCCGCCACCCTGGAGCATCGCCGCGTGCCCGGTGCCGGAAGTGCCAAGGGGACGCACTGCTCGTGTGGCATCGTCTGGCCCTGCACGATCGGCGCCGACCGGGCCGTGCTGCGGAGGCTGGCTGCCGACGCGGTCCGTTCCGCCGCCTGCCCTGGCAGCGACTGCCCGTACACCGAAGAGGAGTGCACGGCGCGGCGCATCCAGCCTGCTGCCTGGGAGCTCGGCGTGCTCTCCGAGGTGCACGGCCGTCCCGAGTGGTTCGCCGACGCGATGCTGTCCGTGCTGCCCATCGTGCAGGCCGACCTGACCCGCCGCGCCGACCTGGCGGAGGCAGCGATCAGGAACGTGCGTGAACTCGCGGCCGCCGTCGACGATCCGGACTGGCGCGCGCCCGGCACCGAGGTCGCCGGCCGGATCCGCCTCGCCCTCTCCCACGACAGCCCAGCCGTTTTGAGGCCAGCCGCGGGGTTCGCGCGCGGGTTCCGTCTCCACCACCGCGGTGCTGTCCTCCACGGTGCGCAGTTCCCCGGCGACGGGCACGTCGTGCTCCTCGACCTCGAGGACGCGTACTTCGCGACCGGCGCGCCCACTTTGGACCAGCTCCTCCTCCACTACCCGGGCGCCCACGTCCAGTGGGCGGACCAGTCCGGCGACACCCCGGCCCCGGTCGTCCACCCCGGCGACGAGCAGCAGGCCAGCACGCCGCCGGGGGTGGACGAGTCCGGGCAGGACCCGGTCGACGCCGCCCACATGCGTGCCGAGCTGGAACAGGTGCAGGCCGCCGTCGACCGGGTCCGGGCCGCGACGGCCAGGATGCGGGTGCAGTCCCGAACGTGGCATCCGGCCGCCGACCTGGTCGACGCCGCACTCCTCGGCACGACCGCATCCTCCGAGCCCGGCCCGGAGGATGCGGACAACGAGCCCGGCCGGCGCACCGCCCGCCGCCGGGACATGGCCGACCTCCTCACCCAGGCCGTCAGCACCGGCACCGTGGACGCCAACCGCCTGTGGGAGTACGCCTGGTCGGAGATGGCCGAGGCGGACATCGCCCGCAGCATCCTCGCCGACCACCGGGTCGAGACCCAAGCCGTACGGGCCAAGCTGGAGGAGGCGCGGCGGCAGGCCGGCCTGTCCGACTCGGTGACCGCAGCCACGAAGGAGCTGCTGGCGCGGCGTACCGCCACGCTGCGGGAGCGAGCGGCGCGGGCGGAGGCCCGTATCGAGCGCACCGTCAAGCAGATGGAGGCGTACGCCGCGGCGGGCTCCGGCGGGGTGAACCCCCACCAGGTGATCGGCCTGCTCTCACCGACGTGGCCGGACGGTAACCACGAAGCCGCCGCCCCTGGTGAAACGGCCACCCTCCGTACCGACACCCGCCCCTGAGCACGTTCCGCCGCATGCAGCGGGGGCGCGCCATACGCAGTCTGACCAGGACCGGCGCGCCCCCGAGGTGATCATCAGCCTACGCCCCGCCCGCCCACTGGAGCGCCCGATGAGCACCACCACGATTGAGCACCTCACCACCGTGATCACCCACTGGCCCGACCTCCAGGCCGCTCTTGCTACCCGCGCCCCCGACGTATGGCCGCCCGCCGGGCGCATGTCCGACTACCTCACCAGCCTCGACCGGCTCGACGACGACCGCGCCGAAGTTCTCCGCCATCAGGCCGCCGAGCTGCGCAGCCAGGAACGCGACCCCGGCCAGATCGGGGCGAGCGCCGCACCGCTGCGCCTGGCCCTGCTGGACGTGATGATCGAGCTCGAGACGGATTTGCTCCGGTTCACCGATGCGGCGGCCGGCCGCATCCAGCGCCAGCCGTACGAAGCGAGGAACGCCCGGTGGAGTGATCGGATTCACCGGGAGGTGGCGCGCCTGTCGCTCCTGGACGCGGCCGACCCCAGCCGCTGGGGGCGCGACAGTTCGACCCGCACCACGGTCCACGCGGCGAGGTGGCTGCGCGCCCGCGCCCAGCACCAGCCCGGCCCGTTCTGCCCCATGCCCGACGGCCTCCAGTGGCAGCTGAAGGAGATCGCCCGGCTGTCCGCGCACCGTGTCGCCGTCGCCCTCGACATCACGGGCCGTACGGCGGTGGTCGCCCGGCCCTGCACCGCCTGCGGAGGGCGGATCGAGATGCGCAGCGCCGGCGGAGAACCGCCCGTCGCCCGCTGCACCGGCACCTGCGGCCGCGTCTGGACCATCCTTGACATCCCCGCCAGCGCCTGACCGCCGCGGCGTAGAATCCCCGCCGGACAGCACGAAGGGCCCACCGCAACTCCCATGCGGTGGGCCCTGATGCGTGCGCTCCTAGCCTCCCTGCGTGTCGAGGTCGGTGCGCCGCCCTTGCCTGATCCCTGACTGCCGTTCCGCCCAGTACGTATCGAACCAAGCCACGTCGTACTCCGGGCGGCTGCTGCCCGGCTTGAAGACCGGCGCTGGCCACCCTTCAGCGGGATTGGTCGCGAGGCGATGGATCAGTGTCCGGCTGCGCCCCACTCGTTCGGCGAGTTTGGGGATGGTCATGGTCTCCCTCTCCGTCTCTTGGCCCTTTGGCGGTTCGGGCATGCGGCCATCCTCTCCGAGAAGTGTGGACAATGTCCACACTTCCCGCTACGGTCGTACTCGGTAAACGGGAAAGCCCCTCGGCCCGGCGCTTGCGACGCCAAATGGACCGAGGGGCGGACCCACCCACAACCTCGACGAAGGGATGGATCCGTGAGGGATCGTATCCGCGGCACTGTCGTACTGGCAGCCCCCACCCCGCCCACCTCGCCCGCCCGGCGCCTCGTCGCCACCGGGATCCTCGGCCGGGCTGGTGCCCGCACCGTCCGTACGGTCCGGACCGAGGCCGGTACCACCGGCACCGTCACGCCTGCCCGCCAGGACCGCACCGCCCATCTCGCCCTCGCGGTCGCCCGGCACCTCGCCGCGCACCGCCCCGGCGCGCCGATGACGGAGGCCGCCCGGCTGACGATCGCCCTGCGCATCGCGGGCACCGGGGCGGCCGCCCGCCCGCTCCTGGCCGTGCTGCCCTGGCCCACGGCCGGCATCACCCGCGGCGAGTACGCGCTGCGCCTCCGCAAGACCGCCTGGGCCTCCGTCACCAGCGACAACCGCTGCCCGGGCGGCCTCCTGCTGGAGAACTGCATGTGCCGCGACGGCCAGGCCGGCAGCTCCTGCCCCCGGCAGGCGGTGACCCGATGAGTAAGCGGACCACCCCCGTCGACGAGGACCAGAACGCCACCGTCGAAGAGTTCCACCAGCGCGCCGCGCAGGACTACGCCGCGAACGCGGACGCGCAGGCGGACCCGGACCGGGCTCCGTTCTGCGACTGCGTTCTGGGTGACGGGCACTACTGCTGACCGGTCTGACCGCTGCCTCCCCCGCCCGTCCGCCCCGGCGTACGGGCGGGGCCTCAGAGGGAGCCGTCCAGCCCGGACCGGCCGAACCCGCCCTGGAGGGCACGTGTTCCGCATCATCCGCACGAAGAACCTGGCCGCGCTGCGCGCCGACCGCGACCAGGCCCATGCCGACCTGGCGGCGCTCCAGGCCGAGGCCGCCGCCCTGCGCACGGGCGCCGAACGGGCCACCGACAGCGCGATCCGCGCCGAGCTGCTCACCGGGGAACTCCGCGAGCAGCTCGCGACCGCGACCGCCGGCGCTGCCCGGGTCGAGGGAGAGCTGTCCGCCCTGCGCACCCAGCAGCTCCTCGACACCGAGGACCGTGCCGTGCTCCGCGCACTGCTGCGCAACGCCCGCAAACAGCAGCTGGACCGGGTGTACGTCCTCTTCCGCAACGGCGACCTCCACAGCGTGCACATCTCGCCCGCCACCGCCGAGGACACCGCCGAGAAGGAGGGCGCCTCCAGCACCTGGACCGTGCGCGAGACCGCCCGGCCCTCGGCGGAGCCCGCGCCCTGGAGCATCGGCCGCTTCCCCCTCCAGCGGACCCAGGACTGAGGCGGCACCTCGACTCGCCGCCAGCCCGGACCGCCTGACCGCCCCTCAACCGGCCGGGCGCGCAGTGACCACCCCTGCACGCCCGGCCCCCGACCCGGAAGACCCACCGATGAAGACACGCTCCGTTCCCCGTACCCGCTGGGTCCAGCACACCGAGGCCGGCGAGACCCGCACCGTCCCCGACCGCTACACCGAGGACATTCCCGTACCGCCCCGGGACTGGGACCACATCCTCCTGAAGGCCGCGCTCACCGCCGCGGTTGCCTTCACCGGCGTCTCGGTCGTGTGGTCCGCGGTCTCCGGCGGCGGACTCCTCGCCACCACCGCCACCCCCTGGGTCGCCTACCCCGTCGCCCTCGCGTACGACGCCGCCTGGATCACCTGCCTGATCCTGGAGTGGCTCGCCCGCCACGACCCCGACCGCGCCGTCCTCCCGCGCCGCCTCGGCTACGCCGCCCTGGCCATCGTCATGGTCGTGATCTACGCCCACGGCCACCTCGCCGACCAACGAGTCGCCGGGATCGCCGGCGCGGCGATCAGCCTCATCGCGAAAGTCCTCTGGTCGCTGGTCCTCGGCCGGTTCTCCTACGAGCTGCCGACACTGACCCGGGAGTGGGTACGTGTCTCCCGCGCCGAGATCGGCGCAGAGCTGGCCCTCACCCAGGAGCGCCGCCAACTCGACCGGATGCGCGGACAGTCCCTCGCCCTCCAGGCCGCCACCCGCACCACCCCCATGCCCGCAACACCTCCCGTCGCGACACCCGCCACACCCACCGTCGCACCCGCAGCACAGCCCGCCGGACTCCCGCCCGCCGCCACGCCCACACACCCCCCGCGCAACACCCAGCCCCCGCCCGCCCGTCGCACCCAGCGCCGCCGCACCACCCGCCGCGCCACACCCGTCCCCCGGCCCGCAACGCCCCCGCAGCCCGGTCCCGCGACGCTGCCTCCGCCCCCGCCCAACCAGATCCCGCCCGGCGCCACGCTGCTCCCCGTCATCTGCCCGCCCCGCAGCACCGCCGCCCCTGCAACACCCATCCCACCTGCGGCGCAGCACACCGCCGCGCACCCCGCGACGGCCAGCACCGGGCCGGTGGAACGCGTCGCAGCCGCCGCAGCACCCGCTGTCGCACCCGTCCGCAGCGCCGAGCTGCTGCTCACCGTCGCGGACGTCGCACGGCTGCGCGGCGTCAAGCCGGGCACGGTCCGCTCCTGGGTCAACCGCGGCAAGCTCACCCCCGCGCCCGAGAGCAGCGACGGCCGCAACGTGTTCCGTCCCGAGGCCGTCGCAGCCCTCGACAACCCCACCGCGACACCCCCCGTCGCACCGTCGCAGCCCGGCCCCATGGAAGGCGGCTACGCGTGAGTGCCGAGCCGGGCGCCGACGAGCGCCGCGTGCAGCATCTGCTCCGCCGCCGCGGCGTCGGCCCGAACGGCGACCCGGCCCCGGTACCCCCGCCGCGCCCTGCCCGGCCGCCCCGGATGCCGGCCCCGCGGCCGGACCGGGGGGACTGGGTGGACGAGGCGGTGGCCGCATCCCGCGCGCAGCGCCCGCGCCCGATCACCCCGACCCGGATCATCCCGCCCGGCACGCCGCTGCCCCTGCCTGAGCGGGTCCCCGAGCACGGCGAGGTCCCTCCGCAGCGGCCCGCGCCGCCCGCGGCCGCGCCGCCGGCTGTTCCGCCGCCGCTCCCGCCGAACGGCTGGTACGGCCCCGGCCCGTACGCCGGACCGCCAGTTCCGGCCGGGCCGATCGAGGTCCACGTCACCCTCACCCCCGCCGCGCCCGCGCCCGACCCGACCTGGCGCGAGCGAATCATGGAGTGGCTGCGTACCTACGCCAGCCCCACCCAGGCCATCCTCGGGCTGGTCCTGGCCGTCGCGCCCATCCCCGGCGTCGGCTACAGCGCGGCCGCGGTCTGGTACGAGACCGTCGCCGGCGCCCGGGACTTCGGCTCCGGGTGGGGCTACGCGCTCGGCGGCACCGCCCTCGTCCTCACTGCGGCAGGCCTCGCCCGCCGCCGAAGCCTCACCGGCGGCAAGACCAGCAGCTTCCTGCGGATCTTCTTCTTCGCCACCGCGCTCGTCGGCTCCTTCGGAGCCATCAACCTGTACGACCCCGTCACCTGGATCACCGGAGTCACCCCATGATCGGCACCACCCTCGCGGGCGCCACCATCGCCACCGCGATCCTCTTCCTCAGCATGCGCAAGTGGTGGACCGGCGGCCGCCAGTTGAAGGACTTGATTCCCACCGTGCAGGGCCTGCTCACCGGCGCGATGAGCACCGTGTGCGTCGGGGGCCTCGCCGGATGGCTCTCCGGCTGCACCCGCCAGGCCGTCAACTTCGGCGGCGGCACCGCCGTGTCCGGCACCACCGGCACGGACTCCAGCGGCCCCATCGCCACCGGCACCATGGGCGCACTCAGCGAAGAGGGCGGCGTCGTCGTCTTCCTGCTGTTCGTCGCCACGATCGCCGCGTACAAGGCGTTCAACAAGGAGGAGAAGGGCCGCCTGACCGGCGCCATGGTCGCGGGCAGCATCCTGTGCGCGACCGCAGGCGTGGCCGGAGCGCTCGACAGCCTGCCCGGCATCGCCAACGGCCTCGGCGCCGCCGGCGTGTCCCTGTTCGAGGGGAAGAGCCTGTGAGCACTCCGCTTCAGCGCCTCGCCGCCCGCCTGTGGGACGGCTCCCTCATCCGCGCCCGCCAGCTCGCCGCCCGCGTCGCCGCGTGGATCCGGGCCGGCCGCCGCGACGACCTCACCGGCCTCGCCGCCGTCCTCGGCGTCTGGCTCCGCGTGCTGCTCGCCCTCCTCGGCGGCTACCTCCTGTGGCGCCTCATCCGCGCCGTCCCCGGGCTGCTCTGGCTCATCGTCCCCGTGTGGTGCTGGTCCGCCGTCCGCGCCGTCCCGCCCACGGACGACGCGGAGGACAGCCCCGAAGAGAGCGCCAGCGGGGGCACTGAGAGGTCCATGCGCGACGACGTCCTGGCGCTGCTCTTCGACGTCCTCGGAGACCGCCCCGCAGTGCACCTGTCCGAGGTCCTCCAACACCTCCAGAAGCAGGGCCAGGGAGAGGGCTGGACGGTCACCGACCTGAAGACCCGTCTGGAGGCTCTGGGCATCCCGGTCGAAGCCAAGGTCAAGGCGGGCGGGAAAGGGCCGACCCGCGGGGTCCGCCGGGACGCCCTCCTGGCCCTCTCCCCGGACGCGGCCCCGGAGGCGTCTACCTCCCCGTCTACCGCCGCCTGACCTGCACGTCTACCACGCCGTCTACCGGCATCTACCCCTGATCTCCCGGCGGATCTACCGCCGGTCTACCTCACCGAGAGGCACCCACCGTGACTCAGCAGACCGACGCCCCGCAGGGCACGCACCACTTCGTCATCACCATTCAGAAGCCTCTCCTTGGAGGCGGCGGCTTCGCGATCGCCGACATGCACGGCTTCATCACCCTGCCCCCGGCCTGGAGTCGCCACGACGCCTTCGAGGCGATCCGCGAGGAGCACGCCCGCCGGAACCCGGACACGGAGGGCGGCAGCGTCCTCTTCTTCTCCCTGGAGCTCAACCAGCTCTGACCCCGGGGCGGCCGGCTCACTGCCAGGCGAACGGCCGCCCCGGGCCCCATCACCCACCAGGAAACAGGAACCGCATCATGACATTCGCTCAGGCGATCGCCACCGTCCTCCGGTACACCAGCCCGACGCTCGACTACTGCCCGACGCACGCCGGCCACTACCCGCCCAGCCATTTCCCCTGCGGGTGAGAACCGCTCAATCCCACCCGCACAGCACCCGCCCGAGGAGACGATGACCATATGACCCCACCTCGCCCCCGCCGCGAACAGACCACCCTGCCGGGCATCGCAGACATCCGCATCGTGGCCGACGAAGCCACCACCGAGATCGTCCTGGAAGCGCTGCGACGCGAGTTCACCGTCACCACGCCCCGGCCCTACTCCGGCGGGCGCAGCTACCTCCAGCTCGACACCGGCTCCACCTCACCAGACCCCGACACGGAATGAGGAACTGACATGAGCAAACGCTTCGCGCCGGACTGCGGCGCCATCAAGCCCGACGAGGAGTGCGGCGAGTGCGAGGCATGTGACGAAGCCGAGTACAACGGCATCGTGAGCGACAACGAGGCGGGCATCATCACCGACGCTGAGGCGCTCGCCCGGCACGCTGACCGCGGGGACATCTGAGCGACGCCCGCCACTGGAATCTGAGCCCCGCCGTCACCCCCCGCCGGCGGGGCTCACCCATACCCGCCTGTTCCCAACGCGACGGCTACTTGCGCGGGACCACGCGGCCCGGAGAGCGGAGGGCCGTGTGGTCGACGGCGGCGATGATCTCGTCCATATGCCGCTCGGTCCGAATACCCCCTGGCTCATCGACCACGACCAGGGCGTGCTGGATGACCGCCTTGTAGTGCAGCAGCACGAAGGCCAGCTCGCTCGGACTGTGCGTGGCGTAGTGGGCCACGAAGTCCTCGTCGCTGACGAACGGCGCGAGAGTGCCACAGAGGACGCACCCCTCACCCGTACCTGCGTAATCCACGAGCTGCATGCACCCACCCTGCCCGACGTCATCGCTAACGGCAGGGCCTTCGCCATACCCGCCCGCAGCCGGACTCCGCTGCGCCACCATGGGGCCATGACCGAGCCCACCAGCACCGTGGAAGTCGAGCTCCACGGCGGCCCCCTCGACGGCGAGCACGTACCCGTAGACCTCACCGACCCCGACCCGTGGACCGCGATCATCAGCGACCACGGCCAGTACCCCGGCGGCCGATCCCTCTACGCCCCGGATGAGGCAAGCGTCTGGCGATGGGTCAGAGACCTCCCCTGGGACGCCCTGTGAACCGGCCGCCCCGCGAGAGACTGAGGGCATGAGCGACGACCTGGTGGACTTCCTGCGGGCCCGGCTCGCCGAGGACGAGGCGGCAGCCGTGATCGCATCGGGCGTACTGCACCCGGCCGCCCACTGGTCCCTGGACGAATGGACCGGCAGAGAAGAGCCCCACTCGCTGATCGCGCAAGGCACCGCGGCGCAGCCGGTACTGATCGGGCACTTCACAGCGGACCCGGTGCCTACCGCGCAAGCGGCCCACATCGTCCGCCACGACCCGGCCCGCGTCCTACGGGAGATCCAGGCGTACCGAACGACCGTCGACGAGTACGAGATCGCCCTTTGGGCGCAGCCGGACGCGGACCAGGCCGCCTACTGGCAGGCTCGCCGCGACGCCCTGCGGGAGACCTGCCTCCGCATCGCCACCGTGTGGGCCGACCACCCCGACCACCGCTCGGAGTGGCGACCGTAGACGGTGGGACAACCCCGCGCATGAGGGGTGACATCCGGCCATCGCCGGGCGTAGCGTGACGCAACCGGCGGCGCGGCAGGGCTCGCACGACTTCCCGCGCGCGAGGACCTTCCCGTCCTGCTGCGCCGTCGGCCGTACGGCCCCGCCGAACCCCCGCGGCGGGGCCGTACCCATGCCCGGCGGAGCACGGACCGTATCCACCGCCGCTTGACTCTGCGTGATCTCCTGCCGCATTCTGGGGGCACGTCCGGAGTGCCCGGACGCAGAAGCCCCGCCAACGAGCGGGGCATCGCTGTCTCCGGGACCACCCAGCGGGCCGCTCGCCGTGTAACGGCACGGTCACCCGCCGGACAGGCCCGACCCTCACGCGACACCATGCTCCCCTCAGCGGCACCATCCCAGGGGGAACCATGCGCGCCCAACTCGCCGTCGTCGCGGCCCTGCTCGTCACGCTCACCGCCTGCGGGAGCACCGAGAACACTCCGGTACCCGAGACCAGCGCCAGCGCTTCGGCCGCCCTCTCCTCCGAGGAGGCAGCCCAGGCGTGCACCGACGCCGTGTACGACGCCGACTCAGCCGCCCGGGAAGCGGGCACCGACGCCGACTGGCCGATGCCAACGGAGTGCACGCACCTCGACCCCGGCGACTACGTCGACATCGTCTTCGCCGTCAACCAGCAGCTCAACAAGAACGCCCGCGACGAACTGGAACGGCAAGCCGAAGAGGCCAAAGACAACCAGCAGTAGCCCAGGAGGCGCCCGTGGCCGGCAACCCGCGCAACGGGCGCCCCTACCGCCGCCTCTGCGCCGTACAGCGCGCCCTCGGCCTCCCGTGCTGGATCTGCGGCCACAACATCGCCTACGAGATCCGCGGCCCCGAGGCAGGCCGCCACCCGGACGCCTTCACCCTCGACCACCTCGTCCCCCTCAGCCTCGGCGGCGTCCTCCTGGACCCCGCCAACGCCCGCTCCGCGCACCGCCGATGCAACAGCGCCCGCGGCAACCGCACAGCCGTACGGCAGCCCCGCACCTCCCGGAGATGGTGAGTGACCATGGACGTACCGCCGCCTGCCCGCCCGTTCCTCGTCCGCCTGACCGACGGCCGCGCGTGGCCCGGAGCCGAGTTCGCAGACGGGTTCGTCTGCGTCCACCACCCGGACGAGCCCACCGTGTGCACCATCGCCGTCTCAGTCGACGCCCTGCTCGAGGACCGCAGCCCCGGAGACCCGCTCCACGGCGCACGAGTCGAGCGGCAGGACGACCGCCCCGACCACCGCAAGGAGTACGGGCCGTGACCAAGTCGGACGACGACCACGCCGCGCTCAAGCAGCGCTTCGCCAACTCGATGGACAACCCGCGGCTCCGCATCCTCACGCCCATCACGTCCCGCAACTCCGCCTGGACGGCCCGTACCGGCCTCTCCTGGTGGCTCGGCTACGCCCTGCACGAGCCCCGCGAGTTCGCCTACGTCACGCCACGCCGCATCGCCTGCCGCGTCCTCGGCCGCCACAACCCCACCTGCATCGGACGGCCCGCGCCACACCCGCGCCGCTGGTGACACCATGGACGGCATGGACGACCTGGTGAAGTTCCTCCGGCACCGCCTTGACGAAGACGAGCGGGCTGCCCTGGCAGCCTCGTGGGACGAGTGGGACGGTAGCCACTGGACGGCGCACCACCGCGAGCAGCACGACGGACGATGGGTCATCATCGACCGCGCAGACGAAGGCGTCACGGAAGTGACCCCGCAGGCGGCCGACGACGAGGCGGTGGCTCGACACATCGCCCGCCACGATCCGGCCCGCGCCGTACGCAGCGTTGAGGCCCATCGCGGTCTGCTCAAGCAGTACGAGGAACCCGAGACGAGTGCGGCCCTCCCCGACTCGTTCAACACGTACACGGCTCGCATGCAACGCGCACACCTGACCGCCGTGTTCCGGCATCTCGCCCTGGCCTACGCCGACCACCCCGACTACCGCCCGGCATGGCGGCCGTAGGGCCCGAGCCTCCCGGAGGCGGGCATGACCCAGAAGGCCACCCTCACCCCCCGTCGCTCACCGGCACCGCCACCGCCCCCGCCACCCCCGCCGCCCAAGAGTTGCCCGTGCTGTACGTGATCACCGGCCCGCCCGGCGCGGGCAAGTCGGCGTGGATCCGGGCGCACGCCAAGCCGTCGGACATCGTCATCGACCTCGACCTCATGGCCCTGGCGATGGCCGGTCCCGGCGCCGATCACCACGCGCACACACCCGAGCTGCTGCGCGTCGTGCACCGCGCCCGCCAGGCGGCCCTGTACGAGGCGGAGAAGGTGCTGGACACCGTGGACGTGTACGTGATCCACACCATGCCCCAGGCCAAGGCTCGCGCCCGCTACAAGCGACTCGGCGCGCGCATCGTCGTTGTAGATCCAGGCGAAGCGATCGTTCGTCAACGCGTACGGGACATGCGGCAGCCCGCCATGGAGGCGGTGGTCACCCGCTGGTACGCCCAGCATCGCAAGGGTGGTTCACGCCCCGTCACCCGGCAGGCATCCCGGGAGTGGTGAGCTGCGCCGGGCGCCCCCGGCGCGGCCCCGGCCGGTGATCATCAGCGCTCGATGATCACGCTTCGGGGAGAGAGTGGATCAAAAGTTCAGGGCCGGAGCGGGCGACCCAAACGCCCTTGTCGCCCGGTTTTTTGCGCGCCCGATTCAAAGATCATTTCCCCAAAGCTCGACCTAGGCACTAAATGATCATGAACCGTCAAACGATCTTGCCGCCATGATCACCCAACGTCACTCCGAGTGACATTGCTATGAGTGACGGGAGGCGAATGATCATGGTGGCTCGGCAAGTGCGCGCGGAGATCAAACAGCTCGGCGCCGCGGACACCGCGCCCGGCCTCGCGGCCGTCGCGATCCGCCTCGCCACCGCCCTCGACGCCATCCCCGCGGGTGAAGCCCCGACGTCACAGGCGGTAGTTGCCGACAAGCTTGCGGCGATCATGATCAAGCTGCGCGCCCTGGCGCCCGTTAAGGAAGCGGGTGATCCTGTCGATGACATCCGGCGTCAGCGAGAAAAGCGCAGGTCAGAGGCGTACGGCCGTACGGGCACCGGCGACGGGTAGACCTCCGGGGCGCCGCGCCGCCCTCTACGGCGCGCAGCGTCCGCGGATCCAGACCGTGCCCGCTACGCTGCGTTCGTCGGCGGGCCAGGAGGCCATCGACCTGGCCCTGCGGGCCGGCCTCGAGCTGGACCCGTGGCAGCAGTTCATCCTCCGCCAGGGCATGGGCGAGGACGCCGACGGCCGGTGGGCCGCGTTCGAGATCTGTGTCAACGTCCCGCGCCAGAACGGCAAGGGCGGGGTCGCCGAGGCCCGGGAGCTGTGGGGCCTGTTCATCGGCGGCGAGGAGCTGATCCTCCACAGCGCGCACGAGTTCAAGACCGCGATGCAGGCGTACAAGCGGATCGAACGTCTGATCCGTCAGACCCCTGACCTGCATAAACGTGTCAAGCAGTATCGCAAGACGGTGGGCCAGGAGTACATCGAGCTCCACTCGGGCCAGGTCCTGCGGTTCATCGCCCGCTCGCGAGGCTCGGGCCGGGGCTTCACCGGCGACTGCAACGTGATGGACGAGGACATGTTCCTCGGCGACGACGAGATGGACGCCCTCGGGCCCACCATGTCGGCGATCGACGACCCGCAGATCTGGTACCTCGGCAGCGCCGGCGTCGGCGCGCCCTCCGTGCAGCTGGCCCGGCTGCGGCGGCGCGCCCTGGCCGCAGCCGAGTCGGGCACGCCGGACCCGTCGCTGGTGTACCTGGAGTGGTCCATCGACCCGCACGTACAGGAGTGCCCGCCGGACTGCGCCGACCACGACGACCCCGCGTCGGACGAGGCGGTACTCAAGTCGAACCCGGGCATCGGCTACCGGCTCACGCTGGAGAAGACGGAGAACGAGCGGCGGATGATGAGCACGGAGGGCTTCGCCCGTGAGCGCCTCGGCGTGGGCTCGTACCCGGTCGAGGAGGAGGACGGCTGGCGAATCGTCTCCGAGGACGCGTGGCGGGCGCTGACGGACCATACGTCGCAGATGGTCGACCCCGTGGCGTTCGCGGTCGACGTGACGCCCGAGCGGTCGCACGCGGCGATCTGCTCGGCCAGCGTCGCCGACGTGCCCGGCCGTGACGACCAGGGCCAGGAGTTCCCCCGGATCCAGATCGAGGTACCCGAGCACCGGCCCGGCACCGGCTGGGTGGTCGAGCGGCTCATGGAGATGGTCGGCAAGCACAAGCCGTGTGCGGTCGCCGTCGACAAGGGCGGGCCGGCCGCGTCCCTCATGACGGCGATCCGCACCGCGCTGGAGGAGCGCGGCCTGGGCCACCTGCTGGTCGAGATGACGACCCGCGACGTCGCCGCGGCGTACGGGCAGTTCATCGACGCGATCGGCGAGGAGCGGCTCGCGCACCTGGACCAGGCGCCGGTGGCCACCGCTCTCGCGGGCGCGGACCGGCGCGCGGTCGGGGACGGCTGGGCCTGGGCGCGCCGTGGCGTGCAGGTCGACATCAGCCCGCTGGTGGGTGTCACGCACGCAGCGTGGGCCCACGGCGAGCGGGCGCATCTGGAGCCGGAAGGGGCACCGAACCTGTGGTGACGGAGCGTGTTCTCACTGTGTGTGAGGTGGTGTTCGTCCTGGCCGTACTGGTCGGGGTGGGGCTGTGGAGCGTCCCGGCCGCCCTGGTGGCGGGCGGGGTCCTGGGTGTGCTGGCGTGCGAACGCGCGTCGGCTGAGAGGCGTGCCGCTGGGCGGCGGCACGGTGGGGAAGCAGGGGGAGGTGAGCGGCAGCGATGAGTCTCTTCGGGCTGTTCGAGGGGCAGCAGCGGCGGGCGCTGGAGAACCCTGCGCAGCCGCTCACCTCCTCCGCGCTGCTGGACTACCTCGGCGGGCAGGCGGTCGACGCCGGCGTCTCGGTCAGCGAGCGTACGAGTCTGCGGATGCCAGCGGTGTGGCGGGCGGTCGGGCTGATCTCCGGGGTGTCCGCGGCGTTGCCTCTGCCCACGTACAGGGACGGCACGCGGACCAAGGTGCCGACGGACCTGCTGAAGGATCCGCACCCGGAGCTGACGCCGCTGGAGGTCTGGCGCCTGGCCTACGCGCACCGGGTGCTCTGGGGTAACGGCTACGTGCAGAAGGTCCGCGACGGCGCCGGGCAGGTACAGGAGCTGTGGCCGGTCACACCGGACCGGGTCCAGGTCGAGCGCGTACGGCCGTCCGACGAACTGCCCGGCGGGAAGCTCTTCCAGGTCACGGACGACTGGGGTGTCCAGCACGTCCTGACGTCGCGGGAGATCCTGCACATCCCCGGTGTCGGCTACGACGGGCTGACGGGCTGCTCGCCGGTGCGGCTCGCCGCGCAGGGCATCGGCCTGGCGCAGGCGGCGGAGAAGAGCGCTGCCCGGCTGTTCGGCTCGGGAAACCTCATCGGCGGCGTGCTCCAGACCGAGCAGCGGCTGAACTTCGACCAGGCCGAAGCCCTCAAGTCGCGGTGGAAGGCCAAGATGTCCGGGGTCGCCAACAGCCATGAGGTGGCGGTCCTGGACTCTGGCGCCTCCTTCAAGCCGGTCGCGATGCCGAACACGGACGCCCAGTTCCTGGAGTCCAGACAGTTCGGTGTGGTCGAGATCGCGAGGATGTTCGGTGTCCCGCCGTTCCTCCTGATGGCGACGGAGAAGTCAACGAGTTGGGGCACCGGGCTGGAGCAGCAGGCGCAGGGTTTCGTGACCTGGGACCTCGCGCCCACCTGGCTGACGCCCACCGAGCAGCGCATCACCAAGGAGCTGCTGCCGCGCGACCTGTACGCGAAGTACCAGCTCGGAGGGTTGCTGCGGGGGGACAGCGCGGCGCGGGCGACGTTCTACCGGGCCATGAGGGACGTGGGCGCCTACACCGCCAACCAGATCCTCGACCTGGAGGACCTGCCCCCGATCGACGGCCCGGAGGGCGACCTGCGGTTGCAGCCGCTGTACATGGCGCCCCTCGGCTCCAACCCCCTCGCACGCAACGCGGAGGGCGCCCCGGCCGTCGGTAGCAACGCGGCCCGTGCGGCGGCGCTCATGGCCGAGGCGCACCGCCTCCTGCAGACCCCCGACGAGACCGACGCACACCGGCCGGAGGCCGTTGACGACACCGAGGAAGGCGACGCCTGATGAGGACTCTGACCAGGGCAACGACGACCGAGGAGCGCCGCCATCTGCCGCTGTCCACGGCGGAGGTCTCCCTGCGCGCCGACGACGGCCAGGACGGCGCCGACGGCGCGGAGAGGTTCAACGGGTACGCCGCGGTGTTCAACTCCCGGACGGCGATCGGGAACCCGCTGCGCTGGGGGTTCTACGAGGAGATCGCCCCGTCCGCGTTCACCAAGACCCTCACCGAGGGTGATGCGCGGATGCTCATCGACCACGACTCGTACTACGTCGTGTCGCGGGTGTCGGCCGGCTCGCTGCTCCTGGCGGAGGACGCGCGCGGCCTAGCGGTCGACTCCGCCCTCGACACGGGCCTGTCCTACGTGTCCGACCTGAAGATCAACATCAGGATCAAGAACGTCACCGGCATGAGCTTCGGGTTCTACGTCGTCAAGGACGACTGGACCACGGAGACCGTGACCACGTCCGACGGGCAGACCGCCGACGTGGAGGTACGCCGCATCCTCGAGGTCCGCCTCATCGAGGTGTCCGCGGTGACGTTCCCTGCGTACGAGGACACCGAGGCCGAACTCGCCTCGGTGCGCTCCGCGCTGGTGCGGCGCGGGGACGCCGCGGCGATCGAGCGGCGGGCCGTGTGGCGGCCGGAGCTGCGCGACCTCCTGCGCCTGGTCGACGGCGACGACCGCCAGGACGCGGCGCCCGCACCGGTGCAGGCGGAGCCGGTGGCCGAAGTGCGGGCGGCGATCGCCGTGCACTCCACCGGTACGTCGGACGCCGCATGGGACGGACCGGCCAACGCGCGCGATCTGCCGGCGGACGAGGAGGCGCTGCGGCTGGCGCACGCCTGGGTCGACCCGGACGGCGACGCCGCGGCGAAGGCCTCGTACCGGTTCATCCACCACTTCGTCGGCGTGGACGGCGACGTCGGCGCCGCGTCGACGGTGGCGTGCACCACCGCGATCGGCGTACTGAACGGTGCCCGGGGCGGCACGACGCTCCCCGACGAGGACCGCCAGGCGGTCTACAAGCACCTGGCCAGGCACCTCAAGGACGCCGGGATCAAGGCCCCAGAACTCAAGCAGGTTGAGAGCGAGCCGGGTGAGTCCACTCGCGAGACCAGCACGACGGATACCGAGACCACGCCAGTCGAGCCGGCCGCTGCCACTCGCCTGTCACGCGCCTCGGTCGATCTGGCCATGAGCGGGCTGGCCGCCCGCTACGGCCTCACCCAGTAACCGACTCACCCGACACCCGGCCCACACCGGCCGGGCGTTCGGCATGCCCACAGAACGGAGGGCCCTGTGCCCACATCCCAGCTCACTCGCCTGGTCGAGGAGCAGAACAAGACGTGGCAGCGGATGCTCGACATCAGGTCCGCCGCCGAGACCGACGGCCGCGACCTCACTGCCGAGGAGCGCACCAACTGGGACGCCGCCGAAGCGCGACTCACCGAGATCGGCGCCGACATCGACCGCATGACGAAGATGGCCGCGCTGGAGAAGATCGACCGCAGCCAGATCGTCACCGCCACCGGCGAGCCCGAGGACCGTCGCAGCGGCGACCGGGAGGAGAAGGCTAAGCGGTACGCGGACGCGTTCGGCATCTACCTGCGCGGCGGCATGGACCGGCTCAGCCCGGACCAGCGCAACCTGATGATGGACAACGAAGTCGACCTGCGCGCGATGGGCGCGGGCATCGACACGGCCGGCGGGTTCACCGTTCCGGACGAGTTCCGCAACGTCATGACCGAGACGATGAAGGCGTTCGGTGGTCTGCTCGGTCTGGCCGAGGTCATCCCGACCGGGACCGGCGCCGATCTGAAGTGGCCGACGAACGACGACACCGGCAACGAGGGCGAGATCCTGGGCGAGAACCAGCCCGCCGGCGAGCAGGACCTCATGCTCGGGGGGAAGACCCTCAAGGCGCACATCTTCTCTTCCAAGCAGGTCAAGCTGTCGATGGCGCTGCTCCAGGACTCCGCGTTCCCGCTCGACTCGTGGGTGCCGAAGAAGCTTGGCGAGCGCATCGGCCGGCGCGCAGCCAGGGCGTGGACCACGGGCACGGGCGTGGACCAGCCGGAGGGCCTGACCACCGGCGCGGTCGTTGGGAAGGTGGGCGCCAACGGGCAGACCACCAGCCTCGTCTACGACGACCTCGTGGACCTGGAGCACTCGGTCGACTCCGCGTACCGGCCTGGCGCCCAGTACCTGATGCACGACAGCACACTCAAGCTGATCCGGAAGCTGAAGGACACCCAGGGCCGCCCCCTGTGGGTGCCGATCCCCGCACCGGGATTCCCCTCCACGATCAACGGGTTCGGCTACACCCTCGACAACTCGATGCCCCAGCCGGGTGCGTCCGCGAAGACGATCGCGTTCGGCGATTTCAAGGCGGGCTACGTCATCCGTCAGGTCCAGGCTGTGCAGACGCTGCGCCTGGTCGAGCGCTACGCGGAGTACCTCCAGGTCGCGTTCCTCGGGTTCTCCCGCATGGACGGCATGATCCAGGACTCCTCCGCGATCCGCATGTACCAGCACTCGGCATCCTGACCGCCCCGTCCGCCGTACGGCCCGGCCCCACGTGGGCGCCGGGCCGTACGGGGTTCTGACCTGAGAGGAGCGATCCCATGAGGGACGCGTACAACAACATCCGCCCGCGCATCGGTCTGCCGTTCTCGGCCCGTACGGCCACGGCCACCGGAACATCGGTCGACCGGGCCGAGAACGGTCTGGCCTACCAGGACGCGCTGATCACGGTGGCGACGGGGACGATCACCGATGGCACCCACACCATCGACATCAAGGAGTCCGACGACAACTCGACCTGGACGTCGGTGGCTGCGTCGGATCTCCAGGGCGCCAAGCCGGTGCTGACCAGCTCGGCGGGCGGCGCCTCCACCCTGGACGTCGGCTACAAGGGCATGAAGCGGTACGTCCGCGTCGATGTGACCGTGGCCTCCGCGACGACGGGCGGCGTGTACGGGGCGGTCGTCATCCTCGCCAACCCGCGCACCGCGCCGGTGGTGCACTCCTGATGGCGCGCATCCGCGTCCTGGAGTCGATCGCGGGCGCCGACTTCTCGTGGGTGCCCGGCGACGTGGTGGAGCTCCCGGAGGAGCAGGCCGCGGCGTGGGCGGACGGGCACCGGGCCGTACGGGCGGACGACGTGCCGGAGGCCACCAGCGTCCTCGGGCCGGCGGAGCTCGCGCCGGTCGTGACCACGGTGGACGGCATGGTGCTGCGGGTGGTGGACGCTGTGGTCGAGGAGGTCGACGTGCCGGGGCCGGACGGCGGCAGTCTGGCCGGGGTGCGCTGGTCGGTGACCGTCGCCCTGCCCCCGGACGACCCGGACGCCGTGGACGCCCTCGGCCCCGTCAACGACCCGGAAAGCCCTGACGAACCGGATACCCCGGATGCGCCGGCGGTGTTCGTCCCGGGCGAGCACAGCAACCGGGAGGTTCTCGCCTACCTCGCGACCGCCGGGGAACAGGAGGCGCTGCGCGTGCTCGAGGAGGAAGCGGCCGGGCAGGACCGGGCCGGTATCCGTAAGGAGCGGGATGCCGTCCTGGACCAGGCCCGCGTCAACGACGTGGCCCGCAACGGGCGCCAGGAGGACGCGGAGAAGGCCGCCGAGACCTCGCGCGGCGGCGGTCGCGGCGACGGCATCGAGACCCGATGAGGAGGTGGTGAGCGGTGCCGTACGACTTTGGCGCGACGGCGCGCCTGTTCGCGGAGTGCCGGGACCCGGGCGGCACCCTCACCACCGCCACCACCGCGGTCCTGACTATCGGTCTGCCCGACGGCACCAGCACCACCGTGCCCACCGAGGAGACCACCACCGGCCGCTACCAGGCCGACTACCCCACCACCCAGCCCGGACGGCACACCCTGGCCTGGCTGTTCACCGGCCCGGCCCACGCGTACACCGACGTCCTCGACGTACGCCCGACGCTGGCCACCGCGGTGATGTCGATGGCCGACGCCCGCGCCCACCTCAAGTTGACGAGCACCGCCCGGGACGCGGACGTCCGCCAGTGGCTGGAGGTCACCACCGACGCGGTCGAGTGGTTCACCGGGCCCGTCACCGTACGGACCGTCACCGAAGTGCATCAGGTGCGGCAGGTCCGTGCGCTGGCCCTGCGCCAGGCGCCCGTCCTCGAACTCCTCGACATTCAGCCCGTCCACTCCGGCGGCAGGGCGTACGACGTTGTCCAGCTCACCATGGACAGCACGACCGGAGTGGTGCAGCTCCTCGCCGGGCCCGGCTACCTGTACGGGCCGCTGCGCGTCACCTACCGGGCTGGCCGCCCGGTCGTGCCGCCGTCGATTGCTGGTGCGGCCCGCATCATCCTCGGGCACCTGTGGCGTACGCAGCAGGGGCCGGGCCGCCCGCAGACCGGCGGCGGTGACGACTTCGACGTGTCCGAGCCGATCCCCGGCCTCGGCTACGCCATCCCCAACAGGGCCGTCCAGCTCCTCAGTCCGTACCAGCTACCACCAGGGACCGCGTGATGCAGACCTCCGCTGTACCCGCGGCGATCGCCGCACTGCTCGACATCTGCCGCAACGCCCCGGGCCTGGACGGGGTGACCGTGGTCGACGGACCGCCGACCGTCGACATGTCCGACGCCGACCTGGTCGCCGTCGGCTGGGCGCCCGGCGGCGACGGCGGCGCCGAGCTGGTCCAGGACTTCGCGTACGCCGGGGCCCGGTCTCGGGACGAGGACTTCAGCGTCACGTTCTGGGTGGAGTCCTGGTCCGGCGACGACGACATCGCGGCCCGGCGGGCGCGCGCGTTCGAGCTGCTGGCCGCCATCGAGACGGCGATCCGCGCGACCGGCCCCAACCCGGAAGCGCCCACCCTGGGCGGCGCCGTGCTGTGGGCGCACCTGACCCGGGCGCAGCTCCAGCAGATCGCCACCGACCAGGGCGCCCGGGTGGGCATCACCGGCACGGTGACGTGCCGCGCCCGCATCTGACCACGACCAAACACACGAGGAGAGATCATGGCGCGTGTGCGCTACATCGGGCCGGAGCCCGTGACCGTCCCCGAGCTGGGCGGCCGACAGGTCGACCTGGACGAGGTGGTGGAGGTACCGGACGACCGCTACGAGGGCTACGTCTGCCAGCCCGCCGCGTGGGAGTCCGTGGAGGAACCGACGACCAACGAGCCGGCGCCCGTGTCCGCGCCGCTGAAGAAGGCCGCGGGCAGGACCGCGCCGAAGGGAGCTGACCTCTGATGGCGATCGGATCAGGGCTTGGCGCCCAGCTCGGTATCGCGGCGGAGTCCACGTACGGGACGTACGTGGCGCCGACGAAGTTCGTGGAGTTCACCAAGGAAGGGCTCCAGCTCAAGAAGACGACCGCGCAGTCTGCGGGGATCGCGGCGGGCCGGTTGCTGCCGCTGTCCTCCCGCCGGGTGGTGACGCAGCGGGAGGCGTCCGGCAGCATCGACATGGAGGTCACCAACAAGGCGATGGGCGTGCTGCTCCAGTCGCTGATGGGAACCAGCGTCACGCCGGTGCAGCAGGCCACGACCGCGGCCTACCTCCAGACGCACCTTCTCGCCGACATCGCGGGCAAGTCGCTGACGATCCAGAAGGGCGTGCCGTTGACGACGGGCGTCGTCACGAAGAAGAACTTCGTCGGCTGCAAGGTGATCAGCGCCGAGTTCTCGTGTGAGGTCGGCGGCATGCTGACCGCGTCGTTCGAGATCGACGCGAAGGACTGCGAGGAAACGTCGGTGCTGGCGACGGCCACCTACCCCGCGATGAGTCCGTACCACTTCGGACAGATGGCGGTGAAGACCGGTGCTTACGCATCGGAGACGGCCCGGGACGGCGTCCGCAAGGTCAGCATCAAGATCGAGCGGCCTCAGTCGGTGGACCGCTTCTACGCCAACAGCTCCGCGCTGAAGAAGGAACCCATCACGAACGACCAGGTGAAGATCACCGGGTCGATCGAGATGGACTATGTCGACACCGTGCTGGACGACCTCCACACCAGCGACGCGGCCACGTCCCTGCTCTGGGAGTTCAAGGGCGCCAACATCGCCAGCACCTTCGACGAGCGGATCACCTTCGCCCTGCCCGCGATCCGCATTGACGACGCCCCGCCGACCGTCGAAGGGTTCGACGTCGTCAAGCCCACGATCAACTTCACCGGGCTCTACGACGGCAGCAACCAGCCGAAGATCGAGTACATGAGCACCGACATCACGCTCTGACCGGCGGGAGGTGACCCCGTGGTCCAGGACGTCCGCATCCTCAACACCGGCACCCTGCTGATACTCCAGCGCAAGCTGCGCGCGGCCGGGCACGAGAACATCCGGGCCAGCATGCAGCGGCGCATCCGGCATGCGGCCGAGCCGCTGCGTGACGATCTCCAGGACACGATGCGCACCCTGCCGATCCGCTCCAGCGGCCGGGCTCAGGGGAAGCGCGGCGGCCCGTCCCCTACGCGCCGGCCGCTGCGCGCGACCCTCGCCGCGGCGATCCGGATCAGCGTCCGTACGACCGGCAACCCGGGCGCCCGCGTGTGGATGGACAAGAGCGCTCTCCCGCCGGACCTGAAACGCATGCCCGACGTGATCAACAGCGGCCGCATCCGGCACCCCGTATTCGGGAACCGGCGCCGCTGGGCCACCCAGACCACCACCCCCCTGTGGTGGGACAAGACCATCCGCAGTCACACCCCGCGCATGGAGCGCGAGGTGGCCCGCGTCCTCGATGACGTGCGCAACCGACTGACCTGAAAGAGAGCAACCGATGATCGTTGTGTACACGCCGGACGGCGGCCAGCCGGAGCACTACGACGCCCGCAAGCTGCTGCGGTCCGAGGCGTCGCTGGCTCAGTCCGTGACCGGGAAGACCTGGGCGAAGATCAAGGCCGGGCTGCCGGACGACGACCTCGACTCGATGTGCGCCGTGGTGTTCGCGTACAAGAAGCGCCAGGACCCCTCGCTCCGCTGGAGCGGATTCGACCCGGGCGTGGAGGAACTGGTCACCCGCTTCGACAACCGCGAGGCGAAGGACTACGTCACGAACGCCCTGGCCCTCCGGGCCGCCGATCCGGAGGTGGCGCTGGAGCAGATCGCGCACGCGCTGCGGGACCTGCCCGACGCGTGCATCGACCCGGAGTACGCCCGCCAGCTCATCGCGGAGATGACGACCGAGGACCCAAAAGACCCGGAGTCCGAGCAGGCGCCGGAGCCTCGCGTAGAGATCCTGTCGGCGGGCCCGCTGGTGGAGATCTCCCCGAACCCGAGCCCGACATCGACATCGCCCGGCAGCAGTACCTCGGGCTCTTCGCCCACCTCCTCCACATCCCACCCGCAGCCGTAGACGCCCTGTACGTCGACGACTTCGAGGTCCTCATCGCCTGGATGGATGCCCACCAGGCCCAGCAGTCCGGAGGCGATGAGTAGTGGCCCGCCTGACGTTCATCCTCGACGGCCGAGACCAGCTCTCTCGCGTGCTGAACCGGGCGGGGGACTCCGCTCAGCGGCTGCATCGTCGCCTGGCCACCGCCGCCAACGGCAGCTCCAGCGCGATGGGCCGCATGCAGCGGGACGTCGCCAACCGCATGGCCGGTCTCCAGCGGGACGCGAACGCAGGAGAGAAAGCGATCGACGCGCTCGGCGGCGCGCTGCTGTCGCTCGCCCCCGCGGCGCTGCCCATCGCGGCCTCGCTCGCGCCGATCGTCGCGGGCACGGGCGCTGCGACCGTCGCCGTCGCCTCGTTCACGGCGGCGATCATTCCGCAGATCGGCGCCATGAACGAGGCGTCCGAAGCGGAGAAGAAGCACGCGGACGCCGTCGCGAAGTCCGGTGCCCGCTCGGAGCAGGCGGTCACCGCGCACCAGGAGTACCTGGCCGCAGTCCAGGCGATGCCACCCGAGACCCGGAAGGCCGCGGCGGCGCTCGGCATCCTGAAGGACAACTTCGCCGACTGGTCCGACACACTCGCCGCCGACACCATGCCGGTGTTCACCAAGAGCCTGGCCGTAGCCAACAGCCTCCTCCCCCGGACGACGGGCCTGGTGAAGGGCACCAGCCGTGAGCTTGACCGGATGGTCACGATCGCGGCCGGATCCATGGCAACGCCGGGCTTCGACGCCCTCAACACCAAGTTCACCCAGTTCGCCACGCGCACGCTGCGCCAGGTCAACGAAGGACTCCTGTCGCTGGGACGGTCCGGCACCGGCCGCGTTGGTGGCGCGCTCTCCGAGTTCATGACCTACGCCCGGGAGCAGGGGCCCGTCGTGGGCGAGGTCCTGCGCAACATCGCCGAGGCACTGATCCATGTCCTCGATGCGGGCGGCGACGTCGGCGTGGGCATGCTCGACATCGTCAACGCGCTGACCGGCATCGTGGCCGCCGTCCCACCCGGGGCCATCGCCGCGCTGCTGCAACTCGCCCTCGCCATCAAGGCGGTGAAACTCGCCGGGGCCGGGATGGTCGCGGTCCGCTCGGCATTGGCCGGCGTCGGTATCCAACTTGTTGCGATGCAGACCGCTGCGGCGGCGGCGCCCGGCAGGCTCAGTGCGGTGACCGCGGCGATCGGCACTCTGTCACGCGGGGCCAAGCTGGCGATGGCGGGGACGGGGATCGGGCTGCTGATCCTCGGGCTCATGCAGCTCTCCAGCATGGGCAAGAAGACGCCGCCGGACGTCGACCGGCTGACGACCGCGCTCGGGCAACTCGGCTCCACCGGCCGCGTGTCCGGCGAGGCCGCGCGCGCCTACGGCAAAGACCTTTCGGGGCTCGGCGAATCCCTGCGGGTGCTGGCCCGCCCGTCGAACGCCCAGGGGATTCAGCAGTGGCTGACCTCGCTGATCGGCATGGACTCCACCCCGGTCAAGGAAGCGAAGCGGGACCTGGACGGTGTCGACAAGGCGCTGGCCAACCTCGTCTCTTCCGGGAAGCCGGAGTTGGCGCGCGCCGCGTTCGACCAGGTGGCCGCCGCCATGCGGAAGCAGGGCATGACCAGCGGCGAACTGCGCGCCCAGCTCGGCGACTACAAGGCCGCGCTGGCCAACGCCGACTTCGAGGCCAAGCTCATTGCACAGAGCATGGGCTTGTTCGGCGCGCAGGCGGGCGAGGTCCAGCGGAAGCTCGACGCCCAGAAGGCCAGCGCTGACGGGCTGCGCCAGTCGATCCAGGCGCTGAATGACGTGCATCGCAATGGTCTCGGCGGCATGATCGGGTTCGAGGCCGCGATCGATGCCGCAGCGGAGGCGGCGAAGAAGAACGCCGGCGCGCTGGAGATGTCCGGCGGGAAGCTCAACCTCAACTCGGAGAAGGCCCGGACGGCGGCGAGCGCGCTCAACGACCTCGCGGCCAAGACGGACGAGGCGGCGGCACAGGCCCGGCAGTCCGGGGCGTCCTGGTCCACCGTCAACGGCATCTACGACCGGGGCCGCGCCAAGCTGATCGAGTCCGCGCGGGCGATGGGCCTCAACAGGGATAAGGCGAAGCAGCTTGCTGACCAGATCCTGCGGACGCCGGACAAGACTGCGAAGCTCAAGGGGAATCTGGAGGACCTCCAGGCCAAGCTGAAGTCTGCCAAGGGTCAGCTGAAGTCGGTGCCTGACTCGCGACGTGCGAAGCTCCTCGCGACGATCTCCGACCTCCAGGCCAAGGTGGCCGCGGCCAAGCGTGCGATCGGATCCGTACAGGGCAAGACCGTCAGCGTGATGGTCCAGTACCGGACCAGCGGCTCCAAGGCGTCCGCGTTCGCCAAGTCCATCGGCGGCTACGCCGGCGGCGGTAAGCCCAAGCCGGGTGAGCTGGCGTGGGTCGGTGAAGAGGGCCCGGAGCTGATGCGCTTCGGCGGGGGCGGGACGGAGATCTACGACCACCGCTCCAGCATGCGCATGGTCGCCGACGCGCGGACTGCCGGACGGGACGCGGGCCTCGGCCTCCAGCGCGGCATGTCCGTGTCGACCGGCGAGGTCGGCGCGGGCGGCCGGGCCATGGCGGACGCGATCCTCCAGGGGATCCGTGACGAACTGGAGATCGCCTCCCCGTCGAAGAAGACGAAGGCCCTGGCCGCCGACGCGGGCAAGGGCCTGATCATCGGCATGACCGGCTCCAAAGCCCAGATCAGCGCGACGGCGAAAGACTTGGTCAAGGACATCTGGGCGGCGTGGAAGGGCACCAAGTCCACCAAGGACTCCAAGCTCGTCGCGATGGTCAACCGGGACACGGCCAAGCTCCAGGGCCTGGCGTCGAAGCGGGACGCGCTCGCGCAGAAGATCGCGGGGGCGAAGAAGAACGCGCAAGGGTGGACGGAGACGGCGCGCCAGGACGCGTCGCTGTCCGGCCTCGGCATCGAGGAGGGGCAGGTGTCGGCCGGGTCCATCCAGGCCGGTCTGAGCGCCCAGCTCGCGAAGATCAAGCAGTTCACGAACTACATCAAGATCCTCGGCAAGCGCGGGCTGGCCAAGAGCATGTTGAAGCAGATCCTCAACATGGGGCCGGAGCAGGGATACGCCTACGCGTCCGCGCTGGCCGGGGCGTCCACCACCACCCTGAAGTCGATCACCTCCCTCCAGTACGCGGTCAACTCCGAGACGGACAAGTTCGGCAAGGTCGGCGCGGACGTCATGTACGACGCGGGCGCGGCGTCGGGGAAGGGGTTCCTCACCGGGCTCAGCAGCCAGCAGAAGGCCATCGAAGCGCAGATGGTGAAGATCGCCCAGGGGATGCAGAAGGCCATCAAGAAGGCTCTCGGGATCCGTTCGCCCGCACGCAAGCTGATGCCCGACGGGGCCAACGCAACGAAGGGCCTGGCGGTGGGACTGGTCCAGGGGATTCCGTTCCTGGACCAGGCGCTCGCCACCGTCACCGGCCGCGTCGCCGCGACCCGACCCGCCCTCGGCGTGCCCACTGTGGGCGCGGCCGGTGCGGCCGGCGCGGTCATGAACGTGGACATCCGCGTCGAGGGAGCGATGGACCCCGTTGCGGTCGCGCAACAGGTCCAGAAGCTGCTGCTCATGCTCAAGCGGAACCAGGGTGTCAACGTCAATCTGCTGGGGGTGACTGCCTGATGGCGCTGCTGATGGAGATGGGCTGGGGCGGGCTGGTGCAGTACCCGTGGTCGATCACCTGGACGGATGTCTCGTCGCGATTGGACATGGTGCAGGGGGTGAGTATCACCCGAGGCGCCCAGGACGAACTGTCGGACGTCCAGCCCGCCAGCATGTCCGCCCGCCTCGACAACCAGGATGGGGCCCTGACGCCGGGCAACCCGAACAGCCCGTACTGGCCGTTCGTCCGCCGGAACACCCCGGTGCGGGTGGCGGTCACCACGACCACCGCCCGCACCGGGGCCGCGCCGTGGTCGCTTGCCCAGCTCGCGGACGACTTCGACGACGACCGGATCGACACCGGGCTGTGGCCCAACAGCTATGGCGGCGCGGTCGAGACCGGCGGGCGGGCCCGCATCCCCGTCATCCCCGGCGGGTTCGCCGCCTACCAGACCGCACGGTCCTGGCTGCTGGCCGGCTCCCAGCTCTCCCTGAAGATCGCGACGCTGCCCGGCGTCTCGGGATCGTCGGCCGCCTCGGTGTCCGTCATGGTCAACAGCACCACCGCCGGAACGAGGTGCGGGTTCACGTACTCGCCGCTCGGGGGCGGCACGCTGCGCCTGGTGTCGGAGACCGGCTATTTCGACGGGTCGGCCACCGTGCTGACGTACTCGGCGATCGACCATGTGTGGCTGCGGATCCGCGAGTCCGCGGGCACGCTGCGCTGGGAGACCAGCGGAGACGGCACCACGTGGACCACGCAGCGCACCCTGGCCACACCGGCCTGGGTGACCTCCCAGCAGGTAGCGGTCGAGATGGTCGCCAACCGCACCGGCGGAGCCGCTGACTTCTGCGAGTTCGACCTGGTCGGGCACCGGCCGCGCTGGCGGTTCCACGGCACCCTCAACGATCTGCCGGTCTCCTGGAACGGACTCGTGTCGACCGTGACGGTCACGGCCACCGACCTGTTCAAACGGCTCAACCGGCTGCCCGCGCTGAAGAGCTGCCTGGCAGAGGAGATCATGTCCTCGGTGCCGGTGGGCTACTACCGGCTCCTCTCCGCGTACTTCCCGATGGCCGAGGAGACCGGGGCGACGGCGGCCGGCGACCTGTCCGGCCGAGGTGCGGGCGCCATCGCACAGACCCAGGTCGGCGCGGGCGGCACGATCGAATTCGGGGCGGCCGGGCTGCCCGCGACCGGCGACACCTGCGTGACGTTCACCCCGGCCAGCGCGTCGGCTGGCCGGTACCTCACCGGAGACCTGGGCGCGCTGTTCCAGTCCGACAGCAACGCGACCCCGGAGCACACGGTTCTGTCCCCGATGATCGAGGTGTGGATCAAGACGTCCACGGCCGGGCGCGCGATCCTCGGCCTGTACGAGCCGGGGCTCGATCACCGCCTGGTCCTTGCCCTCAACGGCAGCGGCGTGCTGACGGTGGAGCACACCGAGGACGGCGGGAGCCTGACCACCGTCACCACCGCCAGCGCCAACTTGGCTGACGGCGCATGGCATCACATCGTCCACGACAACGCGGCCAAGACCATCTGGGTGGACGGCGTCCAGATCGGCGGCAGCCTGGCCATCAGTACCCAGGGCAACGCCCGCATCCTCCATGTCGGCGGGTACGGCGGCGGGCGCCTGTGGTCCGGGCAGATCGCCCACCTCGCCATCCACCACGCCAACGGCCCCCTCGGTGCCGTCTATGCCGACCACTACACGGCCGGCACCACCGGCTACGCGGGAGAGACCGCGGCCCTTCGGATCGCCCGCCTGGCCCGGTATGCCGGGCTCACCTCCGTCACCGTGTGGGGATTCACGCACGACCCGGTCGCATCCCAGGGCGAAGGCGGCACAGGCGTGCTCCCGCGCATGCGGGAGGTCGAAGCCACCGAGTCCGCCCGGCTGTTCGCCGAGCGCGACTACTTCGGCCTCGCCTACCAGAGCCGGGACATCCGCTACAACCCGAGCCCCAGCCTGGAGACGTTCACCTCCGCCTACGCCGACCTCGAGACCGGCGGCGTCGAACTCGCCGACGACGACCAGAAGCTGTGCAACGCGGTCGAAGCGAGCCGGCCGGGAGGGGCCACCCAGCGAGCGACCGCGTCCGCCTCGGTGCTGGCGTTCGGCCTGTACGAACAGCAGCTCACCCTCCTGAAGATGAGCGACAACTCGGTGCTGGACGCGGCGTACTGGCAGGTCTCCCGCTACGCCAACCCGCAGCCCGAACTGCGCGAGGCAACGATCGAGGCGTACACGCACCCCCGCTACAGCGACATCCTCGACGCCGACATCAGCTCGTACTTCTCCATCAACGACCTGCCCGTACAGGCCCCGGCCAGCTCGATGCGCGTCACGATCGAGGGCTACTCGGAGACCATCCGCGAAGCCAGCCACGTGCTCGCGTTCCGCACCAGCACCAGCGCCCGCGACTCCGTCTGGGTCCTGGACGACCCCACGTACTCCGTCCTGGACTACACCACCCGCCTCGGCTACTGAGGAGCCCCGCATGCCGCCCCTGCCCATCGTCCGCGCAGAGACGTACTACCTGCCGCCGACACCACCCCGCGGCCAGGACCCCGTCGACTGGTCCGGATACGGCGGCGCCGAACTCGTCTACCTGTGGTGGGAAGTCCGCGGCCGCCGCATCCCCATCCCCACCACCTTCGAGCCCGACGCGCCGCCGGTGTACGCGCGGATAGACGACAACCGGTGGCTGGCCGAGTGCGACGCCTGCCGCTCCGCGTGCGTCGTCTCCGTCCTCGACCCGCGGTTCGGATGCGCACAGTGCCGGCGCGCCTGGGTGGAACTGATCGTGCCCGACGACGTCGAGGCCATCGAGGCGGAGGTGCTGCCGCTGGCGCGCCGGTTCTGGTGGCACCCCGACGATCCCCGCAACCCCAACCGGCCCGAGCCCGAGCCTGAGCCGCCGACGGAACCCGAGGAGCCGACCCCGTGACCTTCGCCCCGCGCACCTGGGGTGCTGGCGAAATCGTCAGCGCCGCCCAGCTCAACCAGGAGATCCGCGACCAGCTCAACTCGATGTTCGACGCCTGGACCTCCTGGACCCCGACGTGGACCGCGGTCACCACCAACCCCTCCCTCGGAAACGGCACGCTGAACGGCCGCTACATGAAGTGGGGCCGCACCTGCATGATCAGCCTGGAACTCACCTGCGGCTCCACCACCACCTACGGCGCCGGCGCCTGGTCCTTCAGCCTGCCGTTCGGCTCGGCCACCGGCGTCGGCCACAAGGTGGGACTGGCCCATGCGGTAGGCAGCATCCGCGTCGCCGGCCACACCCTGATCGCCCCGAACGCGCCGAACTTCCAGTGCTTCTTTCCCGCGTCCGGCTCCGTTTCCAACCTGAACAACGCGGGCGCCGCCAACCCGTTTACCTGGGCCGCGACCAACCTGCTGCGCGTCACGCTCACCTACGAGACCGCCACCTGACCCCCACCACCCCGAGCCCCGAGCCGATGGCCGGGGCTTTCGTCATGTCTGGAGATGCACATGGCCTACGGCCTCGACCTCGAGAACCGGTTCACCTACCACCCGCCCGTCGGCAACCAGCCCGAGCGGTACGAGCAGATCCGCGCCGGCGCCCTCACGTTCGCCGAGCTGCTCGCCGAACTCTGCCCGTCCTCACCCGAGCTGACCCGCGCGATCAACGCCGTCGACGAGGCCGTGATGCTCGCCAACGCGTCGATCGCCCGGCACGACCGGACGGAGCAGCGCTGATGGCTTCACCGATGGCCGCAGCATCCTTCGCGGCGATACTCCGAGCGGAGGGCCTGGCCGTGGTGGAGACGCCCGGCTGGGCCACCCACACCCGCACCTCGTCGTCCCGCCTCTGGGGTCCGGTCAACGGCGTGATGATCCACCACACCGTCACCTCCGGCACCGACCGGTCCGTCGCCATCTGCCGCGACGGGTACGCCGGCCTGCCGGGGCCGCTGTGCCACGGCGTCATCGACAAGACCGGCGTCGTCCACCTCGTCGGCTACGGCAGAACGAACCACGCCGGGGGCGGCGACCCGAAGGTTCTGGCGCGGGTGATCGCGGAGGACTACGGCGACCGCCCGCCCACGCCGGCCCGGGGCAACTCCGGGGGCCAGGACGGCAACGCCCGGTTCTACGGCTTCGAGTGCGTCAACCTCGGCGACGGGAAAGACCCGTGGCCCGCCGCCCAGCTCGACGCGATCGAGAAGGCCTCGGCCGCGATCTGCCGTGTCCACGGCTGGAGCGCGCGCAGCGTCATCGGTCACCTGGAATGGTCGAGGGACAAGATCGACCCCAAGGGGTTCGGCATGGACTCGATGCGCGGGCGGATCGCTACCCGGCTCGGCACGCCCCCTGCGCCGAAACCGCCGGCACCCAAGCCGTCGTCGTCGTACGAGCCGTTCCCCGGCGCCGGCTTCTTCACGGCCGGCCGCCGCAGCGCCATCGTCACCGCGATGGGTCGGCGGCTGGTGGCGGAGGGCTGCGGCCGGTACAAGGTCGGGCCCGGGCCCGAGTGGTCGGACACCGACCGCGCCTCGTACGCAGCGTGGCAGCGCAAGTGCGGTTACACCGGAGCGGCCGCCGACGGCGTCCCCGGCAAGACGAGCTGGGACCGCCTCAAGGTCCCGCGCACCTGACTCTCACCGGGTCTGAGATTCGGAATCATTTTATTGCGCCGGATCTCAGACCATCCATCTGACCTGCACTGATGAAGGGAATCAACGTGTCTGCTGCTGTGGAGAAGAAGGTCAGCGTCGCGTCCGCCGCTGCGTATGTCGGATCGACCGGGCTCCTCGCGGGCCTGACGGCCGTCCAGGACAACGCGCGCCTGGTCGAGTGGATGCCGAGCGCGCTGGCGCCGTTCGTCCTCGCGCTGATCCCCACGACGATCACGTTCGTCGGGGGGTGGGTGGCGAAGCACACCCCGCGGGCCGGGCTCCGGTGATGCGGGCCGCGCCGGCCCGAGTGTGGGCGCGGCTGGGCTGGCGCGGCCTGGCCCTGCTCATCTCCGGCGTCTCCTGGATCTCGTACGGCGCCAGCATCGCGGTACAGCCTCGGTACGGGACGACGAGGGGGATCGCGGTTCTGCTGGACCTGATGCCGATGCACGCCTGGGGCTGGGGGTGGATCGCGTGCGGGCTGCTGTGCCTGGTGTGCTGCTGTCTCCCGGCTGGCCGGGACACGGTTGGGGTGCTGGCGGCGATGGCGCCGCCGCTGCTGTGGTCGGTGGCGTATGCGATGGGCGGGGCGCTGGGTGCGTCGCCGACTGCGTGGGGGGCGGTGGCTCCGTGGGGGTCGCACGCGGTGCTGATCGCGATCATTGCGCGGGTGACGCGGCCGAAGGTGTTGATTCCGGTGGTGAAGCATGGATGAGCCGTCGACCTGGTACGGGGTGATCGCGCTGCTGATCACCACCGTGGGCGGGATCATGACCGCGCGCGGGGGGCGGATCCGCCGGCAGGAGGTGCCCGTGGCCGAGCCCGAACCGGCCGAGCTGGTGGGTGCGGACCTGACGACGCTGGCCGGGATCGCCACGGTGGTGTCGCGGCAGTCCCTGAAGCTGACCGCGCAGGAGCAGCGGATTCACCAGCTCGAGGCGGAGCAGGCGGCAACGCGGGATCAGATCGCGGCGCTGGTCCGGTACAACCGGCTTCTGCAGGGGACCATCCGGCGGGCCGGCGGGGTGGTGCCCGAGCCTGATCCGTCCGACCGTCCACTCATCGACCAGTGACAGCGCCCCTCCGCCCACCCCCAGAACGGGGGCGGGCGGAGGGGCGCTTTCGTCATGCCCGCGATCAGGTCAGCCGGTGGGATTCTGCTCGTGGGTGTAGATGGCGGCCTCGTCGGACTGGTCGTGGGTGTCGTTCCAGACCAGCACGCGGGCGCGGTGTTCGCGGGGACCGCGGCCGGCAGCGCGGAGAATGTGCTCTGCGAAGTCTGTGACGGTGCGTTCGGCAGGCACGAGGTCGCCCCCTGTCTCCCATCGCTGCCATCCGGGACCGGCCTCGCTGTCATACAGGTCGAGGCGCCATGAGTACTGGACGTGCTCGCGGATGAGGCGCCGTACGTAGGAGTCGGTCATGCCGAGCTCGCGGGCGATCTCCGCTGTGGTGTCCTGGTTTTCCTTGGCGCGGAGGATGATGCGAGGGAGCGCTGTCTTGATGGCGGTGGCGGCGCGGAGGATGACGCCAGCCTCGTCGATGGTGAGCCGGTCGGCGATCTCCGCGGCGAGCTGGTCGCGTTGTTCGGGGGTGACGGCGTGGGCGTAGTCCCGCGCCAGGCCGAGGAGCCCCGAGTTGTCGAGCAGGTCATCGGAGTGAGGCCGGCGCATTGCCGCAGCCTCCTTGCGCTCGAACGCCATCATGGTGGCGACTAGTTCGGCGGTCAGTCGTCCGAGCGGGGTGCCGTCGTCCCGCCTGGCGAGCAGTCGCTCGATGTCGGCGACCTGCTCAGCCGGGGCGGGAGAGGCTGAGGTGCTGGGGCGTCGTCGGGACGTGCTCGGCGGGGTGTCGTCGGTCATGGTGCCCTCAGATCGGGTGGTGGAAGGGCAGGCGCAACAACACCCCCCTAGCGGTACCGAATACCGTAGGACACCGGTACCTAGTACCGCAAGGAAGGTTACGCGGCCCGCTCGACCTCCGCGCGAGCGGCTGCTTCCCACTCCGCGAGGAGTTGCTCGTACCGGGCCCGCTCCTCCCTCGTCAGCGCACCACCGGCCGCCGCCCACAGCGCGCGTATGTCCGCGTTCACCACAGCGGCAGGACGCAGCGCGGGCCCGTGGGCCCGGGGAGAGAAGGACATGCACTCAGAATATGGACTACACCACTGGGCGGCGCCGCCCTTGCGATGCGGAGAGCCTCACAAGCTATGCAGGGCCGCAGTCGCCCCTCGGCTTCGGTCTGTGACACGCTGTCCGATCATAGATAGGAGGTAGCCAGTGAGTGAATGGACGGTACATGGTTCCCGCACCATCTACACCAGCCCGTGGGTCGAGCTGGACCTGGTCGACGTAGAGCCTCCCGGACACGCAAGGTACGAGCATCACTTGATCAAGCTCGCCCCGGTGGCCGCGACCGTCCTACTGGACGACTCGGAGCGCGTTCTGCTGATGTGGCGGCACCGCTTCGCCACGAAGACCTGGAACTGGGAGATCCCCAGCGGCATTGTCGAGCCGGGCGAGGACCTGGCCGTCGCAGCCGCGCGCGAGGCACTGGAGGAGACGGGTTATCAGGTCGAGGCGAGCGCGCTGGAACCGCTCGCGTACAACCAGCCCATTGGCGGAATGTCCACGGCCGAGCACCATGTCTTCCTGGGTCGAGATGCGGTGCGCGTGGCCGACCCCGTCGATACCCACGAGGCAGACCGCATCGAATGGCGCCCCCTGGACCAGGTGCAGCAGATGATCGATGACCGGCAGATCGTCGCCGGCGTCGCCGTCACCGGGCTGCTCCAGTTGATCGCCCGCCGCTAGCCCGCGGTCAGCTCCGGCCGGCCACTGTCCTCCACCAGCTCGCGCAGGTCCCGCACCGGAGCCGTAGCCGCCGCACGCGCGGGCACGGCCGCCAGGAGGTCCCGAGCACGGGAGATGACGATGCCCGTCCGATGCTCGGGAGGCAGACCGAGCAGGAGCATCTCCGTCTCGCGGCACGCCACCGCGGTCTCGCCCACCCCCAGCAGACACGTCGCCTCGTCCATCGCGATCAGCGCGCGGTCCAGGTGCTCGCCGGGGCCATAGAGGTCCCGGGCCGCCTGAAGCGCAGCCTGGGCCCTGCGGGTGTCGCCCAGCGTCGTCCACATGCTGCCGCTGTGCCAGGTGAGCTGTCGCTCGGTGTAGCCGTAGGCCGTATCCCCCGTGTCGGCCGACGTGAGCCTGGCGAAGGCGCGCTCGGCCATGGCCATTGCGTCCTGAGCCTCGCGGTGCCGGCCCATGCGGGCAAGAGCCCTCGCCTCCAGGCTCGGAGCCCACGCCGCGGTCGCGCAGACCGCCGATCCGGCGAGGACCCGAGCCCGCTCGGCCAAGGCCAGGGCGGCCGCGGGCGCCCCGAAGTAGAACGGGATCACCGCCTCGCGGGCGAGCAGCCAGGCGCGCAGTGCCCGGTCGCCCGTCTCTTCGGCCAGGAGCTGGCCGAGGTGGTACCACTGCCGGGCTTCTCGGTGCTCTCCGAGGGCGACGAGCGCGATGCCCGCTGTACCGGCGAGTTGGGCGCCGATCCGGCAGAGCCGCGCGCGGACGTCCGTGGGCTGTCGCTGCTCCAGCAGCGCCCGCAGCTCCAGGAGGTCGGTGACGGCGGCGGTGAGGATCCCGGACGGCGGGGTGATCTGGTAGGCGTGCCCGTACTCGGCGGCCTGCCGTTCCCACTGGTCGATCGTGGTCTCCGCTATGGGTGTTGCGAGGATCGAGGTCATGCTCCTGCGTACGGACGCGAGGGCCGCGAGGGCGGTACTCGTCGGCGGCATCATCGTCAGCCCGGTGGGCGCCTCGGCGGGGCCGGCCGGGGCAGGCGTCTCGGTGGGCGGCGCGACGGCGGGCGCAGTCTCGCCCGGCGGGGTGTAGTCGCGGCCGTACCCGAGGCGGTCCGGCCGCGTCTCGTACAGCCTGCAGAGGGCGTCCGCGTTCGCCGGACCAGGACGGCCCTTGCCCGTTTCCCATGCCGACAGTTGTTGGACCGTCACGCGGGCCCCGAGCTGCGCCAGTCGCTCACGCACACCATCCAGAGTTTCGGGCAGAGCGAGCCGGTGGGCCTGGAGCAGCGTGCAGCCTGCCTGCTCCGCGATGCACGCCACGAGGGTCCACCGGGTCCAGCGCTCAGCCTCGGCCCTCGCGATGAGAGTGCCGGCGAGCCGCTTCGAGTCGCTACGCATCCCAGCTCCATCCGTTGCGCCCACGGTAAGGGCACCGTCGCGAGGGCGCGCCCGGCTTTCATGCACTCGGTATGACATGTCGGCGTGTTCTTCATACGCACCAGATGAGGGCCTGCCGGTTTCGTACCGAGAGTGCCAATGCGGATTCAGACGGCTGGCGGCACCTTTGAGTCGCCCAGCCCGTACCGTCTGGAGCCGACCATGACGCATGACCAGCTCGCCATCACGCCCCTCGAAGAGTGGCTGGCGAGGACGATTCGAGATCCTGAGTCCGCGTTCCGAGATTGGCGCGAGGGGCGTCCTGCCGTCCTCGCCCTTGGCAGCCTGTTCGATGCGGTGAAGCTTCCGCAGCGCTTGGTGCACGCGGCGGCCAGTATCCCCGAGCACTCCGCCGTTGCTGCCGTGCTGGGCCCTTTGGCCGGCCCCGTCATCTGGTCGCCGCCCGGCTGGTACCTGGCACTCGTCCCTGCCGGCACGGCGGACACCTGGGATTCCCCGCACGCGGCCGCACTCGGCGCAGGCAACTACCTGCCGGTGCCCCGCCTCGACCGCACCGCTCCGGAGGGCATCCACTGGACCGTGCCGCTCAACGGCGCCCGCACCCTGTGCTCCCCGCCCGCTGTCGTGCAGCTGCTGCACGCCGGCCGCGATCGCCAGGGTCTTTCCCGGTGAGCGCCATCGAGGCCACCCTCGCCGAGTCGGCCGCCCTCGCCGACACGCGGGCCAGCCTCCCAGAGCTGATCGAGGCAGCCGAGGCACTGACGGCTCACATCACGGACCTACTGCCTGCCGCCGAGGAAGAGGTCGACGGCATGTGGCGAGGTGGGCGGGAGTGGTGCGGCCGCCGGGCCCGCCTGGACATAGTGCGGCGCCACGCGGCCGCCGACATGCCGTTGTCGCCGCTGTCCGCTCAAGTGCACGTAGCCCTCCTGCGCCGCGACTGCGAGTGGCTCCTGGAGCATTACGGCGCAGGACTGACAGGGGCCGCATCATGAGGGACGGCAAGGTGTGGGTGGGTGACCAGATCCACGACAAGGCCACCGACCGAGACGGCATCGTCACCGACGTCCGCAGCGGCACCTACGTGCTGCGCCCGCTCTACGGAGGCGGGAAGGAGTGGACGGCGGAGGACGGTGGCACGTTGACGGTGGTGGTGCCGCTCGACGAAGCGCCCCCCAGGCACAGTCCCAGGCGCGCGAGGCGTCGGGGAAACTGACTCCCGTACGCCGCCCGGGGTGCTCGCCCCGGCGTGCGGGCCGGTCCGGCCGCGCCACCCCTACGGCCGGACCCCATTTACCGCCCCGGCCGGGAGTCGTCCCCCGTCGTCGCCGGCCGGGGCTCCGTCCGCACCAGGTCCTCAATAGGTACGCCGAGCGCATCGGCTATCAGCAGCAGGTCGGCGTATCGAGGGTCGCGGCGGCCGTTTTCGTACCGTTGGATGGTCCGGCGTTCGACGCCGGTGCGGGCTGCCAGGTCGTCCTGGGACATCTGGACTGCTGCGCGCCGGGTGGCGATGCGGTGGCCGAGGGCGCGGCACTGGGCGAGCACCCAGTCTGGGCGGGGGGTTCGGCGGGCTGGCACCCGGAACACGCTGGGCGGACCAAGATCATCCGTCAGTACCCAAACGGTCGCCAATCCATAACAAGATCATCGGCTGGTTCTCGTTCGCTCGACGCAAGCCCTGGGGAGGGATGCACTCTTGGTGACGCATAGGTGCAGGGCGCACACACAAAGCTCCTGCGCCCCTTTCGCGCCAGCCTTGACCTGAGGTTTACTCATGACACTCTCTCTCCTGCGCGGGGGCCTGGACGCAGAAGGGAGCAGCGCTCTGCCCTGCAGGCCCGGATCGGAGAGCACCACTCATGCGAAATCTGGAGCAGCTCGGTGACCAACTCGACGCCATCAGCGAGGCATTGAACGCCGCGGCAGAAGAGCCGGACCCTGAGCGCCGCACCCGATGGCTGTCGGTGGTGCGTCGAGCTAGGGACTCAGTCCAGCGGGAGCATCAGACCGCGGTCGCCCACAGCAGACGCCCCCGCCTGCGTCTCATCCCCGGCCAGGGTCACGAAGACGATGAGAGTGGCTTACGTACCAGGGCGACGCTCTCGCTGTCGAAGCCGCTGCCCATCCGCGCGCGCTTGACCTGTACTCGGAACAGGGCGCTTACGACCGACGCGCGTACGTCGATGTCGAGGCCCTCCCACTCTTTCCGGCTGATCCCCACGACCGTCAGAAGTACGCGGCGCTCCGCGGTCGTTGCGAGTTGATCTCGGAGCCGGGAGATGCGCCGGTCGAACGACGCAAGCGACGCGACCACCACCTCCGGGTCCAACTCGGTGTCACCGAGGTTCTCCAGGGTCTTCTTTGTTCTGGCGCGGCGCTGCTCCAGCGACGCGATCTCTGTAGCCGGGCTGGGGCCGGCGTCCGTGGTGTAGAGCTCGGTGAGGAAGTCGGCCTGGTTGAGGAGTTGGACGCACTTCGCGCCGACGAACGCGTCCAGGTGTGCCTCGTTGCGTCCCCGGCCGCAGATCTTGCAGTAGTAGATCAGCGACCTGCGTGCGCCCTTCTTGCCGACCGGCTTGTTCCACACCGTGGCCCGATGCTTCATGCACTTGCCGACGATGTCGGTGGCACACAGCTTGCACTCGGCGGTGGCCGTGGTGCAGTCGGAGCACTCGGCGATCCCTGACAGGAGATGACGGCGGTCGTGACCGTGGTAGCCGTACTTCTCTCCGCGCTCTGCGAGCAGCGCGCGGAGGTCCTCCCACAGTGCCTGGGAGATCACCTGGTCCCAGACCGCCTTGTGGTAGACGCCCTGATGCTCGACCAGGCCGGCCATCCGCGGAGCGAGTAGGGCCCTCGTAAGAGTTGTCACGCACCAGGGGTTCCCCATGGACGTGACGGACCGTTTATTCATCCACCGGACCGCTCCACGCTTGCTCATCCCGGCCTGGACCCGCGCGGCCACGTCGGCCAGCAGCTTCGTCTCCTCCGGCACCGTCTGGTCGTAGTCCAGCACCAGCACCAGGTTCTCCTCGCCGGACTCCGGGTCGACTTTCACCCGTACGCGCCCCGTGTCCACGCCCCACCCGAAGGGCCGGCGTCCGCCCGGCCGCGCGCGACCTTTGCTCGTCCGGGACTTGATGCCGCGCTTCACCCGCCGCGAGGTGTTGTCCGACTCGCGGCATGCCTGGGCGGCTTCGATCCGCAGGATGAACCGGTCGTCGGGGCTGGAGAGGTCTCGGACGCCGGACACCGAGGCGAGCGGGATCCTCCGCTGGTCCGCGATGTTGAGCAGGAGCTCGAGGTCGTACGGCTGCCGGATCAACCTATCGCCGTGGTAGACCATGATGCCGTCGTGCTGGTGCTCGGTCGTTGGGTCCAGCGAGATGAGCATGCGTTCCCAGTCGGGGCGGTGCCGATTCCGCTGCCACGCCGAGCGGGAGTTGTCCACGTACACGCAGCAGAAGTCCGGCCAGTTCAGGCGGCCGGCCATGGTTCGGCCGTCGGCCTCCTGGCGCTCCACCTTCTCCAGGGATCCATCCGGCGCATACGAAAGACGGCAGTACAGGCACGCTTTCTGAGGCGTGATCAGGTCGGACATCGAGCCCCCGGAACAGTCGAGTCGCAGCTATTAGTGAGTACTTTACGTTGAGTGGACTGAACGTCGCGATGAACAGCGCCGCCGTCGATCTCGTCGCCGCCCTGCGGCGCCCGGTGATCTCCAGTTTCCACGCCGCGTTCAGCCTGGGCGGCATGGTCGGGGCGGGGCTCGGCGGGCTGCTCGCGGGCGGTCTCTCTCCCGCCGTCCATCTGGCTCTTCTGTCGGCCGTCGGGCTGCTGGTCACCGCCACCGCGGGCCGGACCCTGCTGCGGATCCCCGCGCCGGCGGCGGAGCGTACGAAGGCTACGGACCGTACAGGCGCGGACCGTACGGATGAGGATGAGGATGCGGATGCGGACCGTACAGCTGCGGCTGGTACGGGTACGGACGGTACGGGTACGGAGAAGCGTGGCCGGGGCGGCGGCGGGCCGGACCGGCGCACCCGCCGGATGGTCGCCCTCTTCGGGCTGATCGCGCTGTGCACGGCGTACGGCGAGGGGGCGATGGCCGACTGGAGCGCGCTCCACCTCAGCCAGGACCTCGACGCCACCCCCGCGGTGGCCGCGGCCGGTTACTCGCTCTTCGCCCTCGCCATGACCGCGGGCCGGCTCTCGGGCACGGCCCTGCTGGAACGGCTCGGCCAGACCCGCTCCCTGGTGCTGGGCGGGGTGACGGCCGCCCTCGGCATGCTGCTCGGCGCCCTCGCGCCCACCGCCTGGCTCGCCCTGGCGGGGTTCGCCGTGGCCGGACTCGGCCTCGCCAACATCTTCCCCGTGGCCATCGGCCGGGCGGGCGCGCTGGCAGGGCCCTCCGGGGTCGCCGCCGCGTCCACGCTCGGGTACGGCGGGATGCTGCTCGGGCCGCCCGCGATCGGCTTCCTCGCCGACTGGTTCTCGCTGCCGCTCGCCCTCACCACGGTGGCGCTGCTCGCCGGCGCGGCGGCCCTCATCGCCCACGCGGCCCGCGGCGCCTCGGCGAACGGCCCGGCGGGGCACACCCACGAAGGATGAGTAGGAGTACTCAGGCACAGCCGTTCGAGTTCCCGCACCCTGGAAACAGACCCAAGGGCACCCCACTTCGCGGGAGGAGCCATGAACTCCAGGGAGAACACGATGGTTTCAGGACGGCTGACCGGACTCGCGCGGCTCGCCCACGGCAACCGCGCCTCGCAGGTCTACCTCGCCCTCGTCGGCGCGGCGGCCTTGTTCGTCACGGTCGACACGCTCTTCGTGCACCACGACGACGCGTCGTTCGCCGGAACGTGGCTGTTCTTCCTCGCGGCTCCGGCCGTCTTCGTCTTCCTCATCGGCGGCGGGATGATCGGGGAGGACCTCGCCGCCTCCTCCGGCTTCCTCTACCCGGCGCTGGTCCTCTCCGTGCTGATCCAGTCGATCGCCATAGGCGCCTTCGTACGGCTGCTGCTCCACCGGCCCTCCACCGGCACCGCCCACGCCCGCGAGGCGTGACGCCCCCCGGCCGGCCGAGCCAGGTGTCCGTCCGGTGCTACGGGGCCGCCGGCGGGCCCGCGGGATGCGGCGCCCGCCGAGCGGCGTGACGCTTGGGGTATCCGCGCGCGTCGCGGCGCACAGCGGCACGTCGCGGTACATCACCGTATGTCGCGGTACCGAGGCGGCGGGGGCGGTACTGCCGGAAGAAGGTCGTCATGAGCGTCCCGCAGCAGAAGGTCGCCGTCATCACCGGTGCGTCGCAGGGCATCGGCGCGGGCCTGGTCGAGGCGTACCGCGAGCTCGGCCACGCCGTCGTCGCCACCTCGCGCGGCATCGCTCCCTCCCGGGACCCGGACGTCCGCACCCTCCAGGGCGACATCGCCGACCCCGCCACGGCCGAGCGCGTCGCCGCCGCCGCGATCGAGCGGTTCGGCCGCATCGACACCCTGGTCAACAACGCCGGCGTCTACAGCGGCAAGCCGTTCACCGACTACACCCGGCAGGACTACGACCGCGTCGTCGGCGTCAACCTGACCGGGTTCTTCCGTATCACCCAGCTCGCCGTCGAGCAGATGCTCCGCCAGGGCGGCGGCGGTCACCTCGTCCAGATCACCACCAGCCTCGTGGACCACGCCAGCTCCGCGGCCCCCTCGCTGCTGGCCTCCCTGACCAAGGGCGGGCTCCAGTCCGCCACCAAGGCCCTGGCCATCGAGTACGCGGCCCGTGGCATCCGCAGCAACGCCGTCTCACTGGGCGTCATCAAGACTCCGTTGCACCCGGAGGCCGAGTACGAGGCGCTCGCCGGGCTGCACCCGCTCGGGCGGATGGGCGAGGTCGGCGACGTCGTCGGCGCGATCGTCTACCTGGAGAAGGCGCCCTTCGTGACGGGGGAGATCCTCCATGTCGACGGCGGACAGAGCGCCGGCCACTGATCCCGCCGCCGTCGGGGCGGGCTCCAGGGCGGAGGTGCCTCTGCCCCGGTCGGCGGGTGCGCGACGTTCCGCGGCACACGGGCGGCGCGGCGGAAGGGCTCCTTGCTCCGGGGTGCCGCCTCGGTCAGACTCGGGGCATGGAGACACGGAGCGGGGACCGACGGGACGCCGTCACCGTCGAGATCGCCTTCGCGGTGGTGACGGGGGCCTTCGCGGCGGCGCTGGTGTTCGGGGTGGCCGCCGGTGCGGTGCGGTTTCTGGAGCTGCCCGAGATCGGCCTGCGGATCGGCGCCGTCGCCGCGTGCCTCGCCTTCGTGGCGCGGGTCGTCCAGGTCCTGTGGCGCTTCACCCCGGAGGATCCGGGACGTACACCGGATTCTCCCGGCGGAACCGTCCCTCAGCCCAGCCAGCCCGGCCGCACCAGTCCCGACTCGTAGGCGAGTACGACCAGTTGGGCCCGGTCGCGGGCGCTGAGCTTCACCATCGTCCGGCTCACATGTGTCTTGGCCGTGAGGGGGCTGACCACCAGCCGCCGGGCGATCTCCTCGTTGGAGAGGCCGATCCCGACGAGGGCCATCACCTCCCTTTCCCGGTCGGTGAGTTCACCCAGTCGGGCCGCCTCCGTGGGCTCCTTGGAGCGGGAGGCGAACTCGGCGATCAGCCGACGGGTCACCCCCGGGGAGAGCAGCGCGTCACCGCCCACCACGGCCCTGATCGCACGCACCAGTTCCTCCGGTTCGGTGTCCTTGACCAGAAAGCCCGAGGCCCCCGAGCGGATCGCCTCGAAGACGTACTCGTCGAGCTCGAAGGTGGTGAGCATGACCACCTTCACCTGGTCGCACCGGGGGTCCTCGGTGATCCGACGGGTCGCGGCGAGGCCGTCGAGCCGGGGCATCCGGATGTCCATCAGCACGACGTCGGGGGCGAGTTCGCGCACCCGGCTCAGTGCCTCCTCGCCGTCCGCGGCCTCGCCCGCCACCTCGATGTCCGGCTGGGCGTCCAGCAGCGCGCGGAAGCCCGCCCGTACCAGCGACTGGTCGTCCGCGAGCAGCACCCGGATCATGTGGTCTCCTCGGTCGTCAGGGGAGTCGTCGGGGGAGCCGTCAGGGGAAGTGTGGCCCGCACCCGGAATCCGCCGTCCCGGCGCGGCCCGGCCTCGACGGTGCCGCCGAGCGCGGCGGCCCGCTCCTCCATCCCGACCAGCCCGTTGCCGCTGCCGCCCGCGTCCCCGCCGGTCGCCGGGCCCGGGTCGTCGATCCGCAGGTCGAGCAGCCGGGGCCCGTATCCGAGTCGTACCGCCGCCGTGCGCGCCCCGGAGTGGCGCACCACGTTGGTCAGGGCCTCCTGGACGATCCGGAAGGCGGCCAGATCGGCGCCGGGCGGCAGCGCGACCGGGGTGCCCTCCCGGTGCACCTCGACGGTGAGCCCCGCGGAGGCGGCCTGTTCGGCCAGTTCGGGCAGCCGGTCCAGGCCGGGCGCGGGCGTACGGGGCGCGTCGCCGGGCGTTCTGAGGGTGTCGAGCACCTGCCGCACCTCGCCGAGCGCCTCCTTGCTGGCCGCCTTGACGGTGATGAGCGCCGACCGCGCCTGTTCCGGGTCGGTGTCGAGCAGCGCCAGGCCCATGCCCGCCTGGACGTGGATGACGGAGAGGGAGTGGGCGAGTACGTCGTGCAGCTCGCGGGCGATCCGCAGCCGCTCCTCGTTCTTTCTGCGCTGCTCGGCGGCGGCGCGCTCCGCGCCCTGTCTCGCCCACTGTTCCCGGCGTACGCGGGCGAGTTCGGCAGCGGCGCAGAGGGCGACCACGAAGGCGGCGATGACCAGCTCCTGGCCCCAGGGCGCCGCTCGGTCGCCGGGCGGCGGCAGCAGGCGGTAGAGCCAGTGCGCGATCAGTACATGGCCCACCCAGAGCGAGCCGAGCGCCCACCAGGCCGCCCGCCGGTGTCCCGCCGCGATCGCGGCGAAACCGGCGACCGCGACGACGAGGAAGACCGGACCGTACGGATAGCCCCCGGCGAAGTAGGCCAGCACGGTCGCCGAGACGCCGAGGACGCAGAGGACGGGGTGGCGGGTACGGAGCAGCAGCAGAGCGGCGCTCACGAGCAGCAGTGCCCGTCCGAGGGCGTCGAGCGCGGCCCGGTCGGGCTGCTGCCGCGCCGCGTACGCGGTGCCCACCAGGACGAACACGGCCAGCAGCACGGTCGAGACCCACGGCAGCCGCCCGCTCGCCGGCTCGCCGCCAGGGAAGCGGGGCGACCGGTGCGGCGGCCCGCCCCATCCGCGCGGGCGCCCGTCCGCCCGGGGTGGACACCGCCTCCGGAGGTGGTGTCCACCCCGGCGCGGGGGTCCGCCACCGCCCCAGGGCCAGGCGGGGCGCATGTGCTGCTCTTCCATACCGGTCACGCTAGACCGGCGGGCGCGCCCCGGGCGTCAGCCGGGCGTCGCGGTCACCCGTACTCCCCGGGGAGTACGCGGCGGCCCAGGGCCTCTCGTTCGGATCTCGGATCTCGCCGGGCTCGCGTGCCCGTGGTGACATCAGCCGCTGCCGCGGGTGGGCCGCGCCTCGCGGCGTTGTCTTCACTCGACGACGCGAGCCACCGTGTACCGGAGCCCGCGTACCGGAGCCCGCGTACCGACGACCGCCTACCGGCGACCGCGTCCTGGACGGCGCCCCGCGGGCCGGACATGGGGCCGGGCCGCTCCCGCCCTCACGTCACGCGCGGGCGCCCGTCACCGGCGCGGACGAGAGGCCGTCACGGGACACTAACCGCAGGCCGCCCACGGGCGCCCGTCACCGGCGCCGGCAGGACACCGTCACAGGACGCAGACCGCACATCACGCGCGGGTGCCCGTCACTCCCGCGTGCCGGCCTCCGGCACACCCTTCGGGTCACTCCGGTCCGGCGACGCGCTCTCCTCCCCCGCGGCCGTCACCGGGCGGCCGTCCGCCGGCCGGCGGTCCAGTACGTCCAGCGCGCGCCGGGCCAGCGGCCGCGTCCGTACGAGACCCGCCAGGGTCGTCGAACCGCGGGTGATGTCCGCGAACGCGTTCCACGCCGGGCGCAGGCCCGTGATCGCCGCGTGCAGCACCCCCGGCCGGCGCTCGAAGATCGCGAGCATCCGCCGCCCGACCCCCATCTCCACACCGAGGCCCGCCTTGATGGCGAAGGCGTAGTTCAGCGCCTGGCGGCGGGCGTCCACGGCGTCGTGCGCCTCGGAGATCCGTACCGCCCACTCCCCCGCGAGCCGTCCGGAGCGCAGGGCGAAGGAGATGCCCTCCCTCGTCCACGGCTCCAGCAGCCCCGCCGCGTCGCCGCAGACCAGCACCCGGCCCCGGGAGAGCGGGGAGTCCTCGCTGCGGCAGCGGGTGAGATGGCCGGAGGAGACCGACGGCTCGAACCCGGCGAGCCCGAGCCGGGCGATGAAGTCCTCCAGATAGCGCTTGGTCGCCGACCCCTCGCCGCGCGCCGAGATCACCCCGACGGTGAGGGTGTCGCCCTTGGGGAAGACCCAGCCGTAACTTCCGGGCAGCGGGCCCCAGTCGATGAGCACCCGCCCCGCCCAGTCCTCCGCGACGGTCGGCGGCACCGGGATCTCCGCCTCCAGGCCCAGGTCCACCTGGTCCATCTTCACGCCGACGTGGGCGCCTATCCGGCTGGCACTGCCGTCGGCGCCGACCACGGACCGCGCCAGTACCGTCTCGCCGTCCCCGAGGACGACCGCGACCGTACGGCGGTCGGGCACGGCCGGGCCGTGCTGCTCGACGCGGGAGACCGCCGTGCCCGTACGCAGGACCGCCCCCGCCTTCTGCGCGTGCTCGACCAGACTCGCGTCGAACTCCGGGCGGTTGATCAGCCCGAAGAGCATGCGCTTGGAGCGCCGGGTGCGGGTCAGCTTCCCGTTCAGGGAGAACGTCACCGCGTGCACGCGGTCCTTGAAGGGCAACTCGAAGCCCGGCGGCAGCGAGTCGCGCGAGGGCCCGATGATCCCGCCCCCGCAGGTCTTGTAGCGCGGCAACTCGGCCTTCTCCAGCAGCAGCACCCGGCGGCCCGCGACCGCCGCCGCGTACGCCGCGGAGGCTCCCGCAGGTCCTGCGCCGACCACGACGACATCCCACACCGGCTCGTCGTGCACACTTCCGGCGTCTGCGTTCTCGCTGCTCACGATGTGCTTCTGCTCCTGATCCGACCGGTGGCCCCTGCTGTCGAACGGCATCCTACGGCGCTGCGCGCCCGAGCCGTTGTGGGAGTATCGACAAGGCTCCGCCGACGGCGCCGGACCATCGGCACACCATCGCCATCGCCCCGGCGTAACACCCGCCGTACACCCGACTGTGACAACGATGTACCCACCAGGAGCGTGCCCATGACCGCGAATCCGTTTTCCGGGACCGTGGCGTCCCTCATGCCCCGCGCCCGTACGGAGCTCGCGGAGCTGGTGGCCTTCCGCTCGGTGGCGGACCCCGCGGTCGCCCCGAGGAGCGAGTGCGAGGGCGCCGCGCGGTGGGTGGCCGACGCGCTGCGCGCCGAGGGGTTCCAGGATGTCGCGGTCCTCGACACCCCCGACGGGACCCAGTCCGTGTACGGCCTGCTGCCCGGCCCCGAGGACGCTCCGACGGTGCTGCTCTACGCGCACTACGACGTCCAGCCGATCGGCGACGAGGACGCCTGGCTGACCCCGCCGTTCGAGCTGACCGAGCGCGACGGACGCTGGTACGGGCGCGGCGCGGCCGACTGCAAGGGCGGCGTCCTGATGCATCTGCTCGCCCTGCGCGCGCTCAAGGCGAACGGCGGCGTACCGGTGAACGTCAAGGTGATCGTGGAGGGTTCGGAGGAGCAGGGCACCGGCGGTCTGGAGCGGTACGCCGAGGAGCACCCCGAACTGCTGGCCGCCGACGCCGTCGTCATCGGCGACGCCGGGAACTTCCGGGTCGGCCTGCCCACGGTCACGGCCACGCTGCGCGGCATGACACTGCTGCGGGTGCGGGTCGACACGCTCGAAGGCAACCTGCACTCGGGGCAGTTCGGCGGTGCGGCGCCCGACGCGCTCGCCGCCCTCATCAGGGTGCTGGACTCGCTGCGCGCCGAGGACGGCTCCACCACGGTGGACGGGCTGGCCGCCGACGCGGTCTGGAAGGGGCTGGAGTACCCGGAGGCCGACTTCCGTAAGGACACGAAGGTGCTCGACGGGGTCGGGCTGATCGGGCACGGCTCGGTCGCCGACCGGATCTGGGCGCGCCCCGCCGTGACCGTCCTCGGCATCGACTGCCCGCCCGTCGTCGGCGCCACGCCGTCCGTCCAGGCGCACGCGCGGGCCACGGTCAGCCTGCGCGTACCGCCGGGTCAGGACGCCGTGGAGGCCACCGAGCTGCTGACGGCTCACCTGGAGGCCCACACACCCTGGGGCGCGCGGGTCGCGGTGGAACAGGTGGGCCAGGGGCAGGCGTTCCGCGCGGACACCTCCAGCCCCGCGTACACGGCGATGGCCGACGCCCTGCGGGTCGCGTACCCGGGCCAGGAGATGCAGACGGCGGGCCAGGGCGGGTCCATCCCGCTCTGCAACACCCTGGCCGGGCTCTACCCGGAGGCGGAGATCCTGCTGATCGGGCTGAGCGAGCCGGAGGCGCAGATCCACGCGGTGAACGAGAGCGTCTCCCCGGAGGAGCTGGAGCGTCTCTCCGTGGCCGAGGCGCACTTCCTGGTCAACTACGCCGCCTCCCGGCGCGCCTGAGGCATCCCCCGGGACACACCGGGGGCGGGAAGCGGCGCGGGTCAGCCGACGGGGGCTCCGTCCTCCAGGTTGAGCACCGTGCCGCGCTCCCGCGCGCGCAGGGCCCAGCGCAGCCGCGCGCGGCGGACCGGCGGCAGCAGCCTGGCCGCCTCCTCCTCGTCGACGAAGCGCCAGCCCCGCAGTTCGGGCCCTGGCAGCAGCAGCCGTCGGGCCTCCTCGGCGGTCAGCCTGCCGCCGTCGAAGAGCAGCCGCAGCCCTCCGTACCCCGGAGGGCGCGGCGGCTCCCAGTCGACCACCAACAGCTTCGGCACCTCGGTGAGTTCGATCCCTATCTCCTCGGCGACCTCCCGTATCCCGGCGCGGGCGGGGGCCTCGCCCCGCTCGACCACACCGCCGGGGAACTCCCAGCCCGGCTTGTAGGTGGGGTCGACGAGGAGCACCCGGTCCTGCTCGTCGAAGAGGAGCACCCCGGCCGCGACGGTCTCCGCGGTCGGTTCGGGCGTCTGGACGATCTCGCAGACGCCGGCCACGCCGTCCCGTACCGCCTCGGCCAGCGCCTCGGCCGTCTCCCGCGCGGTCAGCACGGTGTTGTCGATGACGTGGGCGTCTCCCGTCAGCCAGTCCAGGGCCGTACGGTAGGGCTCGATGTGCTCGTAACACCAGCGGCGATTGCGCTCGTTCACCTCCGGATCGTCGGCGACGTCCTCACGAGCCGCGATACGTGCGCGAAGTATCGTTTCATCTGTTGACAGCAGCACATGGTGTACGGCAATGCGGCGCGCGGCGAGACCGCCGAAGATCTCGTCCCGGTACTCCTGGCGCAGCAGGGTCATGGGGACGACGAGCGCCCCGCCGACCTCGGCCAGCAGCGCCGCCGCCGTGTCGACCACCAGCCGCCGCCAGATCGGCAGGTCCTGGAAGTCGCTCACCTCGGCGAGCTTCTTCTGCGGCAGCAGCCGCGTCAGTTCCCCGGCGATCGGCTCGGGATCGTAGAGCGTGCAGTTCGGGATCAGGTCGATCAGTTCACGCGCGGTGCTGGTCTTGCCCACTCCGAACGCGCCGTTGATCCAGACGATCACGGTTCCCCCTCTTCCGTAGGGCCCAGGTCGCGAGAGCCCCCAGTGGACTGCCCGCAACACCCTGCCACGGAAACCCCGTGCGGGATCAGAGCGCCGCTCCGGCCAACCGGCCGTGACCAACCCGTGCCGGGGCCGTAACACAAACCCGTGGCACGTCGTTGGAATGCTCGATGTCGTCAACGGGCAAGGGGGGTACGCGATGCGCCGCACGGTGCTGGAGGAGTTTCCCGCGGGCGGGCCGCGCGGGAGCCGGCCCGCGGAGGAGTTCGCGCGGGCGCGGCGGGACGAAGGGACGCCCGCCGAGGTCGTGATGGACCTCGACTCGGACGTCTTCCTGGTCGTCGTGCCGCAGCAGGCGACCGATCCCGACTCCTGCTCCTGAGACCGCCGGACCGGGCCCGTGCGAACGGGTCCGGAGTTTCTGACGGCCCGAAGTCCCCGGCGGGTCCGCAGACCGGCACCGCGAACCGTACGAGTGGAGAGCCCGAGATGCCCAGAACACCGGCCGCCCTGGCGCTGTGCCTCGCCCTGGCGGCGGTCGCCGTCCCGCTGAGCGCCAGCCCCGCCGCCGCGGACAGCAGCGCGTGCACCCATCACTTCTCGGGGCCGCAGATCTGCATCCGACTGGAGGGGCGCGGCGCAAGGAACTCCGTCACGGGGATCTGGACCAATCCTCCCGAGGAGATCGCCTCCCGCCCGGTGTCCCTGCTGCGGAACGGGCGGCACGTCGACACGGCCACGGCCGTCCGCTCCGGCAAGGCGCTGACGCACACCTGGCCGTCCGGGGACACCGGCAGCGGTACGGAGCTGTGCGTACGGTTCCGGGGCAGCCAGCGGCTGGCCTGCCAGACCACCCACTGACCGGCACTCGGTTCGAGGCCGGGCCGCCCCGCCGCCGGACTGCCCCGCCACCGGACCCGGTCGCCGGGCCGGACGCCGTCAGCCGGCCATCGGCGCCGCGGTGTCCCGCCGTGTGAGCAGGGCCGCCGCCGCCGCGCCCACCAGCCCGGCGTCCGTGCCGGTCAGCGCCGGGGCCACCGTGAGCCGTTGGACGAACGAGAGCGTCGCGTACTCCCGCAGCGAGCGGCGCAGCGGGGCGAACAGGACCTCGCCGGCGCCCGCGACACCGCCGCCGATGACCGCGATGCGGATCTCGGTGAGCGTGGCCGTCGCGGCGATCCCGGCGGCCAGCGCACGCGCGGCCCGGTCGAAGGAGGCGATGGCGACCGGGTGCCCGGCCCGCGCGGCGGCGGCCACGGCGGCGGCCGAGGTGTCGCCGTCGGGGCCCGGCAGCCAGCCGCCCTCCAGAGCCCTGCGGGCGATGTTGGGGCCGCTCGCGATCCGCTCCACACAGCCCCGGGCTCCGCACGGACAGAGGTCGCCGTCCAGTTCCACGCTGATGTGCCCGATGTGGCCCGCGTTGCCGGTGGGGCCCGGGTGAATCTTTCCGCCGAGCACCAGCCCGCCGCCGACACCGGTGGAGACCACCATGCACAGCGCGTCGTCGTAACCGCGGGCCGCGCCCTGCCAGTGTTCCGCGGCGGCGATCGCGACGCCGTCCCCGACCAGGGTCACCGGCAGCCCGCCCGTGGCCGCCCGTACCCGCTCCACCAGCGGGAACGCCCGCCAGGCCGCAACGTTGACCGGGCTGACCGTACCGGCCGAGGCGTCCACGGGGCCGGCGCTGCCGATGCCCATCGCCGTGGCCGTCGGCCACAGCGGCGAGGCGGCCACCTCGGCCAGGACCTCTTCGACGGCGCGCATCACCGTCTCGCCGTCCTCGCGCGCCGGGGTCGGGCGCTGGGCCCGTACGAGGATTCTGCCGCTGCCGTCCACCAACGCCCCGGCGATCTTGGTGCCGCCGATGTCGAGTGCGGCAACGGAGTCGGTATGCATCGGTGTGGCATCTCCTGGAGATGAGGCGCATTCAAGGGAACCGCGCGGGTAGGTGTCCTCGGTTTCGATGAACAGTTTCCATTCCCCTGACAACGTTGTCCAGGGCCTATGCTCGACCGCACGTCCCGGACGGCGCGCGTCGCGCCCCCGGACGACCCGACGACCGTACGACGACAGGACAGCGCACTGTGGCCGATACCGCCCGCCGCCCCGAACCCCGCTACGGCAACCGGCCCACGATGAAGGACGTGGCCGCCCGGGCCGGGGTCGGGCTCAAGACCGTCTCCCGTGTGGTCAACAGCGAGCCGGGGGTCACGGCGGACACCGAGCGGCGGGTGCAGGAGGCCATCGACGCGCTGGGGTTCCGCCGCAACGATTCGGCACGCGTGCTGCGCAAGGGCCGTACGGCGAGCATCGGGCTGGTCCTGGAGGATCTGGCGGACCCGTTCTACGGTCCGCTGAACCGCGCCGTGGAGGAGGTGGCCCGCGCCCACGGCGCGCTGCTCATCAACGGCTCCAGCGCCGAGGACCCGAACCGCGAGCAGGAGTTGGTGCTGGCGCTCTGCGCGCGCCGGGTGGACGGGCTGATCGTGATCCCCGCCGGGCAGGACCACCGCTATCTGGAGCCCGAGATAAAGGCCGGGGTGGCGACCGTCTTCGTGGACCGGCCGGCAGGCCGCATCGAGGCCGACGCGGTGCTCTCCGACAGCTTCGGCGGGGCCCGTTCGGGCACCGCCCACCTCATCGCGCACGGCCATCGCCGGATCGGCTTCATCGGCGACCAGCCCGGCATCCACACGGCGGGCGAGCGGCTGCGCGGCTACCGCACCGCGATGGCGGACGCCGGTCTCGCGATCGAGGAGGAGTGGGTCTCGCTCGGCACGACGGCGCCGGGCCGGGTCCAGGAGGCGGTCGTCGCGATGCTCGGCGCCCCCGAGCCCGTCACGGCGATCTTCACCGGCAACAACCGGGTCACGGTGACGGTGGTACGGGTCCTGGCGGCCCACCACCGGCCGGTCGCCCTGGTGGGCTTCGACGACATCGAGCTGGCCGATCTGCTCGACCCGGGGCTCACGGTCGTCGCACAGGACGCGGCGGCCCTGGGCCGCGCGGCGGCGCAGCGGCTCTTCCACCGGCTGGACGGCGCGGCCGACGCACCGTCCCAGGTGGTGCTGGCGACGCGGCTGATCGCCCGGGGCTCCGGGGAGATCCCGCCGCCTGCGGACGGGTGACCCGGCGCCGGGTCACCGGCCGCCCGGCACGCCGCCCTCAGGCCGCGGGCGGGTGAAGCCCTCCAGATCGGCGCGGGTGAGGCCGGTGAGGCGGGTGACCTCGTCGTGGTCGAGGGCGCCGCAGTCGAGTCCGCGCAGCAGGTGACCGCTGAGCGCCTTTGCGGTGGCGGGCTCGTCCATGACGGCGCCGCCCGCCTTGGCGACGTAGGCGGCCAGCCGGGCGGCGGCCGGTGCCAGGCCCTCGCGGTAGAAGGCGTACACGGCGGCGTAACGGGTCGGCAGATGGCCCGGGTGCATGTCCCAGCCCTGGTAGTAGGCGCGGGCGAGAGCCCGCCGGGTGAGGCCGTAGTGCAGCCGCCACGCCTCGTGCACCTGCGGGGTCGGTCCGACCGGGAGGACGTTGGTGGAGCCGTCGCTGACCCGGACCCCGGTGCCGGCCGCGGCGACCTGCATGACGGCCTTGGCGTGGTCGGCGGCCGGGTGGTCGCTCGCCTGGTACGCGGCGCTGACGCCGACGCAGGCGCTGTAGTCGAAGGTGCCGTAGTGCAGCCCGGTGGCCCGGCCGTCCGCCGCGCCGATCATCCGGGCCACGGTCGCGGTGCCGTCGGCGGCGAGGATGGCCTGGCTGGTCTCGATCTGGATCTCGAAGCCGATCCGGCCGGGCTCCAGTCCGTGCGCCTTCTCGAACTCCCCGGCCAGCCGGGCCATCGCGGCTACCTGCTCGGCGTACGTCACCTTGGGCAGCGTCAGGACCAGCCCGTCCGGGAGTCCCCCCGCCGCCATCAGCCCGCTGAGGAAGATGTCCAGGGTCCGGACGGAGCGCTCGCGCACGGCCGCCTCCAGGCACTTCACACGGATGCCCGTGTACGGCGCCGAGGTGCCGGGGGCGCCGGCTGCGTACGCCTCGTGGACGAGCCGGGCGGCGCGGGCGGCGGCCTCGTCCTCCTCGCGGTCCGGCCGGGGCCCGTAGCCGTCCTCGAAGTCGATCCGCAGGTCCTCGACGGGCTCCCGGACCAGCTTGTCCCGTACGCGCTCGTACACCGGCCCGGCCAGTTCGCCGGAGAGGCCGAGGACGCGGGCCAGCGAGGCGGCGTCCGGGGCGTGTTCGTCGAGCGCGGCGAGCGCCTGGTCGCCCCAGGAGCGGACGGTGCCCGCGCCGTAGGCGTCGGCGGGTACGTAGACGGTGTGGACGGGCTGGCGGGTGCCGGGGTCGCCGGGGTAGCGGCGCGCCAGCTCGGCGTCGACCCCCGCGAGGGAGGCGCCGACGGCCTCGGTGACCGCCGCCGGGAGGCTCGTGGCGATCTTCTCGTGCTGCCCCATTCCGGCACCCTTCTTCTTTCCGCCTTGCGGAATCAGTAATCCGTTACCGAAGTTAAGCCGCAGGTCCGAGCCGCGTCAACGGCGGCCCGGCCCCGGCCCGGAAACGGCGCGGGGCCGCGCGGTGGGGTCCACCGCGCGGCCCCGGGGCGTACCGGAGGGGTCCGTTCAGCCCTTGCGCACCTTGATCTCCTCGGTGAGCTGCGGGACGACCTCGAAGAGGTCGCCGACCACGCCGTAGTCCACGAGGTCGAAGATCGGGGCCTCGGCGTCCTTGTTGACGGCCACGATGGTCTTGGACGTCTGCATCCCGGCCCGGTGCTGGATCGCGCCGGAGATGCCGGAGGCGATGTAGAGCTGCGGTGAGACCGACTTGCCGGTCTGGCCGACCTGGTTGGAGTGCGGGTACCAGCCGGCGTCCACGGCGGCGCGCGAGGCGCCGACGGCCGCGCCGAGGGAGTCGGCGAGTGCCTCGATGACCGCGAAGTTCTCGGCGCCGTTGACACCGCGACCGCCGGAGACCACGATCGCGGCCTCGGTCAGCTCCGGGCGGCCCGTGGACTCGCGCGGGGTACGGGAGACGATCTTCGTCCCGGTGGCCGTGGCGCCGAAGCTCACCGCGAGCGGTTCGACGGCGCCCGCGGCCGGGGCGGGCTCGACGGCCGCCGAGTTGGGCTTCACCGTGATGACCGGCGTGCCCTTGGAGACCCGGGACTTGGTGGAGTACGCGGCGGCGAACACCGACTGCGTGGCGACCGGGCCCTTGTCGTCGGCCGTCAGGTCGATGGCGTCGGTGATGAGTCCGGAGCCGATACGGACCGCGAGGCGCGCCGCGATCTCCTTGGCCTCGGCGGAGGACGGGAAGAGCACGGCGGCCGGCGCGACGGCGTCGTACGCGGCCTGCAGCGCGTCGACCTTCGGCACGACGAGATAGTCGGCGAACTCGGCGGCGTCGGCGGTGAGGACCTTCACCGCGCCGTGCTCGGCGAGCGCGGGCGCGGTGGCCTCGGCGCCGGTGCCGAGCGCGACGGCGACCGGCTCGCCGATGCGGCGGGCGAGCGTCAGCAGCTCCAGGGTGGGCTTGCGGACGGCGCCGTCCACGTGGTCGACATAGACGAGAACTTCAGCCATGGGATTGCACTCCTGCGGATGCGAGGGGTCGTGAGGATCTGGTGCCCGCGGGGCACCGAAGGCGGTGTGACGGGGCTCGGACCGACCGGCACACGGGGGCGGTGTCGCCCCGCATGTGCGCGTGGTCTCAGATGAACTTCTGCTCCGCGAGGAAGGCGGCGAGCTGCTTGCCGCCCTCCCCCTCGTCCTTGACGATCGTGCCCGCCGTACGGGCCGGGCGCTCGTCCGCCGAGTCGACGGCGGTCCAGGCGCCTTCGAGGCCGACCTCGTCGGCGTCGATCTCCAGATCCTCCAGGTCCCAGGAGGTGACCGGCTTCTTCTTGGCGGCCATGATGCCCTTGAACGAGGGGTAACGCGCCTCGCCCGACTGGTCGGTCACCGAGACAACGGCCGGCAGCGACGCCTCCAGCTGCTCGCTCGCGGTGTCGCCGTCGCGGCGGCCCCTGACCGTGCCGTCCGCGCCGCCCTCGACCGAGACCTCGGAGAGGAGGGTGACCTGCGGGACACCGAGCCGCTCGGCGAGGATCGCGGGCAGCACGCCCATGGTGCCGTCGGTGGAGGCCATGCCGCAGATGACGAGGTCGTAGCCGGTCTTCTCGACGGCCTTGGCGAGCACCAGGGACGTACCGAGGGCGTCGGTGCCGTGCAGGTCGTCGTCCTCGACGTGGACGGCCTTGTCGGCGCCCATGGAGAGCGCCTTGCGCAGCGCGTCCTTGGCGTCCTCGGGGCCGACGGTCAGCACGGTGATCTCCGCGTCGCCGTCACCGTCGTAATCCGCGGCGATCTGGAGGGCCTGTTCGACCGCGTACTCGTCCAGCTCCGACAGCAGGCCGTCCACATCGTCCCGGTCGACGGTCAGGTCATCGGCGAAGTGCCGGTCACCGGTGGCGTCGGGCACGTACTTCACACAGACAACGATCCTCAGGCTCACGCCGGCTCTCCTACCGCATCGTCATTTCTGGCTGCCTTGTTGCACGCAGCATAGGCGCCCTGCCGGGCTCTTTCCGGTCGGTGGGACCGGAGCCACGGAGTTGATATTACTCGCCAGTACATCCGGAGTATGCCCGCTGAGCAAGCGCTTGGAACTGTGACCTTCCCAACGCCCGGAAGGGGCCCGCCAGGGAACTCCCGCCGCGAGGAAGCCGGAGACCGCTCAGTCGCGCAGGGCGTTGAAGCGCCCCTGGTGGTAGAGGAGCGGGCGGCCGGCCCCCGACGGCTCCGGGCGGCCGGCCCCCGAGGGGTCACCGACCACGGCCTGGGCGACGACCAGCCGGTGGTCGGCGGCCGGGACCCGGGCGACGACCCGGCAGACCAGCCAGGCCAGCACCCCGTCGAGCAGCGGCACGCCCTCGGGGCCGGTGCGCCACGCGGTGGGCGGTGCGAAGCGGTCCGCGCCGCTGCGCGCGAACCGCGCGGCCAACTCGGCCTGGTGCTCCCCGAGTATGTGGACGCCGACGTACGCGGACTCGGCGAGGACCGGCCAGCTGGACGAGGAGACGCCGATGCCGAAGGAGACCAACGGCGGCTCCGCGGCGACGGAGTTGAGCGAGGTGGCGGTGAAGCCGACGGGGCGATCACCGCGGGCGGTGATGACCGCGACGCCCGCGGCGTGCTGCCGGAAGACGGAGCGGAGCAGGTCGGCGGAGGCAAGCCGGTGGGTGCCGAGGTCGGGGGTCGCCGTCATGGCAAGGTCCTTCTACGAGGTGTGTCGAACGGGTCCGTGGCTGCTCAGAGAGCCGGACAGCGCGCGCTCGCGTTACGGGCCAGGTCCACATGGGCCCGCCCGAAGAGAAGGAGTTCCTGGGGCACTTCGCCAGGGTGACGATCGGTGGCATGCACAGTCAAGTACGTGGGTCACAGCGCCGCGTACCGTCCCGGGTCACACCGCCGCGCCCAGCGCGGCGATCACATCCACGGTACGGGGCTGCCCGGCGGCCCGGCGGACGATCCGTCCGCCGGCGTCCAGGACCAGCGTCGTCGGGGTCGTGACGATGCCCAGGTCCCGCACGAGCGCGAGCCGTTCCTCGGCGTCCACCTCCACGTGGGCGACCCCGTCCACCATCCTCGCCACCTCGGCGAGGGTGCGCCGGGTCGCCCGGCAGGGCTGGCAGAACGCGGTGGAGAACTGGACGAGCGTGGCCCGCTCCCCCAACTCGGCACCGAGTAGCACCCCGTCCAGAGCCTCTCGCCGCCGCGCACCGCCGCCGCTGCCGCCGCTGTCCGCCCGGCCGTCCGCCGGCGGTGCGCCGTCGGTCCGCGTCCCGTCGTCCGTCCGCACGTACGGCCTCCCGTCGTCGCGGCGGCGCGCCCTGCTGCTCACCGCCACCGTCCCGGGCAGCGTCCGCGCGACCGGAAAATATTCCGCGACCGGGACGGAGCCACCGCGCGCCCGCGCGTTCTCCCTGGCAGGCCCGGTGGCCCGGGTTTCCGGAGATGTTCCCGGAGATGTCCCGCCGGTGTTCCCCGGGGTGTTCCCGGCGACGTGACGAGAATCTCGCTCCGTGCGTACACCAGGACTGGCCACAGCGCGTCTGATACGGCAACATCGGCGCAATGCCGAAAACCTACGGCTGCGTAACTTCCGCCGGGAGAACCTCCCCGGAACAGAAGGGTCCTCCCCAAATGGCAGAGCTCGTCTATCGGCCGGTCATCGGCGCCGCTCACACCATGTTCAAGGCGCTGGACCTGAAGATCGACACGCAGGGTACCGAGCACATTCCGCGTACCGGCGGTGCCGTGCTCGTGAGCAACCACATCAGCTATCTGGACTTCATCTTCGCGGGACTCGCGGCGCTCCCCCAGAAGCGGCTGGTGCGCTTCATGGCCAAGGACGCCGTGTTCAAGCACAAGGTCTCGGGCCCGCTGATGCGCGGCATGAAGCACATCCCGGTGGACCGCAAGCAGGGGGAGCACGCGTACGCCCACGCCCTCGCCTCGCTGCGCGCCGGTGAGATCGTCGGGGTCTTCCCCGAGGCGACGATCTCGCAGTCCTTCACGCTGAAGAGCTTCAAGTCGGGCGCCGCCCGGATGGCGCAGGAGGCGGGCGTTCCGCTGATTCCGGTGGCCCTGTGGGGCACCCAGCGGGTGTGGACCAAGGGCAGGCCGCGCAACTTCAGGCGCAGCCACATCCCGGTGACGATCCGGGTCGGCGAGCAGGTCGAGGCGCCGGCGGACCAGTACGCGGGCGCGATCACCCGGCGGCTGCGCGAGCGGGTGCAGGAGCTGCTGGAGGCGGCGCAGCGTGCCTATCCCGTACGCCCCAAGGACGCGAACGACACCTGGTGGGTGCCGGCGCACCTGGGCGGTACGGCGCCCACCCCGGCCGAGGCGCGCGAGGCCGAGGCTCGCTGAGCGGAACGGACGGGGAGGAAACGTCTCTGCTGTGAGCGTGCAGCGTGCGGGCGCGCAGGGCCGCCCGCACAGGACGACCGCCGCCGGACCGCACCGGGGTCCCGCGCGATGACCGACCGCGTGCTGGACCTCCTGCGCACCCGCCCCGATCTGGCCGCACTGGCCGCGTTTCCGTTCGGCTTCGACGTGGACGGGGCGTACCACGTCGAGGCGGTGCACCTGGCCTCCGGTGCCCCGCTGGAGCCGGTCGCCGGGGACGATACCGGCGGCACGTACTTCCTGTGCGGGGGAACGGCCGTGCTGTACGCGTCCTCCGAGGGAGATGCCGTGCTGCTGGCCGACAGTGTGGGCGAGGCGCTGGAAATCCTTGTCCGGCTGCCCGAATGGTGCGAGGACCTCTCCCCGGAGATGGACGAGGCGGAGTTGGTCGCCGCGGTCCGTGCGGCGGACGACAAGGCGCGGGAGGAGTTCGTCCCCGATCTGGACGCGCGCCGAGCGGCGTTGATCAGCGGTCTGGGTCTGCCGGACCGCCCGCTGACCGAACTCCTCGCCCTGTCGGAGTCGGCCGCCGGACGCACCGAGCCGGACCATCTCCTGCTCAACTCGGCCGAGTTGTGCGCGTACCGGCTGGACGAGTCCTGCCGGCGCCCTCTGCGTGACACCGTGCTCGGCCCCGGACGCGCCCTGCTGGAGCGGCTGCGCGCCGGTGACGCGGGCGCGCGGGAGGAGGCGGCCGGCGACGCGGTGCTGCGGGCCGGGGTGCTGCGGGCGGCGCGGCACGACCGCCGGGAGGACGATCTGCCGCTGCTGCGTCTCCTGCTGGAACACGAGAACGCCACGCGGACCGAGTGGTTCGAGGAACGGCTGCTGGCCGCGGCGCTGGTGGCGTCGTACGGACGGGACGAGGACGTTCCGCTCCTGCGGTCGGCCACCTCCGGGCAGATCACCGACAGCCCCGGGGCGGTGGCGTGGGCCCGTGCCCGGGAGGCGTCCGCCGAGACCGAGTTCACCTGGGTCGAGCTGGCCCGCCGGCAGGGCCGTGTCGAGCACGCCCGGGTCTCGCTCATCCGCATGCTGGACGACACGGGCCCGTCCTCCGGCGCCCGGCTCCGGGAGTTGAGCCGCGCGCTGGAGCGCCTCGGCGACCACGCGCAGGCGGCCCGCGCCCAGTTCTACCTGCTCTCGCTCCAGGACACGGCGTGGGACCGGGCCTCGGAGGCGTACGTCCTTGCCCGTCTGGAGTGCCGCAAGGGCGATCTCGCGGCGGCGGGACGGGCGCTGGAGCGGGCCAGGGCGGCGGTCGGCGCCGACGGCTCGGCGACGGACGGAACAGTCCTCCAGTGGCACCGCCGGGCGCTCGGCCGGCTGATCACGGAGCAGCATCTGGAGCTGACGCTCGCCGCCGTCGAGGCGGGCGACGCGGAACTCGCGCGTGCCACGATGGCGCACGGCCGAGCGCTGCTGGACATCATCGGCAAGGAGTCGGTGAAGGCGCTCGGCGGGCTGTCCACGCGGGCGAAGTGGGCGGTGGCGGGTCTGCGCCGGAGCGACGCCTGACCCTTCGCGACCCCTGACCCTCGCGCCGTCTGACCTTCGCGCCGCCGACGCCGCGCCGGGGAGCCCGCGCCGCTCAGGCGGTCATCTCCTCCTTGAGCGCCTGCACGAAGGCGTCTACGTCGTCCTCGGTGGTGTCGAAGGAGCACATCCAGCGGACGTCCCCGGCCTTCTCGTCCCAGAAGTAGAAGCGGAACCGCTCCTGGAGGCGGACGCTCACGGCGCCCGGCAGCCGGGCGAAGACGGCGTTGGCCTGGACCGGGTGCAGGATCTCCACCCCGTCGACGGCACGGACCCCGGCCGCGAGCCGCTGGGCCATGGCGTTGCCGTGCCGGGCGTTGCGCAGCCACAGGTCCCCCGCGAGCAGCGCCTCCAACTGCACCGACACGAAGCGCATCTTGGACGGGAGCTGCATCGAGAGCTTCCGCAGGTGCTTCATGGCCCGTACGGCGTCCGGGTTGATCACGACGACGGCCTCGCCGAAGAGCATGCCGTTCTTCGTGCCTCCGTACGAGAGGACGTCCACGCCGGCCGTGTTGGTGAAGGTCCGCATCGGAACGTCCAGCGACGCGGCGGCGTTGGCTATCCGGGCGCCGTCGAGATGGACCTTCATGCCGAGCGCGTGGGCGTGCGCGCACAGGGCGCGGATCTCGTCGGGCGTGTACACCGTGCCCAGTTCGGTGTTCTGGGTGATCGACACGGCCTGCGGCATGGCGCGGTGCTCGTCGTCCCAGCCGTACGCCTGCCGGTCGATCAGCTCGGGCGTGAGCTTGCCGTCGGGCGTCGGTACGGTGAGCAGCTTGAGCCCGGCGACGCGCTCGGGCGCGCCGCCCTCGTCCACGTTGATGTGCGCGGACTCGGCGCAGATCACGGCGCCCCAGCGGTCGGTGAGCGCCTGGAGCGCGACGACGTTGGCGCCGGTGCCGTTGAAGACGGGGAACGCCTCCGCCGTCGGGCCGAAGTGGCTGTGCATGACCCGCTGGAGATGACCGGTGTACTCGTCCTCGCCGTACGCGACCTGGTGGCCGCCGTTGGCGACGGCGAGCGCGGCGAGGATCTCGGGGTGGGCGCCCGCGTAGTTGTCGCTGGCGAAGCCGCGCACCTCGGGGTCGTGGTGGCGGCGCGCGTCCGTCGTACGGGACCTCATGGTCCTGGAGTCAGCCACAGGCGGTTTCCATTCACTTCCCGGGCGGGCCTGTCCCAGACCCCGGCGATGGCCTCGGCCAGTTCCGTGACGTCGGTGAAGCCCGCGAACTTCGCGTTCGGCCGCTCGGCGCGCATCGTGTCGTGCACCAGTGCCTTGATCACCAGGATGGCAGCCGCGGCCCGGGGCCCGTCCTCGCCCCCCGCCTTGCGGAAGGCGTCGCCGAGGGCGAGCGTCCATGCCTCCGCCGCTGCCTTGGCGGCGGCGTACGCGGCGTTGCCCGCGGTGGGCTTCGTGGCGCCCGCGGCGCTGATCAGCAGATACCGGCCCCGGTCGCTGCGCAGGAGCCCGTCGTGGAACGCGAGGGAGGTGTGCTGGACGGTGCGGACGAGCAGCTTCTCCAGCAGCTCCCAGTCGGCCGGGTCGGTCCCGGCGAAGGTGGCGCTGCCGCGCCAGCCGCCGACGAGGTGGACCAGACCGTCGATCCGGCCGAACTCCTTCTCGGTCCTGGCCGCCCAGGCGCGGGTGGCGGCCAGGTCGAAGAGATCGACGGTGTCGCCGGTGACGGTGGCCCCGCCGTGCGCGTACCGGGCGGCGTCCACCGCTTCGGCGAGCCGCTCCGGGTCCGCGTCCGCGGCCACGACGGTCGCCCCGGCCTCGGCGAGCCGCAGCAGCGCCGCGCGCCCGGCGGGTCCGCCCGCGCCCGCCACGGCGACGACGGCGCCGTCGAGGGCGCCGCCCGGGGCCGACGGCACACCGGGGTCCGGGTCCGGCGCCACGTCCGGCCCCGTTTCCGCGCTCGCTCCCGGACGCACCGCCATGCCCGTCTCCTGCCCCGGCGCGCTCACGCGGCCGTCCGGTCCGTCGCCGCGGATCCCGCGGACCCGTCGGATCCCGCCGTTCCGGCGGATTCCGCGGTGATCCCCTTCGTCTGGGCGATCACGTGCTTGAGCTTCTTGGCGAGCGCCTCGTAGAACATGCTGAGCGGAAACTCGTCGGGAAGCACGTCGTCCACGAGCTTCCGGGGCGGCTGCGAGAGGTCCAGCGCGTCGGGGCCCTTGGCCCAGCGGGATCCGGGGTGGGGCGCGAGGTACGTGGAGACCAGGTCGTACGCCGCGAACCAGTGGACCAGCTTCGGCCGGTCGATCCCCGCCCGGTAGAGCTCCTCGATCTCCGCGCAGAGCTGGTTGGTGACCTGGGGCGCCCGCTCCCAGTCGATGCGCAGGGTGTTGTCCGTCCAGCGCACCACGTCGTGCTGGTGCAGATAGGCGAAGAGGAGCTGGCCGCCCAGACCGTCGTAGTTGCGTTCCCGCGCGCCGGTGACGGGGAAGCGGAACATCCGGTCGAAGAGCACGGCGTACTGGACATCGCGGCCCTGCGGGAAGCCGTCCGCCTCCAGCCGTACGGCCTCCCGGAAGGCGGTGAGGTCGCAGCGCAGCTCCTCCAGGCCGTACATCCAGAACGGCTGGCGCTGCTTGATCATGAAGGGGTCGAAGGGCAGGTCGCCGTGGCTGTGGGTGCGGTCGTGGACCATGTCCCAGAGCACGAAGGCCTGCTGGCAGCGGCCCTGGTCGGCGACGAGCGCGCGGATGTCCTCGGGCAGGTCGACCCCGAGGGTGGTCACGGCCGCGTCGATGACCCGGCGGAAGCGGGCGGCCTCGCGGTCGCAGAAGATGCCGCCCCACGTGAACCGCTCGGGGGCCTCGCGCACGGCGATGGTCTCGGGGAAGAAGACCGCGGAGTTGGTGTCGTACCCGGGGGTGAAGTCCTCGAAGGTGATGCCACAGAAGAGCGGATTGTCGTACCGCGTGCGCTCCAGCTCGGCGAGCCACTCGGGCCAGACCATGCGCAGCACGACCGCTTCGAGGTTACGGTCCGGGTTGCCGTTCTGCGTGTACATGGGGAAGACAGCGAGGTGCTGGCGGCCGTCCGTCCGGTCGGCGGAGGGCCGGAAGGCGAGCAGCGAGTCCAGGAAGTCCGGGACCGCGAAACCGCTGTCGGCCCATTTACGCAGGTCGGCGACGAGCGCGGCATGGTACGCGGCATCGTGCGGAAGGAGCGGGGAGAGCTGCTCGACCGCGTCGGTCACCCGGTCGAGTGCCGCCTCGGCGACCTCGCGCGCCGGGGCTCCCTCGGCGTCGAAGTCGATCGAGCCGTCCGCGGACTGCCAGGGGCGGATCTCCTCGACGGCACTCTTGAGCCGGGGCCACGCCGGGTGTCCGATCACTCGGTCGACACCGTTCGCGCCGGGCCTGGAGGTGTCCTGCACAAGAATTTCCGTCATGTCACTTCCTCCACAGGAGATCTTGGCGTCAAACCACCGTATAGGTGTCTCGATCTCCGATACAAGCGGAGATCAAAAAATCATCCTGCCGACCCCCCATGGTCACCGCTAATTTTCCTGCGCATCCACGGTTTGACGCCTCGATTCAGCGTAGCGCCGGGAACCTCCCCCGGCACGGGGACGGCGGGGCAACGGCGCGGGCACCCGGCACGGGGACGGCGGAGGACCCGGCACGGGGACAGCAAGGGACGGCGGGGGGCGCCACGGAAGGCAATCGCCTCTAGGCTGCGCGCGGGAGCCGCTGTCGACGAAAGCGAGACTGTCTTGACTTTCCAGATCATCGGTCATCGTGGAGTGATGGGTGTCGAACCGGAGAACACCCTGCGCTCCTTCACGCACGCGGAGCGTGCCGGTATGGACGCCATCGAGCTGGATCTGCACCTGAGCAAGGACGGCGCCCTCGTCGTCATGCACGACACGGAAGTGGACCGTACGACCGACGGAACGGGCGCGATCGCCGAACGGACGCTCGCCGAGCTGCGGGAGCTGGACGCGGGCGACGGCGAGCGCGTCCCGGTCTTCGAGGAGGTCCTGGACGCCGTACGGTCGCCGCTCCAGGCCGAGATCAAGGATGTGGCGGCGGCCCGCGCGCTGGCCCGGGTGATGCGCGAACGCGACCTCGTGGAGCGCGTCGAGGTGTCCTCGTTCCACGACGAGGCGGTCGCCGAGATCGCCGCGCTGGTGCCGGGGGTACGGACGGTGCTGATCGCCAGCCGCTGGGGCGCGGACGTGGTGGACCGGGCGACGGCTGTGGGCGCCGCCTCGCTCGCCCTGAACCTGCGCAGACTCACCCTGGAGGTCGTGGAACACGCGCACGAGCGGGGTCTCGGCGTGATCGGCTGGGTGGTGAACACGCAGGAGCAGCTCCGGCTCGCGCGCGCCTTCGAGCTGAACGCCGTGACCACCGACCGCCCGGAGATCCGGCGCACCGGCCGTTTCACCGCCTGAGCGCGCCGTATTCACCGCCTGAGCGCTCCGTACGCGTACGGAGCGCCCGGGCCCGGGTCGCTCCTGAGGTCAGGTCAGGGGCTTGACCAGCAGCTCGAACTCCAGGTCGTCCCGCTGCGGGATGCCGAAGCGCTCGTCGCCGTACGGGAAGGGGAACCGCTTTCCCGTACGGCGGTAGCCGCGCCGCTCGTACCAGGCGATCAGGTCCTCGCGCTGCGCGATCACGGTCATGTGCATCTCACCGACCGCCCAGTCGGCGCGTGCCCTGCGCTCCGCCTCCGCGATGATCCGCCGGCCGAGTCCGCCGCCCTGCGCCCCCGGCGCCACGGCGAACATGCCGAAATAGGCGGCGTGCCCGCGGTTCTCCAGCTGGCAGCAGGCGATCAGCCCGCCGTCCCGCTCGACGGCCAGCAGCCGGCTGCGCGGCGCCTCGACCACCGCGAGCACGCCCTCCCGGTCGATCCGCTGCCCCTCCAGGAGGTCCGCCTCCGTCGTCCAGCCCGTACGGCTGCTGTCGCCGCGGTAGGCCGACTCGATGAGCGCGACCAGGGCGTCGGCGTCGGCGGCCGTGGCGTCGCGGTAGGTGAGTGCGCCGACAGGGCTCGGGACGGTGTCCATGATGCGCGGTCTCCTTGCGGCCGGCCCGGGAGCCGACGAGCTGGTGGGCTGCTGATGGGGCAGCAGCAGCCTAACGCGGGTACGGATGGGCACGACGGGGTGCGAGGGGGGGGCGGTACGGGCGACTCGGTACAGCTGTAGGTACGGCTCCCGCCCCGGCACCGACGGGTCCGTGACACCGATGGGAGTGTGCAACGACTGTGACACGCGAGACATCCGCCGTCCGACGGGCACTGGTCGTCCGGGGCGGCTGGGAGGGACACCGCCCCGTGGAGATCACGGAGTTGTTCCTGCCCTTCCTGCGCGCCCGCGGCTACGAGCTGACGATCTCCGGCACTCTGGACGTCTACGCCGATCCCGAACTGCTCGCCGCCACCGATCTGGTGGTCCAGTGCTGGACCATGGGCGAGATCACCGCGGAACAGAGCGCGGGACTCGTCGCCGCCGTACGCGCCGGGACCGGGCTGGCCGGCTGGCACGGCGGGATCGTCGACTCCTTCCGCGGGGACCTCGGCTACCAGCTGCTGACCGGTGGCCAGTTCCTCATGCACCCGGAGGGCTTCTCGGACCACGAGATCACTCCGGTCGCGGAGCACGCCGGCCATCCGGTGACGGCGGGCCTCGGCGCCTTCCGGGTCCGTACGGAGAAGTACTGGCTGGCCACCGATCCGCTGATCGACGTGCTCGCCACGGTCGGGTTCGCGGCGGACGAGGACCGTTCGCGGCCGGTCACCATGCCTGCCGTGTGGACCAGGAACTGGGGCGCGGGGCGGGTCTTCGTCTCGGCCGTCGGCCACAAGCCGGACGACTTCGACGTGCCCGAGGTACGGACACTCACCGAGAGGGGACTGCTGTGGGCGAGCCGCTGAGAATCGGCATGGTGGGCGCGGGCACGATCAGCGGCGCCTATCTGGACACCCTGGAGCGGCTGGGGAACGTGACGCTCACCGCCGTCACCGATCTCGATCCCGGCCGCGCCGCGGCCGTGGCGGCCCGGGTGCCGGGGACGGCGGTCGCGGGCTCGGTCGCCGAGCTGGTGGCCAGGGCCGATGTCGACGCGGTGCTCAACCTGACGATCCCTGCGGCCCACGCGGACGTCGCCCTGACGGCGCTCGCCGCGGGCAAGCACGTCTACGGGGAGAAACCGTTCACCACCACCCGGGAGGAGGCGGACGCGCTGCTCGCCGCCGCGGGCGCGGGCGGCCGGCGTCTCGGGTGCGCGCCGGACACCGTGCTGGGCACGGGGGTCCAGACGGCGCGCAAGGCGGTCGACGACGGACTGATCGGCACTCCGGTGGCGGCGACGGCCTTCATGACCACGGCGGGACACGAACGCTGGCACCCGGCGCCGGAGTTCTACTACCGGCCCGGCGGCGGGCCGCTGCTCGACATGGGCCCGTACTACCTCTCCGCGCTCGTCCATCTCCTCGGCCCGGTCGTGAAGGTGACCGGCGCGGCCTCCCGGCCCCGCGCCGAGCGGGAGATCGGCGGCGGGCCACGGGCCGGCGAGCGGTTCGGCGTCGAGGTGGACACCCATGTCAGCGGGGTGCTCCAGCACGCCGGCGGCGCCCTCACCACCCTTCTGATGAGCTTCGACATCCAGGCCGCGCGGCTGCCGCGCATCGAGGTGCACGGCACCGGCGGCTCCCTCTCCGTACCGGACCCGAACGGCTTCGACGGGCCCGTGGAGCTCCACGGGAGCACCGGGGAGTGGGAGACCTTGCCGGTCTCGGCGGGGTACGCGGGCGCCGGGCGGGGCACGGGGCTCGCGGATCTGGCGCGGGCCCTCGCCGAGGACCGCCCGCACCGGGCCTCCGCCGAGCTGGCGCGGCACGTCCTGGACATCATGCTGACGCTCCTCGACTCGGCGCGGGAGGACAAGGCGCTGCGGGTGGCGAGCAGTTGCTCCCGCCCGGAGCCGGTGGAGGCGTAACCGTACGAGGACCGGAACGAAGGGAAACGACCGCCGGGGCGCGGAGGGATGCGCCCCGGCGGACCGGCTCCGCACCTCCGCGGTCTCCCGCGCGCCCCTGTGCCCCTCTGCGCGTGTCTGCGCACCCGTCGCCGGGGGCATCACTCCGCCGGAGCGACGGAGCGGGGACGGAGCGGGGGAGGTGCCCGGTGCACGGATCTGCGGCGGCCGGCTGGCTGCTCGTCGCGCTCTGCGCGACGGCGGGCGGGCTCTGTCTGCGCCGACTGCGGGCCGGCGGCACGGCCCGGCACACTTCGGCGGGCGGCGAGGCGCTGATGGGGTTCGGGATGGCGGCGATGGCCCTGCCCGCCACGGTGGTGACACCGCCGCGCTGGGTCTGGCTGGGGTACGCGGCGGTCTTCGGCGCGGCGGCGCTGCGCGTGCTCGGCACGGACCGCGGCTCGGCGCACCGGGCGCACCATCTGCTGGGCCTGCTCGCGATGGTCTACATGGCGGGCTCCATGGCCGCCGTGGCGGGTGGCACGCACACCGCGCACGCCGCGGGGACACCGCTGGTCACCGGCGCGCTGCTGCTCTACTACGCCGGTTATGTGCTGTGGGCGGGCGCCCGGCTGCTGCCGCTGCCCGCGCCCGTGCCAGCGCCCACGGCCGGTCCGGTGAACGGGGGTTCCGGGCCGGTCTCCTGGGCCGACCGGACGGAGTTGGTGCCGGCCTGCCGGCTCTCCATGGGGATCGCGATGCTGACGATGCTGCCCACGCTCTGATTCCGGTCGGTTGCGGCCGGTTCACGCCCTTTACCGAGATCACCCGCGCCGCCGCCAAACGTGTCGTGGGTCACTTGCCGGTCAAGGTCATACCCTCGCACCGCGCGGCCCTCATACTCTGGGCGCCATGATGGTCTCCTTGGCGCTGCTGCTGCTCGGTGCACTGGCCGCACTCCTCGCGCCGCGGATTCTGTCCCGCGCCGAATGGCCCGAGCGTGAGCCCGTGGTGGCGCTGTGGGTCTGGCAGTGCGTCGTGGCGGCCGTCCTGCTGAGCTTCGCGCTCTCCATGGTCTTCAGCGCGGCCGCCGCCTGGCTGGCCGTACGGGGCCATGTCTTCGCGCCCGCGCCGCGCGGCGTGGTGGAGGCGTACGCCTTCGGGCCGAACCGGTCGTGGTCCGCGGGGCTCGCCGTCCTGCTGGCGAGCGGCGGCCTGTGGACGGTGGCGATGCTCACCCGCGAGATCCATCGGGCCCGGCGCAGGCGCCGGCAGCGCCGCAAGGAACTGCTCGTACGGGCTCCGGTGCTGCCGGGCGAGGAGCCGGGCGGTGAACCGCTCGTCGTCCTGGAGGGCGAGCGGCCGGGTGCCTGGTGGCTGCCGGGCGCCGCGCCCCAACTGGTTATCACCACGGCCGCGTTGCGCCGCCTGAAAGGCCGTCAGCTCGACGCGGTGCTCGCCCATGAGCAGGGCCACGCGCGTGCGCGTCACGACTGGCTGCTGCACTGCTCGGGGGCGCTCGCGAACGGCTTCCCGCAGATCCCGGTCTTCGCCGCGTTCCGCGACGAGATGCACCGGCTGGTCGAGTTGGCCGCGGACGATGTCGCCTCGCGGCGCTTCGGACGGCTGACGATCGCGCTGGCACTCGTCGAACTCAACGAGGACCGGGGGGTGTTCGGCCCGGGTACCGCTCCGGACGCGCAGGTGCCGCAGCGCGTCAACCGGCTGCTGACGCCGGTCCCGCGGCTGACCGCGGGACGCCGGCTGCGCCTGACGGCGGCCGCCGCGCTGGTGCCGGTGGTCCCCCTCCTGATCGCCTTCGGACCGGCGCTGCGCGCGCTCGGCTGACCGGCGGGCGGGACGGCGGGCAGGACTGCGGGTAGCCCGACCGGCGCTCCGTCGGCGAGGATCACCCCATGCGCTCCCAGCCGATCCCCGCAGCCCAGGCCCCGGACCCGCCCTCTCCCGCTCCCCCGCCGTCACCACGTCCGGGCGGCACCCGTTGGACCGGAGCGGGCCGTACGGCCGTGCTGCTGGCCGGCGCCGCGGGGGTGCTGACCGTGCTGGTCGCCACGCGGTGGGGACCGCTGATCGCGTTCGACTCGGCGGTCGCCGAGGGGCTGCACCGCCGGGCGGTGGCCGAGCCGGGGATCACCTGGGTCAACCGGCTGCTCACCGACTGGGCCTGGGATCCCTGGACGATGCGGCTGCTGACGGCGGTGGCCGTGGTGGTGGTGTGGCTGCGCGGCGAACGGCTGCTCGCCGCGTGGGTGGCGGCGGCGAGCGCGCTGGGCGCCGGCGTCTCGCAGGGGCTGAAGTGGGCCGTGGGACGGGAGCGTCCGCAGTGGCCCGACCCGGTCGACTCGGCGCACTTCGCCGCGTTTCCCTCGGGACATGCCATGGCGGCCACGGTGGCGTGCGGACTGCTGCTGTGGCTGATGTGGCGCCGTGGCGTGGGCCGGCGCCTCTGGTGGGCGGCCGTGGCGGTCGCGGCGGTGTCGGCCGCCGGAGTGGGGATCACCCGATTGTGGCTGGGCGTGCACTGGAGTTCGGACGTTCTGGGCGGCTGGCTGCTCGGTGGCGCGCTGGTCTCGTTCTCGATCGCGCTGTTCAGGCGCGTGACCTTGTCCAGAGAGCCGTGACGCGGGAAGGATCGGGTACATGACCTACAAGGGTGTGCTCTTCGACTTCTCCGGAACCCTCTTCCGTATCGAATCCGCGAGTTCATGGCTGCGCGCCGTGCTCGACGAGGCGGGTGTCGCCGTATCCCCCATCGAGGTGCGGCGGTACGCGATGCGGCTGGCCGTGGCGGGTGCGCTGCCCGGCGGATCCTCCCCGCAGGAGGTTCCGCCGGATCTGGCCGAGCTGTGGGCGACCCGTGACAAGAGCGCCGAGCGGCACCGCGCCGCGTACACCGGGGTCGCCCGGCAGGTGGAACTGCCCCGCCCCGACCTGTACGACGCGTTGTACGACCGCCACATGACACCGGACGCCTGGCGCCCCTACGCGGACGCGGCCGAGGTCCTGTCCGCGCTGCGGCGCGCCGGTATCGGCATCGCGGTCGTGAGCAACATCGGCTGGGACCTGCGCCCCGTCTTCCGCGCCCACGGCCTTGACGCGTATGTGGACGCGTATGTGCTCAGTTACGAACACGGCATCCAGAAGCCCGATCCACGCCTCTTCAGGACCGCCTGCGAGGAGCTGGGCCAGGACCCGCACGATGTCCTGATGGTCGGCGACGACCGTGACGCGGACGGCGGCGCGGCCGAACTGGGCTGCTCTGTCCACTTCGTGGACCACCTCCCGGTGGAGGAGCGCCCCGCGGGTCTGCGCCCGGTCATCACTCTCGCGGGCGCCGACCCGCTTCCTTAGGGTCTGTCGCCGGAGTCCCGCCGCGGGCGGGGGCGCCGCCCGCACGACGCCGCCCCCGCGCACGGCACCGGCGTGGGGCGGGGCGGGGGTTCACCGGTCGTCGAGGTCCCGGGCGAGCTGCCGCAGCAGGGGGCCGTACTCGGGATGGGCGAGCGCCGAGGCGAACTGGGCCACGAGGTAGTCCGCGGGGTTGCCGGTGTCGTACCAACGGCCCTGGATGACCTGGCCGTAGACGGCGCGGGTCGCCGCGTAGGCGTTGACCGCGTCGGTCAGATAGACCTCGCCGGTGCGGTGTGTGTACCAGCGCTCGGTCTGCTCGCGCAGTTCGTCGATGATGCCGGGGGTGATGACGTAGCCGCCGATGGCCGCGAACGCCGACGGCGCGTCGGCGGGCTTCGGCTTCTCGACCAGTCCGGTGATCCGCAACAGCCCTTGGTCCAGGTCCTCCTTGACGACGGGGACACCGTAACGGCCGGCGTCCTCCGGGGCCATGGGCATCAGGGCCAGCACCGGGCAGTGGGTCGCCTCGTACGCGCGGATCAGCTGCTGCGCCCTGGGTACTTCGGCGACGAAGACGTCGTCGGGCCACAGGACCAGCATCGGTTCGTCACCGAAGTGCCGGGCGGCGTTGAGCACCGGGGTGCCGTTGCCGTAGGGGCCCTGCTGGTCCAGGTACGTGATGTGGCCCTGCCTGGCCAGCTCGGCGACCTCCTCCACCGCGTCGGCGTAGGCGGTCTTGCCGTCGGCGCGCAACTGCTCCACCAGGGCGGGGTTGGGCCGGAAGTGGTCCTGGATCAGGGACTTGCCGCCCGAGACCACGATGGTGATGTCGGTGATCCCGGACGCCACCAGCTCACGCACGGTGTGTTCGATCACCGGTTTGTCGCCGACCGGCAGCATCTCCTTCGGCGTCGCCTTGGTCAGCGGCAGCAGTCGCGAGCCCAGCCCGGCGGCGGGGATCACGGCCCTGCGGATCATCGAAGTGGTCATCGGCTCTCCTGGTCGGAAAGGGACGGCCCGGCCGGAAAGCCATGTCCTGGCCGACACGCCCGCGCCTCGGCACGCACCGAATGCTACTGGCTCGTGGTGACACGCCGGGGAAACGGCCCGGGGAGATCCATGTGACCTCGCCCGCATCCACGGGGCTCCGCACGGCGTCGCCGCCGGGCAACGCCTTCGGAAGCCCCGTGGTGTGCGCTTTTCAGCAGGTCGAGACTCCGGTCACGGTCACGCCGGGTCGAGGCGGGAGACGCTGCCGGCGATGTCGAGCACGTACAGCTCGCCGTCGCCGTCCTGCACGAAGGAGATGACCTGGCCGCCGCTGACCCCGAGGTCGCTCTCGCCGGTCACCTTGCCGTTGTCCATCCGCAGGGCACGGACGGTGCCGTCGCAGTAGTCGCTGAACAGGTACTGCCCCTTGAGGTCCGGGATCGCCTCGCCCCGGTAGACGTATCCGCCGGTCACCGAGCAGCCCAGCCCGCTCCGGTCGTACTCGTGGACCGGTGGTACGTGGTTCGCGGGCTCCGTGCCGCCCCGGAAGGGGTGGTTGCCCTCCATCCCGGACCAGCCGTAGTTCTCGCCGCCCTCGCTGTCCGCCGGGGCCCAGTCGATCTCCTCCCAGGCGCTCTGGCCGACGTCGCCGATCAGCAGGTCGCCCGTGCCCGCGTCGAAGGAGAATCGCCACGGGTTGCGCAGCCCGTACGCCCAGATCTCGCCCCTCGCCTCCGGGTCGCCGACGAACGGGTTGTCCGGCGGAATCGCGTACGGGTCGCCGCCGCCGGGGTCGATCCGCAGCATCTTGCCGAGCAGGGTGTCGAGGTTCTGCCCGTTGCCGTGCGGATCGCCGCCCGAGCCGCCGTCGCCGAGCGCGATGTAGAGGTAGCCGTCGGGGCCGAACCTGATGTCGCCGCCGTTGTGGTTGGCGTACGGCTGCGTCTGGGTGAGGACGGTGCGCCGGGTGTCCGGCTGGATCTCGCCGTCCCGTACGGCGAACTCGTCCACGGTGCTGGTGCCTTCGCGGTCCGTGAACGAGATGTAGAAGTGCGCCAGTTCGTTGTCGAACGCGATGCCCAGCAGGCCGCGTTCGCCGTCGGTGGTGGTCTCGTCGGATATGTCGAGAACGGGCTCGCCGAGCCCCTGGTCGTCCAGCACCCGTACGGTGCCCGGGCGTTCGGCTATCCAGACCGTGTCACCGGGCCCGGCGGCACCGGCGATGGGGTTCTGGGCGGTGGCGACTTCCTTGAGCGTGACCTCCGCGGCCCCGCGTGGGGCCCTGGGCTCGTCGGCGGACGCCGTGGTCAGCGCGAGGGAAGCGACGAGACAGATGGTGCCGATGATCGCCGAGCTTCTGGTGCGAACTTTCACCGTGACCCTCCTGGAGGCGGCGAATGGGGGTAACCCGGCTGCTGAGGGCAGAGTCGTATGGGGTTGTCGCCCGCGCCAGCACGCAACCTGGGTGGGGGGATTGTGTGCCACTGGCTACGCATGAGCGTACAGGGACAGGAGCGCCTGGCGTAGACCAATGCGCCATCCCTGCGCCTCCGTTGCCCCCTCGCGGGCCCCCGCGCGGCCGGTCGGCTACCCGGGCTGTGACGCGATCTGGATCAGGTTGCCGCACGTGTCGTCGAAGACGGCGGTGGTGACGGGGCCCATCTCCAGGGGCTCCTGGGTGAAGCGGACGCCGAGGCCACTCAGGCGTTCGTACTCCGCCCGCACGTCGTCGACGGCGAACTGGGCGAGCGGGATACCGTCGCCGACGAGCGCGTCGCGGTAGGTCCTGACGGCCGGGTGGCCGGCGGGCTCCAGGAGGAGCTGGGTGCCGCCGGGCTCGTCGGGCGAGACGACGGTCAGCCACCGGTCCTGCCCGCCCACCGGGACGTCGTGCTTCTTCACGAAGCCGAGGATCTCGGTGTAGAAGCGCAGGGCCTTGGCCTGGTCCTCGACGAAGACGCTGGTCAGATGGATCTTCATGGGGTGTTCTCCTCCGGTCCGGACGGGTCGGGTACGGGCCATCGCTCGGCTATCCGCCGCAGCGGGGCCGTGTTCAGGTCGTGGAATTTGTAGCGGCCTTCCCGCCTGGTCTCGACCAGCCCGGCGGCCTCCAGCACGGCGAGGTGCTGGGAGACCGCCTGGCGCGAGAGGCCGAGCTGATGCTTCATGCTCAGCCGCGAGCAGATCTCGAACAGGGTCTGTCCGGATTTCTCCACGAGCTCGTCGAGGATGGTGCGGCGGGTGGCGTCGGCCAGGGCTTTGAACAGGTCGTCGGCCACGACCACACAATAGGCAAACATTCACTTGCCTATCAAGTCGCCACGAGAGCCGCTTGCGGCCCGGCCGAAAAGGATCACGGAGGACCACCGAGGATCACGCAGGCGAGAACGCCTCGGCGAAATAGGCACGGAGCACTTCTCTGTCAAGTTCAGTGCGTTGAGCAAGAACTGACGTTGACCGGCATCAACCCCGATCGCTCACGCTGTGAGCGCGGCACCCTCAATTGCCCCGTACTGACCCACACAACAACTTCGGAGAGCCCCATGCTTGGACCCGCCGTCACCTCCTTCTCGGAGACCGCAGCCCTGTACGCCATCCTCAACGAGGACACCGAGGAGGCCGAACGCATCGTCTCCGCGAAAACCATTGGTGCCCGGCTTGCTCCGCTGATGGACTGACGTCCTACCGTGAGTCTGCCGCGTGACGGAGGCAGTGGTTGTGACAGGCTATGACGTGCTTGCGGAGGTGTACGAATGGCTTATCTCGGATGCAAAGTTGCCTCCAGCCGAGTTCGCTGCGTCGTTCGACGACGTCCTCAATCTCCTGCCGTCGAACGCTCACGTCCTCGACTGTTCGTGCGGAACCGGACAGTTGGCGGTTGGCCTCGCCGGTCGTGGCATGCAGGTTGTCGCAACTGACGCCAGCGAGGCGATGGTTCGTCGGACTGCAGAGTTGTCTGAGAAGTTCGGGGCATCCGTCCGGGCCGTACGGGCGAACTGGGAAGAATTGCCCGACCATTTCCAGGACAACACGTTCGACATGGTGTTCTGCGTTGGCAACTCGCTTCACCATGCCGCGGGCGCGACAGGCAGGGGTGCTGCTTTGGAGTCGATGTCACGGCTTCTGCGCCCCGGCGGGCGCTTGGTACTCACATCCCGCACTTGGGAACTCGTGAGGGCCAGAGGTTCCCGGCTGGAGATCAGTGACCGACTCGTCCGCCGGAACGGTCGCGATGCCGTCGTGGTCTACCGCTGGGAGATTGCGCCGCATTGGGAGGAGGAGCACCACATCGAGATTGCGATCGCGCAAGTTGATGCGACCGGGTTGGTTCTTGTCCACTCGGAACTGCTGTCCTGCTGGCCCTACCGGTACGAGGAGCTCGAAGTCGAGCTGCACCGGGTCGGACTCCAAACGGAACTGAGCACGTTCGATCTTGAGGCCGAGAACTACATGGTGGTCGCGAGCAAGGTATAAACACCGGACTCTCAGTCCCTGGCCGGACCGCGCGGTTGCTCGCAGGACGCTTGCGCCCTCTCATCGGCGCAGGTTCAAGTGGTCAACGCAACGCCTCGGACGAGGAGTGCTCGTCGATCAGATGGCGGTAGATCCGGGGTGACGGTGTGGCGCTGTTTCCTGGTCGCGTCCAGATCAATGAGCAGGATCTCGTCGATCAGCAGCGTGAACGGATCCAGCTTCGACGGCCGCGCCGAAGCGGTTGTCGTGCGTGGCTGCGGCCAAGCCGAGGTCAGGGCCTTGTTGACCGTGCTCCAGGTGACGCCGTACTTGCACTGCAACGCCCGGTTCGACATGCCATCGCGGGAGTCGCGCCGCAGCGCGGCGTACAACTCGACCTTCGACTGGCCGGGCGGCATCGGAGGTGCTCCTTTACTGAGCACATCCAGCTTGACACCGCAACCCCGATGGTGACGTCAGAATTCGGTTCTGGCACATCTTGGGCTCGGTCGCTGTTTTGGGGGTGGTGGTTGTTTGATCAAGGTGACAGGAGGATTCGGCGTCGCAGGAGGTCGAAGTTGGCCCGGCCGTACATCTGTCTCTTCAGCAGTTTGATCCTGGTGACGTTGCCCTCGACCGCTCCCGAGGTGAAGGTGGTGGTCAGGGCGGCGAGTACGGCTGCTCGGTCGCGCCGTATGCCGGCGGCCAGGGTGCGGAGTTCTCGTTGTCCGTCGAGGCGGACATCGGCGGGCCAGACGTCGAGTGCCAGGTGCTCGCTGCGGCGTTCGCGCACCATCGAGGCCAGGCGGCGGGCGTACTGGGTGGTCGTGGCCAGGGCAGGACTGCGTTCGCACAGCTCGTCGAGCGGTGACACAGGGCGCGGTCGCGGTTGTAGACGCACATCAAGAACGAGTGCGGGTTGTCGTAGACGGTCACGGCCGGGTTGCCCAGGATGTCCCGGGCCTGCCGGTGCGTGCGGATGGACCCGGCGAACGTGGGGGCCTGGGCGGCGGCGTGGATCGCTCGCCGGGCGGCCGGCCCTGAAATCCCGGCTCCGGCGGCGAGATCGTCGTGGAGCCCGGAGGAGTCCGACCGGCACAAGGCCGAAAATGGAAGCTGTCCGTTCACCGACCCACGGGTAACATCCGCCGAAGGCCGATTCCAGCCGCCGCACGGGGCGCGGCCTCGCGCCGACGCTCACCCATGGAGGGCCGAATGCCGACTTTCAGATTTGTCAAGTACCTGACATGCACGGCATCGGCCGTGCTCCTGCTGACCGCGCTACCGGGTACCGCCACCGCCGCCCCGGCCCCCTCGACCCCCACCACACGCCCCGTCGCCGCGGACGCCGCCTGGCAGCCGCCACTGTCGACCCGCGGGCGGTACATCGTCGATGCCAACGGGTCCCGCTTCCGGCTGAAGTCGGCCAACTGGGACGGCGCGCAAGGGTCGTGGACCGGCAGCGGCAGCACCGGTGACTCCGCCAACCACCACGCCGGGCAGAACTCCCACGGCATCCCGCTCGGCCTGGACCGGGTCACTCTGCCCCGCCTGATGGCCGATTTCCACGAACTCGGCATCAACAGCATCCGGCTGTCGTTCTCCAACGAGATGATCCACAGCACGGCGCCGGTGCCGGACGCCGCCGTGGCGGCCAACCCGCAGCTCCGCGGCAGGACACCGCTGCAGGTCTTCGACAGCGTCGTGGCCGCGCTGACCGGAGCGGACTTCGCGGTCGTCCTCAACAACCACACCAACACCTCCCGTTGGTGCTGCGGCCTCGACGGCAACGAGCGCTGGAACAGCAGCCAGTCGGCCCAGCGGTGGGCGGACGACTGGGTGTTCATGGCCCGCCGCTACGCCCACGACCCGCGGGTGGTGGGCGCCGACCTCTACAACGAGGTACGCCGGGACGTACTGGACGACCCCAACTGGGGCCTGGGCGACGACCACGACTGGTACGCCGCCTCCCAGCTCGCCGCGGACCGCATCCTCACCGAGGCCAACCCCGACCTCCTGATCGTCGTCGAGGGGATCAACTGGACCGGCCTGCCCGTCGACGGACTGCCGCACGGCCGCCCCCAGCTCACCCCCGTACGGACGCTGTCCCACACCCTGGTGGCCTCCGACAAGCTGGTCTACTCGGCCCACTTCTACGGCTACACCGGTTCCCGCCACAGCGGCGCCACCGGCATCGGGGAGACCCACGACCCCCGATACCAGGACCTCACCCGCGAGGAGCTGTACCGGACGCTCCAGGACGAGGCCTTCTTCGTCGCCGAGGACGGCGGAAAGCACTTCACCGCCCCCGTGTGGATCAGCGAGTTCGGCAGCGGTGCCAACGAGTCGGGGGCGGCCGCCCGCGCCTGGTTCGGCAACATCACCGACTACTTCGCCGACCACGACGCGAACTTCGCCTACTGGCCCCTGGTCGGCTGGGAGGGACACGACGACTGGTCCCTGCTCCGCTACGCCCCGGACGGACGCCGGTCCGGTCTGCTCGACCAGGCCGACTGGCGCGGCGCCGGCTGGGACCGTCTCATGTCCGCCCCGTCGGTCACCGGGCCCGTCGACGCGGTCCCCGTGTGGCGGCTGCTCACCACCGACCACGGCGACCATGTCCAGTCACTGCGGACCCGGGCCACCGGAGACTGGGCGCCGGGAGCCTCCAAGGCCGTCTGCCCCGACGGACTGCGGCTGATCGGCCTCGGTCACACCTCCGGCCGGGGGCTGTGCACCGACGTCACCGCGGGCGGCCTGCGCGCGGCGGACGGTTCCCACACGGTCGTCACCGACGAGCGCCACGTCCCGCAGGGCGGCGACTGGGCCTCGGGCTACACCAAGCTGCAGTGTCCGGCCGGCCAGTTCCTGATCGGCTACGCGCACCGCGGCGGCCGTACGGCGGCGGCCCTCTGCGCCCCGGCTCGCTCCTCCCTCGGAGACACCGGGCGGACGGTGTGGTTCGACCGGTCCGACAACCGGCCCGCCGACGCCGCCGGCGGTGACTTCGCCAACCGTGACTACAAAGGCCAGTGCGCCGACGGCGAGTACGCCGCCGGGATCGCCTTCACCGCCCGCATCGGCAGCTCGGCCGGGCCCGCCGCGCTGCTCTGCCGCGGGCTGACCTGACGGCCGACCGCCGTCGTGCACCTCGTTCAGTGGAGTGCTGGAACCATCAGGTACAGGCCGTACGCGACAGCGGCCACGCAGGCCGTGAAACACAGGACCGCGACCGCCTTCATCAGCGGGGCCGGCCTGCGCGAGCCGCTGTCGGCGGGCGTGTCCCCGAGAGGGGCCTCCGGTGGCGCGAGTGCGCGGACACCCAGCGAGAACACCGTCACGAGCCCGACCGTGGTGCCGACACCGACGAGGGCCACTTCGCCCAGACTGCTCCAGTTCAGAGCCATGGTCCGCCCTCTCAGACTTTCGCTCGGACGGTGTCCGAGCGCAGATCCACCGTGTGCGCGTCGTTCACATTGCGCGAGGTGACCGGGTGCCGACGGGAAACCGCCACGATGAACGCCGCCGCGGCGACCGCGACCAGGGCGACCAGGACGGTACCCGCCGTGCCGCCGTGGACGACCAGGAGCGCGGCGAGCGCGCCGACGGCCGCGGCGGCGGGCAGCGTGACACACCAGGCGATGGCGATGCGCGCGACGATCCCCCACCGCACTTTGGCGAGTCTGCGGCCCAGCCCCGCGCCGAGGATCGCACCGGAGCAGACCTGCGTGGTGGACAGGGCGAAGCCCAGGTGAGCCGAGGTCAGAATCACCGTCGCGGAGGACGATTCCGCGGTGAAGCCCTGCGGGGCCCTGATGTCGGTGAGGCCCCTGCCCATGGTCCTGATGATCCTCCACCCGCCGAGACAGGTACCGAGGGCGATCGTCAGACCGGCGGACCCGATGACCCAGAGCGGCGGCCCCGAGCCGGGGGCGAGCGCGCCGACGGAGATCAGGGTGAGCGTGATGACGCCCATGGTCTTCTGAGCGTCATTGGTGCCGTGGGCCAGGGACACCAGCGAGGCGGAGCCGACCTGACCGAGCCGGAAACCGCGGTCGACCGAGGTTTCCCGGCCCCGGGCGGTCACCCGGTAGGCGAACCATGTGGACAGCAGCGCCGCGACCCCCGCCACCAGCGGAGAGACGAGTGCCGGAAGGATGATCTTGTCGATCACCACGTCGAAATGGATCCCCGCCTCTCCGACCCCCACCCACACGGCACCGATCAGCCCGCCGAAGAGAGCATGCGAGGAACTGGACGGCAGCCCCAGCAGCCAGGTCGCCAGATTCCACAGAATCGCACCGACCAGCCCGGCGAACACCATGCCGGGCGTGACCACAGCGTCGCTGACGATGCCGCCGGAAATCGTCCGGGCCACCTCGGTCGACAGAAATGCACCCGCGAGATTGAGCACGCCACTGACCAGAACGGCGTACCTGGGGCGCAGCGCCCCCGTAGCGACCGAGGTCGCCATCGCGTTCGCCGTGTCATGGAAGCCGTTGGTGAAGTCGAACGCCAGAGCGGTGAGGATCACTACGGCGACAAGGAACGTAATGTGGTCCATTCGATGGATACAACCGCAGCGGGTCGCACCCCTGTCACCGGACGCAGCCGGATCGCCTCATGCTTCCCACCAACGGCGCAGCGCCTTCGCCCCCGGAACAGCACCCGCTGGGCACCCTCGTAGTCCTGGCTTCGGCGCGGGTGGCGCGGATTGCCGTGAGGGCGAGGAGCGGCGCCAGGCCGAGTGCGACCATGACCATGCCCGCCGGGTCCGGCCCGGTCGGACCCGGCGAGGGGTCCTGACCGAAGACCGGCCTCCCTGGTTCGCGGGAGGCCGGATCCCCCGAGGGGCAATTGCTCACGCCCGTCACGGTCCGGGTTTACGCGAAGAAAGCGGTGAGTTCCCGCACGATGTCGTCGGGGCGTTCCTCAGCGAGGTAGTGTCCCGCCCCCTTCAACTCGACGTAGCGTGCGTCTGCCGCCAATCCCTCCATCTGCGCGAGAAGGAGCTCGTAGTACTTCCCCCCTATTCCGAGCAGGGGCATGGTCAGTACCGGGTAATCCCTCAGATCGGCGATGTCCTGCTGGAAGGTCTGGTACCAGCCGTTCCCCCCGCGGATCGCATCCGGCGTGTCGTACGCGGCGGCGTAAATGGCTCGGGCCTCCTCACCGAAGGCTTTGGGGTCCCCGCCCTGAAGGCCGATCAGCCAGTCGATGATGAAACGGAATCGCCCTTCGAGGAGCTGCTCGGGCAACTGGTCGAGCTGGTTGAACGCGAACCACCACGGTGCCGGTTGGCCCGGCTGGGGCAGCATGCGCATCTCGTTGAACACCTCGGTAGGATGCCCGGCCTCCCACAGAGCGACCTTCCGGGTCGCTTCGGGGTGGTTCGCGGCGAAGCTGTACGCCACCATCGACCCGATGTCCTCGCCCGCGATATAAGCCCGGCTGTGTCCGAGGGCTCGAAGCAACTCGTAGATGTCCCGGGCCATGGTCTTCTTGTCGTACCCGTCCGCGGGCTTGTCGGAGTCACCCATGCCGCGCAGGTCCGGGGCAATCACCTGGTAGTGCCGCGCCAGTGGCGGCATGATCTTGTGGAACTGGTACCAGGTGCGCGGCCACCCGGGAAGCAGGACCAGGGGGTCACCCTGGCCTCCGACGACATAGTGCAGCCGCGTGCCGTTGACCTCGGCGAAGCGTCTTGCGAAACCCCTGAGCCTCGGCACCCTCGGCTTCCGGTCCCCCGGGGCGGCCGCGGCGGGGCCGGCCGTCAGGCCGAGCAGGGCCGCAGCGCCGGCACCCGCGGTGACGCCGAGCACATCACGTCTGCCAGGTCGGCGGGAGAGCTCGGGGCCGTCGGACTTGTTGGGGCTCATATGCGGAACTCCCTCGCGTTTCGCGGACTTTCGTCACGTTCGCCTGCCGCGGAGTGGCGGCGCACAGGCGGTCGCCCCCCGCTCACTTAAGTACCGATCGGTACCGATCGATACGGAGGAGACTGTAGCACTTCTGAACCGATCGGTGCGGAAGGATGCGCGAGGGGGGCCGAGCCACGGGACGTGACGGAACGTGGCCTGTAGCCGGTCATGGCTGGTGCGGCATCGAGTTCGACGGCGGCGCCGCCAGTCATTCGGGTCGCCCGGGAGGGGCGCCTTCAAGCCCCCGGATCACGAGTGGAGCGTGGCGTCGGCCGGCGCGAGCAGGACTGGGTCCGGCGCCGCGCTCGGCACCGGCGGAACCGGCGGACCCGGTACTGGGCCCGGCGGGTCCCCAGGTACCGGAGGTATTCCTGGCGACGGTCCACTCACGCCCTGCCCCCTTCGGACGCGGCCCCACCGCACACCATTGAACCCGGCCACGCCCAGGAGAGACGGAGCGGCGCAGACGAATCAGCCGGAACAGCTCATCGAGACGGAGCACTTCGGCCGCTTCCGAGCAGCCCCGCGACCACCAAGTGCAGCTGAAGCAGCAGGAGTTGTTCACTACTCAAAATCATTTGAAGGCGCAGCCTGACGCTCCACGCTCTTCAGGCCGCGCACGGCCGGGATCGCCAGCAGCAGTGCGCAGGCAACGAGCGCCATGGACGCGGACACGGACAGCAGCGGCACGGCCCCCACGACGACCGCGAGCGGCCCGGCCACCGCCTGCCCGACCGGCTTCATCACCAGCGAGCCGGCCGCGTCGTACGCATGTACCCTGCCGAGGACATTCTGCGGGATGTGGGTCTGCACGCTCGTGTGGAACATGACGATCCAGAACGCCATGCCCACGCCGCTCACCCCGTAGCACCCGGCGATGAGCGGCGCGGGAAGGGCGAGAGCGACACCCAACGGCATGAACGCCCAAAGAACCATGGAGAGGGCGCCGGCCCGGAGCGGATACCGCGGGCGGAGCCTGATCGCGACGAGCCCGCCCAGCACACTTCCCGCTCCGAGGGACGACATGACCAGACCGAACGCCGATGCTCCGTAGTCGGTGACGAGCGCGCTGTTCCCGAGGGTCATAGCGGGGCCGGCCCCGGCGAGTTGCCAGAGCATGAAGACGACGATGACGCTCCACAGCCAGGTCCTGGCCCGGAACTCCCTCCAGCCCTCGACGAGATCGGCCCGGAACGACGATTCGCCGTCCCGCTCAGCCGGGCCCATCGGGACCGAGCGAAGCAACAGGAGGCAGGCGCCGCTGGCCGCATAGGTCAAAGCGTCGAGAGCGACCACCACCGCAGGAGAGGAGACCGCCAGCAGCAGACCGGCCAGAGACGGTCCGATGACGACTGAGACGGACTCCGAGATACGGAGGGTGGCGTTGGCCTTCTGCACGTCCTGGGCTATGAGCGGGGTGATGCTGGCAACTCCCGGCTGGAAGATTGCGCCGCCCGCCCCAATCAGGGCCAGCAGCACCAGGATCTGCCCCAACTGCGGTGTACCGAGCAGGAACAGCAGCGCGAGCACTCCTTGAGAGCACAGCCTGGCCGTGTCCGAAACGACCATCAGACGCCGAGCACCGAAGCGGTCGGACATGACCCCGCCAAAGATGATCAACGCCGCGAACGGCGCTACGAGCGCGGCGAGCGCATAGCCCACGCCGCTCGCCCCGTACCCTGCCTGGATCACGGCGGCTGTGATCGCGACGGGGAGCATCGAGTCGCCCAGCAAGGAGGTGGTGCGGGCGGTGAAGAACAGCCGGAAATCCGCTGTCCACAGCGGCGGATCGGACGAGGTCTCCTTGGCTTGCAGGTCACGGGTCATGTCCGAGCCGGCCACCGCTCACCGTCCCACGTATGCCGTTGATTCCGACCAAGGCGACGATCTCACGCCGCGACCCTCCGCGGTCTACGCAATTTTTGGTCGGCAGGTTCCGCGCGTGCGCGCGTTTGAAGACACCGCCTGCTTGCTCCGCCACACCGGTCGGCCCGGAACCGTACGGGTGGCCTGTCCGGCCGCGTCCGGCCACGGAGAAGAAGTTGGGCGTTCCGCGATCGCGCGGCTGCCCAGCCCCTCGGCCGTCAGGGCGGCTCAGCGGTGAACCATGCAGGTGCCGCCCGCGGTCGCGAGCAGCGGAGGCAGGGCGCGTATCGGCGGAGCGGTCGGCACGGGAATCGACGCCGGCCCGGAGCTGCAGGAGCGCGAACGCACCGGAACGGCCGCGGTCACCGCCACGATCCGCGATGCCCTGGAGCAGCGCCAGGTGAACGCCGGGACGGCCGAAGTGATCGCGCGGCTCGCCACGGTGGCCTTCCGGAACGCCTTCCGGCACTGGATCGAGGCCAAGGGACACGAGAGTTTCGGCAGTTGCCGGAAGTCCGTGACGCACGAACCAGCACGCCGCCCTCGCCGGGACATGAGAAGGACGTCCGCCCAGCGCCGTAACCGGTCACTTCAGGAGGGGACCGGCATCTCCACGTGTCCCGCCTCTTGTTCACCTGCCGTGGTGCCGGGGCGCGGAGCCACGCCCCGGCGGCTCCCTGTCGGGATCAGGTCGTCGTCGACGGCTCCTCGCGGAGGGCGTCGACCACGGCGCGTTGCAGGACCGCCGATACGTGGACCAGGGTGCCCTTCTTGCCCATGGAGGTATCCCTGACGAGGTAGCTCCGTTCGCCCAGGTACTCCAGGGTGGCCGAGTCGAAGATCCAGGCGGTGCGCTCACCCGTCCGAGTGTTGTCGCGGGCCACACCGATCCCGTGCCGGCCGGCCGCGTCCACCGCGTCGGAGTCCTCGGTCACGCCGGGGATCTTCGCCGCGGCCTTGTAGAGGGCGGCCGCGGTCCTCGGCGGCATCACCGTCTCCCGCAGCAGCTCACCGATGGCGTCGAAGGCGTCCTGGGCCGGATCCCGGTCCTCGGCCGGGGTGTCGCGCGCGTTCTGGTCCCGGGTGATCTCGGCGCCGAGCCGCCGGAGCAGGGCGTCGGGATCGGTGGGCAGTGAGGCCAGCCACGTGTACGTCGGCCGGTCGAGGCCCGCCGGGATGCCGACGGCGGGCTCGCCGTCCGGGACCCCGACCGTGATCGGGAGGTACGAACCGTCCTGGTGGATCAGGCCGACATCGATCACCGGTCCCGCCTTCTGCGACATCCAGACCTCCCGCTCGCGGGGCTCGGTCAGCTTCACCGGGCCACCGAAATCGCCTTCGTTCCCGGTCTGCAGTGTCTTGATGTACACGAACTGGTCGCCGGTGGCCGCCTGTCCGCCGCTCTTCTCGGCGACCGAGGCGATCCGGTCGAGCAGCACGGTCGCACCACGCGGGACCGCTGCCCGGGAACCCGTACCCGAGGCGGACGGTGCCGGAGCGCTGTCCTGGCCGGTCACGGCGAGGGTGGTCAGCAGCACCCCGCCCAGCGCCAGTCCGGCGGCGGGCAGCAGGAGGGCGGGGCGCAGGAGGCGGGGGCGTGCGGGGGCGCGGTCGCCGTCCTGGTCGATCAGACGCATCAGGGTGTCCTTGTGGTGGAGATGACGGCCCGGGGGCAGGTCCCGTTCGGCCGGGGCCGGCAACAGCCGGCCCAGTTCCTCGCGTTCGGCCTGCTCGGGGCCGGAGGTACGGTCGTTCATCGGGCTTCCTCCTGGATGGGCAGGGCCACGAACGCGGCCCTGCTCTCTACCTCTCCGCGGCCGGGGCGGGGTTCCCTTGCGGATCGGACCGCTGCTCCGGGTCGTGCGTCTCGGGCGGACCCGTCCGGCGTCCGGCCCAGTTCCTCGTCGGTGAGCCGTCGCAGCCGGTTACGGGCACGGGACAGCCGCGACCGCACGGTGCCCACCGGGATACCCAGGGCCTCGGCGGCCTCGACGTAATCCAGCCCGGACCAGACGCAGAGGAGCAGCACCTCGCGTTCCTGGCGGCGGAGCCCGGCCAGTGCCTGCTGGACCGCGGCGAGCCGTCGTGCGTCGTCGACGCGGCCGGCCGTGGCGTCCGCGATGTCCGCCACCGGTTCCGGGGCGGAGCGGCGGGCCAGGAAGGCCAGGCGCCGCCCTGTACCGCGGTTCGCGTTGCGCGCCTTGTTCGTGGCGATCCCGAGCAGCCAGGGCCGCAGCGAGTCACCCTCCGGCTCGACTGCATGACGGGTACGCCAGGCGGCGAGGAAGGTCTCGGACAAGACCTCCTCGGCCGTCGACCAATCGCCCGTCAACCGGTAGGCGTGGTTGTAGACCGCCCGCGCGTACTCCTCGTAGAGCGCGGCGAACGCCTCGCGGTCGCCCGCCCTGATACGTGCACGCATGCGCTCCCGATCTCCCTGTTCAGTACACCTCACACCACCTACCTCTCCGGCCGGGCCGAGGGGTTCCGGTGACCCGTGCCACACCGCGGGGCCACCGATGCCGGACGGCCTGCCCCGCAGACGGCCGGTGCCGACGCGGCCTCCGCAGGTGTTCGGGCTCGGGCTCGCCGCGATTTCCGCCCACTACCTGCTGTTGCGCGGCTTCTGAGCGTTCGAGGGCACGGGCACTCCGTCGTTCAAGGCGGCCTGGATCGCGGGGGTGGACGTCAACCGCCCCCGGCCGCTGCGGGAGGCCGCCGTGACGGCCACGGCGTTGGCACCGACGATCACGGAGACGGCGGCCCACGCGGCCGCATCGAGGTGCTGGTGGAGTACGACGAAGCCGACCAGGGCGGCGAAGACCGGGTTGACGCTCATGAACACTCCGAAGAAGTGTGCCGGGACACGCCGTAGCGCGAGCAGGTCGGCGAGGAACGGCACCGCCGAGGACAGCACTCCGGCCGCCAGCGCGCAGGCGAGGGCGGCCGGGGTGGGGGGATGCTGCCAGAGCATCAGGGCGCCGACGGGGATGTAGAGGGCGCCGGAGACGGCTGCGGCGGCGGCCGAGCCCTCCAGGCCGGGCAGGCGGCGGCCGACGGTGCGGTTGAGCACGATGTAGCAGCCCCAGCACGTTGCGGCCAGCAGTGCCATGCCGATGCCCAGGTAGTCGGTGGAAGGAGAGGGCCGGGTGAGCACCACGACGGCGGCCGCGGCGGCCAGAGCGCACAGGGCATCGATCCGGCGGCGGGAGCCCGCCAGTGCCACCGTCAGCGGGCCGAGAAACTCCAGCGTGACGGCCAGCCCGAGCCCGACGCGGTCGATGGCCGTGTACAGGGACAGGTTCATCACGGCGAACACCAGCGCCAGCCCCAGCACCGGCCGCCACTGCGCCGCGGTGAAGGACCGCAGGCGCGGTCTGCCGACCGCCCACAGCACTCCGGCCGCCACCCACTGGCGGATCGCGACCACCCCCGCCGGGCCGATCACCGGGAATGCCAGCGCTGCCACCGCCGCTCCGGCCTGGTTGGACAGCCCGCTGCCCAGCATCAACGCCACACCGGTCCGGCGGCTCCCGCCACGGCCCGGTGTGCCGCCGGCGGCGAGGGCCTGCCCGGCGTCCTGCGAGCTCTTCAGCACCATGTCCTCACCGTGCGGCCTCCACGCGGATACGCAAAATGCATCTACAGCGCTATCGATACGCTGAACGTATGGATGGACGCCGAAGGAACTCCACCGGACTGGAGCTGAAACACTTGCGCTGCCTGGTCGCCATCGTCGACACCGGCAGCTTCACGGACGCGGCACTCGAACTGGGCATCTCCCAGGCCGCCGTCTCCCGGAACCTGCTCGCCCTGGAAAAGGTCCTCGGAGTGCGGCTGCTGCACCGCACCAGCCGGACGGTCGTTCCCACCACGGCCGGCGTGCAGATCCTCGCCCGCGCACGCCCTCTGCTCGCCGGCGCCGACGAACTCGTCGCCGAAGCCACAGCAGGCCACAGCCGCCTGCACATCGGTCACGCCTGGTCCGCCTTCGGCCGGCACACCACCGAATTCCAGCGCCGCTGGCACCACGACCACCCCGAGACCGAACTGCGGCTCATTCGCCACAATTCTTCCACCGGGGGGCTGGTCGAAGGACTGTGCGACCTCGCCGTCATCCGCACCCCACTCGACCTCAGACCCTGGTCACACGCCCTCGTCGGCCACGAGCACCGCTACCTGGCCCTTGCCTCCGACGACCGGTGGGCCCGCCGACGCGGCATCCGCCTGGACGAAGTCGCCACACGCACCCTCGCCCTCGACCGCCGCACCGGCACCACCGCCGTGAACCTGTGGCCCGAGGGCGAACGACCCGCCGTCGAGTACGTCCACGACATCGACGACTGGCTCGCCGCCATCGCCTCCGGCCGCTGTATCGGCGTCACGCCCCAGGCCACCGCGGCACAGTACCGCCGTGACGGCATCACCTACCGCCCTCTGCGCGACGCCGAACCGGTCCCGGTCCACCTCGTCTGGCGCCGGCAGGACCCCCACCCCGCCACCCACGCCGCCGTCGCCCTCGCCATCGACCTCTACCGCAAGAACGAGCGCCCCGTGTGAACCTCCCGCGCATCAGCGTCATACCCAACGGCCGGCCCGCCTGACCGAACATCGTCGCGGGCTGCCACCCACAACCGCCGAACACGCCCTCGACAGCGGACCAGTTCGTCCTGCCCTGCGAGCGTGTGTCCGAGCCGGCGCACCCCCGAGCGGGCACCGCCGCGCAGAGGGAGCCGTACGCGAGTGCCGCGGGCCTGGTCGCCGCCGGCCGGGATGTCAGTCGACGCCCGCGTCGCGCATGGACACACGCGGATGGCGCCATCGGCGGCACCGGGGACGGGCATCCGCCCGGCCGCTGGACACCAAGGACAATGGCGGGCCGCGGGACACCCGGCTCCACTCGGACCCGACGGGGCACTCCTTCACTCTGGCCGTCCAGATCTGACGGCACCCGAGCCGGCCCCGGCTGGAGAGGGCTGGCTGGAGAGAAAGCACATCCGCGTCCCCTCCTGTCGACGATTCCGCAAGAGGTCCCCGACCCAGCCCTGGCGTTGCGCGCCTGCGTTCCGGAAGGAGCGCGCAGGCCGGGCTCGAGCACCGCACGGACCTGCCGAAGGTGGCCGACTGGACCTGGTTCGGTTGACCTGATCAGAGCGCGGGCAGCAGCGTCTTCTCCGACCAGTCGAGGAAGGGCTCCTGGTGCTCGCCGCCGATCTGGATCAGCGCGATCTCCGTGAAGCCGGCGTCGATGTACGGCCGCACCGCTTCGGCGAAGACGTCCGGGTCACTGCCGCACGAAACGGCCTCGGCGATGTCCTCCGGACGGACGTGGCCGGTGGCTCCGGCGAACGCCGCTGGACTCGGCAGCTCCGAGTTGACCGGTCACGGCCCCAAGGACCAGCGGAACTCGTCCTAGGCGCGCGCGACGGCCGCGGCCCTGTCGGTGTCGTAGCAGACGGGGAGCCGGCCGATCCTCGGCTTTCCCGTACCGCCTGCACCTCACAAATGACCGGTGTTTCGATCCCCTCGGAACTGCAAGTCGACCCAGGAATCCTTCTGCCGAAAGGAGACACCTGATGAGCACGATCACGGATTCCGTGGACGTCCAGGTCCCGATCCACACCGCGTACAACCAGTGGACGCAATTCGAGGAATTCCCAGGAGTTCATCGAGGAGCGCGGCGGCAAGAGCGGCGCCTGGCGCGGCCGGATCCCCTCGTCCTGACCGGGCGGTCAGCCGTACGGCCCGGAACGGGCCCTGGCCGACGCGGGCGTCGCGGCCGTTCCGTCACCCGAATCGGAAGGCCGTGTATCACCGGGAATTCGGGGCATCCGATTCTTCAGGAGGTACTGAAATGATTCCGCTGCTTCTGGTACTGCTTCTCGTCCTGATTCTTTTCGGGGCGGGGTTCGCGGTGAAGGTTCTCTGGTGGATCGCCCTGGCTGTGCTGGTCCTGTGGCTGCTCGGTTTTGTCGCGCGGAGCGCCGGCCCCAGCAGGGGGAGGTCGCGCTGGTACCGGTGGTAGCCGTATCCGAAACGGCGCCCCCGGGCCATGACGACCGGTAAGGAAAGGGCGGCGAAGGCTTTCCGCCGCCCTTTCCCGTCGACGCCGCGCCCTGCGCGTCCGGGCTGTTCGAATCACAGAAAAAGCCTCTCCGTCCAGCTCAAAAGCCAGACAGGGGGACGGCACAGTCAGCGCTTCTCGCGACGGTCGACCACGGCCTGACCGTGCATCAGGAAAGTCGGAATCGACTCAGCATGAGTGCGAGTCAGGAGCCATCAGAGGTGACGAAACCCGCACATCCATGCTCACCGCAGGGCTTGGGCGATCCCCCGCGTCGCCCACGAATACCGCAAAAGCGCTGGTCAGGTAGCATGCCCTGGCAAACAGGTCAGCAAAAACTCAGCATCACACCGGAGGCAGTCGCCGTGACCAGCAAGACCCTTGCCAGCGGCATTGGGCACGTTCCACAAGGCATGCTCATGCTCGAAACCTACTCGCTGCCCGCACTCCTACGTGATCAGGTACAGAGATGCGCAAGGCAAGCAGCGAGAGGAGAGCGGATTCCCCACCCAGGATGAGGCCAAAGACAGGCTCATCAAGCTACACACGGAGAAGAGGACCACACCCGCCGGCATCGTGGAGCAACGTCGAGAGCTCGGAGAGATGCGCTTCGAGGAATTCGCCACGGAATGGCTACAGCAACAGCGACACCTCACGGACGGGTCACACAGGGTGGTGAAACCTTCCCTAAATAATTGACTGATCCCACGACTCGGCAGCCGACGCATGAATACTTTCACTCCACGGGTCACAGAAAAAATTCTTGATAGATCTAGAAAGAGAGAAGGTCAGCGACAGCATCCAATACCGCTCCTTCCAGACCCTCCGATCCGCCCTAAAGGCGGCCGAACGCCAAGGTGCAACCATTTGCAACGCAATGGATGGAGTAATTCAACCCAAATACTCCCCCGAGAGAGTAGTGGTACCGAGCCTCGAAGAGATTCGCCTCGCGAGAGAGAGCGATGATGAAATCAGACTGCTCGTTGACGTCATGTCCGGATGCAGCCTTCGAACCGCAGAGGCATGCGCAGTCAATATCAACAACATTGTCGCCGATGACGTCTACAGGATAACCGAACAGATTCACAATAAGTCAGGAGCACGCACCCCCCTCAAGCACCGCGAGAAAGGAGAATTCCGCGAAGTCCCCCTTCCACCAAAGACACGGTCGGCCATACTTGACTACATAAAGAAAAGCGGCAACAGCGAACAAGAGTTCCTGCTCCGAACAAGCCATGCAAACCACTGGACCAACGGGATAACGAGCTACAGATGGAACAAAGCCCGAAAGAATTCGGGAATATCGAAAGATCTTCGACTGTACTCGATGCGCCACTACTTCGCCTCAAACTACCTCTCGAATAACATACCGATTACCGATGTGGCCGAATAGATGGGGCACAACTCCATCGAAATAACGTTTAGAACCTACAGGTTCTTGATGCCGGGATCAATCGGCAAGGCGGCAAAAATTCTTGACTCCGGACTAGCACTGTGAACTCTCTCCATAATGCAATCCAGGATTTGTTCCACGCGCAGGTGCCGTTGGACTACGTGCGCCGCGTTTTCGACGTGACCGCGGAGACTCCGCGGCACACCTACTGAGGTTGAACTCGTGGAGTCGTAGGGGCTGACGGCTCGTCGTCCGTGCGGTATCACCGGAGCATGCGGTATCCACAAGGGGGCGGGCTGACCGCCGAACGGCAGCAGTTCCGCGAGGTGTTACGGCTGAAGGCCGCCGAGAGTTTCGCCCAGGGCGAGGCGAGCTCGGTGATCGCCAGGGACCTGCGGGTCAGCGTCCGCTCGGTGCAGCGATGGCGGCAGATGTGGGACGAGGGCGGTCCGCGGGCTCTGCGGTCACAGGGGCCGGCATCGTTGCCGAGGCTGAGCGAGAAGCAGTTCACCCAGCTGGAGGCGGAGCTCGCCAAGGGGCCCGCCGCGCACGGCTGGGAAGACCAACGCTGGACCCTGAGCCGTGTGAAGACGGTGATCGGCCGACGCTTCCACCTGAACTGCACCATCCAGGGCGTGCGCAAGCTCCTGGTGCGCAACGGCTGGTCCTGCCAGGTCCCGGCCCGACGCGCCATCGAGCGGGACGACGACGCGGTGGCCGGGTGGGTCAAGGAGGTATGGCCCTGCGCGGA